>NZ_JBWKLE010000003.1:367753-666278 GCF_056430495.1 Streptomyces sp. NPDC045967 | reverse complement strand
ATCCACCGAAATGGACGGGGTATCAACTTTTGGCGTTGATTTTTGGCACGCTGTTGAGTTCTCAAGGAACGGACGCTTCCTTCGTACTCACCCTCAGCGACATCCGCTGGGGCTTTCCTCCGGGCTTCGTTCTGCTTTCCTGCTGTTCTTGCGTTTCCGACTCTATCAGACTCTCTCGGGCCCGATTTCCCCGGTGCTTTCCAGTTCCCGCGCTTTCACGCTTTCCCTTTCCGGCGATTCCGACTCTATCAGATCCTTTCCGTACCGTTTCCGGCTCGGATTGGAATTCCGACGGCCTGCGGAGGGCCTTTCCCTTTCGGGCGGAGCAGACTTTATCAGGTTTCCCCGGTCTGGATTCCCACCCGCCCGCGGAGGACGGCCGGGACACACGTGTGTGCCTGGCTGTCGTGCGGGGTGGAGAGGTAAACGTACTGGAGCGGGGCCCCCGGACGCAAATCCGGTTGCCCCGCTCCTGTGCTGCCGCTACGGCGGGGGTCAGACCTCGACGACGACGGGGAGGATCATCGGGCGGCGGCGGTAGCTGTCCGACACCCACTTGCCCATCGTGCGGCGGATGAGCTGCTGGATCTGGTGCGGCTCGGCCACGCCGTCGGAGGCTGCCCTGCCGATGGCCTCCTCGATCTTGGCGATCACCGGGCCGAAGGCGGAGTCCTCGATGCCGGAGCCGCGGGCCTGGATGTTCGGGCCGCTGACGACCTTGCCCGTGGTGCTGTCGACCACCACGTACACCGAGACGATGCCCTCGTCGCCGAGGATCCGGCGGTCCTTCAGCGAGGCCTCGGTGACGTCGCCGACCGACAGGCCGTCCACGTACACGTAGCCCGCCTGGACCTTGCCGGAGATCCGGGCCTTGCCGTCGATCAGGTCGACGACCACGCCGTCCTCGGCGATGACGATGCGGTCCTTCGGCACGCCCGTCAGGGCGCCGAGTTCGGCGTTGGCGCGCAGGTGGCGCCATTCGCCGTGGACCGGCATCAGGTTCCGCGGCTTGCAGATGTTGTAGAAGTACAGCAGCTCGCCGGCGGAGGCGTGCCCGGAGACGTGCACCTTGGCGTTGCCCTTGTGCACGACGTTGGCGCCCCAGCGGGTCAGACCGTTGATCACGCGGTAGACCGCGTTCTCGTTGCCCGGGATCAGGGAGGACGCCAGGATCACCGTGTCGCCGGGGACGATCCGGATCTGGTGGTCGCGGTTGGCCATGCGGGACAGCGCCGCCATCGGCTCGCCCTGCGAACCCGTGCAGACCAGGACGACCTCGTGGGCCGGCAGGTCGTCGAGGGTCTTGACGTCCACCACGAGGCCCGCGGGCACGCGGAGGTAGCCCAGGTCGCGGGCGATGCCCATGTTGCGGACCATCGAGCGGCCGACGAAGGCGACCCGGCGGCCGTACTCGTGGGCGGCGTCGAGGATCTGCTGAATGCGGTGCACGTGGCTGGCGAAGCTGGCCACGATGATCCGGTTGTGGGCGTTCGCGAAGACCGTGCGCAGCACGTTGGAGATCTCGCGCTCCGGCGGGACGAAGCCCGGGACCTCGGCGTTCGTCGAGTCGGAGAGGAGGAGGTCGATGCCCTCCTCGCTCAGACGCGCGAAGGCGTGCAGGTCCGTGAGGCGGCTGTCCAGCGGGAGCTGGTCCATCTTGAAGTCGCCGGTGGCCACGACCAGGCCCGCGGGGGTCCGGATCGCGACGGCCAGGGCGTCGGGGATGGAGTGGTTGACGGCGATAAACTCGCAGTCGAACGGGCCGAGGCTCTCGCGCTCGCCCTCCTTCACCTCGAGGGTGTAGGGGCGGATGCGGTGCTCCTGGAGCTTCGCCTCGATGAGGGCCAGCGTCAGCTTGGAGCCGATCAGCGGGATGTCGGGCTTCTCCCGCAGGAGGTAGGGGACGGCGCCGATGTGGTCCTCGTGGCCGTGCGTGAGCACGATGCCGTCGATGTCGTCCAGGCGGTCCCGGATGGACGAGAAGTCCGGCAGGATCAGGTCGATGCCGGGCTGCTCCTCCTCGGGGAAGAGGACGCCGCAGTCGACGATCAGCAGGCGGCCGTCGAACTCGAAGACGGTCATGTTGCGGCCGATCTCGCCGAGACCACCCAGAGGGGTGACTCGAAGGCCGCCCTTGGGCAGCTTCGGCGGCGGACCGAGTTCCGGATGCGGATGGCTCAAAAGTCTCTCCTCACCACGCACGCCACGTACCCCGGAAGGCACGCGGCGCGCATGACATTCGTGCACTTGCTGTTGTCTGTTTTCGGTCGTACTTGTTCAGTTGTGAAGTCTGTTGTCAGAGCTGTACCCCGCCGGCGGCGAGATCGCGCTTGAGCTGGGCGGTCTCTTCGTCGCTCAGCTCGACCAGCGGGAGCCGCAGCGGGCCCGCGGGCAGCCCCTGCAGGTTCAGCGCGCCCTTGGTGGTCATCACGCCCTGGGTGCGGAACATACCGGTGAAGACGGGGAGCAGCTTCTGGTGGATCTCGGTCGCCTTGTGGACGTCTCCGCCCAGGTGCGCCTCCAGCATGGCGCGCAGGTCGGGGGTGACCACGTGGCCGACCACGGACACGAAGCCGACGGCGCCGACCGACAGGAGCGGCAGGTTCAGCATGTCGTCACCGGAGTACCAGGCCAGACCGCTCTGCGCGATGGCCCAGCTGGCACGGCCGAGGTCGCCCTTGGCGTCCTTGTTGGCCACGATACGGGGGTGCTCGGCCAGCCGGACGAGGGTTTCCGTCTCGATCGGGACACCGCTGCGGCCGGGGATGTCGTAGAGCATCACCGGCAGGCCGGTGGCGTCGGCGATCGCCGTGAAGTGCCGGTAGAGGCCCTCCTGCGACGGCTTGCTGTAGTACGGGGTCACGGCGAGCAGGCCGTGGGCGCCGGTGCGCTCGGCCTCGCGGGCGAGTTCGAGGGTGTGCCGGGTGTCGTTCGTACCGATGCCGGCGACCACGTGGGCGCGGTCTCCGACGGCTTCGAGGACGGCTCGTACGAGGTCGTTTTTCTCCGCGTCGGAGGTGGTCGGCGACTCACCGGTGGTGCCGTTGACGATCAGGCCGTCGTTGCCTGCGTCCACCAAGTGGACGGCGAGCCGCTGCGCGCCGTCGAGGTCGAGTGCGCCATCCGCCGCGAACGGCGTGATCATGGCGGTGAGGACCCGCCCGAAGGGGGTCTGCGGAGTCGAGATCGGAGCCATGGGTAACACGCTACTCGCTGCCATGCCCGGGGTGTCCCCTCGGGGGACGTGGGTCCGAGTGTTGGACACCGGCACTGCCTGCTCGGGGGTTCAAGCAGTGCCGGGTCCGTTTGATCAGCCTAGATGAACTTTCCGAAACGCCGCAATACGGACACTTGGGACTTCACCTAGGACATCTGTCCGTCACGGGACGAACCACAGCCTTACGGGGCAACGCGGCCGTTGCCGTTGAAGGCCGCGTAGGTGAGCGGCATGAGCTGCGCCCAGTGCCGCTCCATCTTCTCGCCCACCATCTCGATCTCCCGCTGCGGGAAGGACGGGACCTTCGCCAGCTCGTGCTGCGTCCGCAGGCCCAGGAAGTGCATGAGCGAGCGGGCGTTGCACGTGGCGTACATCGAGGAGAAGAGTCCGACCGGCAGGACCGAACGGGCCACCTCGCGGGCCACGCCCGCGGCGAGCATCTCCTGGTACGCCTCGTACGCCTGCCGGTAGGAGTCCTCCATGACGCGGCCGGTCAGTTCCTGCTGCGCCTCGGTGCCCTCGACGAAGACGTACTTGCCCGGGCGGCCCTCCTGGACGAGCTTGCGCTCGGCGTCGGGGACGTAGAAGACCGGCTCCAGCTCCCTGTAGCGGCCGGATTCCTCGTTGTAGGACCAGCCGACGCGGTGCCGCATGAACTCCCGGAACACGAAGATCGGGGCGCTGATGAAGAAGGTCATCGAGTTGTGCTCGAAGGGGCTGCCGTGGCGGTCGCGCATCAGGTAGTTGATCAGACCCTTGGAGCGCTCCGGATCCTTCTGCAGCTCCTCGAGGGACTGCTCGCCCGCGGTGGACACCCGGGCGGCCCACAGCACGTCGGAGTCGGCGGCGGAGTGCTTCACCAGCTCCACCGTCACGTCACTGCGGAAGCTGGGTTTCAGATCTGAAGCGGCGGTCTCGCTCACCGGGGTCCTTCCAAACGTGCGTCCTGGGGCGCGCCCACTCTACGTCGCCGGCCGCGGCCCTCCGCGCACGGCAGTCGGGAGCGGGCCGCGGGACGCCGGGTCGGCGCGGCGGCGAGAAACTTGATCAATATGACGAAATCGGGCACCTGCGGGGCCCGTCGTACGTCTTACGGGGAGGACCCAGGTCCACCTGCCGTCACCGCCCCAGGCCCCAGGGCCCCGACCGTGAGGAGAGCCGCCCCCATGTCCAGCCGGCGCGAACCCGTCCCGTTCGCCTTCGTCGCCGAGGCCGACCGATTCCGCAGCAACGTCACTCCGCCGCCGCGCGAGCGCCTCGGCAGGACCCAGCTCGCCGCCCGTAGTCTGGTCGGACTGGCCGTGGTCGCCGGGCTGGCCGGTTCACTGGTCTTCGGCATGCCGGCGCTGCAGCCGAGCGGGGCGCCGCAGAAGTCGCAGCAGTCGGAGGCCTCCCGGGGACGGTAGCCTCACGGTCACTGCCCAACCGAACGTGCATGTGAGTGAGGTCCAGCCGTGCCCCTGCCCTTCCTGACGGCCGACGGTGTGTCCGACGTGGACGACGACGGCGACGAGGTGCCGGCCCTTGCCGACCACGACCGCTGGCGGCGTCCCTACCGGCCGGGCCCATGGCGGGTGGCCATCGCCGCGCTGCTGCTCCTGCTGTCGGCGTTCATGCTGCTGTCGACGATGATCGTCGCCTTCGCCGGCGCCTGGGGTGGCACCTCCGTCTGCCTCGCCGCCGCCCTCCTCGTCATCGGCTCGGCGCTGCGGCTGCTGCGCGCGGGCGTCTGGGTGAGCCGTACGGGGCTGCGCCGGGTGGGCTTCTTCGGGACCCGCTCGATCGCCTGGGGCGAGGTCCTCGAGCTGCGCACGGTGCAGCAGCCGGTGCGCTGGCTGGGCCTGCCGCGGACCGTCCAGGGGCAGGCGCTGACCGTGGCCACGCGCGCCGGCGCGGAGGCGCCGGTGCTGCTGACCGACCACAACGCCGATTTCCTGTCGCGGGGTGAGGCCTTCGACCGGGCCGTCGACGCCGTCACGGCCTGGGCGGACGACTACCGGCCCCCGCCCGCCTGATCGGGCGGCACGCGCCGACGGGAAGCCCGTCCCGGCATCAGGCCCGGACGGGCTTCCCGTCGTGCAGGGCGATGGCCCGCTGCATGGCCTTGCGCGCCCGCGGGGTGTCGCGGGCGTCGTGGTAGGCCACGGCGAGCCGGAACCAGCTGCGCCAGTCCCCCGGCGCGTCCTCGGTCTCGGCCTTGCGGCGGGCGAAGACCTCGTCGGCGGAATCGCGCAGGATCCGGCCGTAGGCGTCGCGCTCCAGCTCGTCCACGGGCAGTCCGCCCTCTGCCTCCAGCTCGGTGGCGAGCTGGTTGGCCCTGGTGACGAACTGCGTGTTCTTCCACAGGAACCACACGCCGATGACCGGCAGGACCAGCACGGCCGCCCCGAAGGCGACGGTGAGCCAGGTGCCCTGCCGGAGCAGCATCAGGCCCCGGCTGCCGACCAGGACGAAGTAGACGACCAGGACGGCGGCCGTGATGAAGTACGTGATCTTCGCGCGCATGGGAGGACTACCGGATCAGCCGAGGTCGAGGAAGTGTTCCAGGCCGAAGGTGAGGCCCGGGGTCTGCGTCACGCGGCGGGCGCCGAGCAGGATGCCCGGCATGAAGCTGCTGTGGTGCAGGGAGTCGTGGCGGATGGTCAGGGTCTCGCCCTCGCCGCCGAGCAGGACCTCCTGGTGGGCCAGCAGGCCCCGCAGGCGGACGGCGTGCACCGGAACGCCGGAGACGTCCGCGCCGCGGGCGCCGTCGAGGGCGGTGGAGGTGGCGTCGGGCTGGGCGCCGAGGCCGGCCTCGGCGCGGGCGGCCGCGATGAGCTGCGCGGTGCGGGCCGCGGTGCCCGAGGGCGCGTCGACCTTGTTCGGGTGGTGCAGCTCGATGACCTCGACGGACTCGAAGTAGCGCGCGGCCTGGGCGGCGAACTTCATGGTGAGGACGGCGCCGATGGAGAAGTTCGGGGCGATGAGCACGCCGGTCCGCGGGGAGTCCGCGAGCCAGGCGTCCAGCTGGGCGAGGCGGTCCTCGGTCCATCCGGTGGTGCCGACCACCGCGTGGATGCCGTGGCGGATCAGGAAGTCCAGGTTCTCCATCACCGAGGACGGGGTGGTCAGCTCGACGGCGACCTGGGCGCCGGAGTCGGCCAGCGTCTCCAGCTTGTCGCCGCGGCCGAGCGCGGCGACCAGTTCCATGTCCTCCGCGGCCTCGACGGCCTTGACCGCCTCGGAGCCGATGCGGCCCTGGGCCCCGAGGACCGCCACGCGCAGCTTGCTCATATTCCGTCCTTAAATCAACACAGACTTGCTTGCCGTGAGAACTAGGCGACCGCTTCGTCGAGACGGGCGGCCTGCTTCTCCTTCAGCGGGCCGATCGCCGCGAGCGAGGGCCGCTGGGCCAGTACATCCTGTGCGACCGAGCGGACGTCGTCCGGGGTCACGGAGGCGATCTTGGCCAGCATCTCGTCGACCGACATCTGGTCGCCCCAGCACAGCTCGCTCTTGCCGATGCGGTTCATGATCGCGCCGGTGTCCTCCAGGCCGAGGACCGTCGATCCGGAGAGCTGGCCGATGGCGCGCCTGATCTCCTCGTCGGCGAGGCCGTCGGCCGCCACCTTGTCCAGCTCGTCGCGGCAGATCCGCAGCACGTCGTGGACCTGGTTGGGGCGGCAGCCCGCGTAGACGCCGAAGAGGCCGGTGTCGGCGAAGCCGGAGGTGTACGAATACACGCTGTAGGCCAGGCCGCGCTTTTCGCGGACCTCCTGGAACAGGCGGGAGGACATGCCTCCGCCGAGAGCGGTGTTCAGCACGCCCAGCGCCCAGCGGCGCTCGTCGGTGCGGGCGAGGCCGGGCATGCCGAGGACGACGTGGGCCTGCTCGGTCTTGCGGTTCACCAGCTCCACGCGGCCGGAGGTGCGCAGGCGCCTGGTGCCGGTGCGCGGGCCGATCGGCTCGACGTCGGTGCGGGTCAGCGCACCGGCCTTCTCGAAGGCGGCGCGGACCTGGCGGACGACCTTGGTGTGGTCGACGTTGCCGGCGGCGGCCACCACGAGGTGGGTCGGGTCGTAGTGCTTCTTGTAGAAGCGGCGGATCCGGTCGGCGCCCAGGGCGTTGATCGTGTCGACGGTGCCGAGGACGGGGCGGCCGAGGGGGGTGTCCCCGTACATGGTCTGGGCGAACAGGTCGTGGACCATGTCGCCCGGGTCGTCCTCGGTCATCGCGATCTCTTCGAGGATGACCCCGCGCTCGGCGTCGACGTCCTCCTCGCGGATCAGCGAGCCGGTGAGCATGTCGCAGACCACGTCGATGGCCAGCGGCAGGTCGGTGTCGAGCACCCGGGCGTAGTAGCAGGTGTACTCCTTCGCCGTGAAGGCGTTCATCTCGCCGCCGACCGCATCGATCGCGGAGGAGATGTCGAGGGCGCTGCGCTGGGCGGTGCCCTTGAAGAGGAGGTGCTCGAGGTAGTGCGTGGCGCCGTTCAGGGCGGGCGTCTCGTCACGGGAGCCGACGTGCGCCCAGATGCCGAAGGTGGCGGAGCGGACGGAGGGCAGCGTCTCGGTGACGATGCGCAGTCCGCCGGGCAGCACGGTGCGCCGCACGGTGCCGATGCCGTTGCTGCCCTGGAGAAGGGTTTGGGTACGGGCGACGGCCCGCCCCTCCGAAGAGGGGCGGGCCGTCACACGGGAACTACGCGACATCACTTGTCGGAGTCGTCCTTGTCAGCGTCGTCGCCGGCGGCCTCGCCGTCGATCACGGGGACCAGGGAGAGCTTGCCGCGCTGGTCGATCTCGGCGATCTCCACCTGGACCTTGGTGCCGACCGCGAGCACGTCCTCGACGTTCTCCACGCGCTTGCCACCGGCGAGCTTGCGGATCTGCGAGATGTGCAGCAGGCCGTCCTTGCCGGGCATGAGGGAGACGAAGGCACCGAAGGTGGTGGTCTTGACGACCGTACCCAGGTAGCGCTCGCCGACCTCCGGCATGGTCGGGTTGGCGATCGCGTTGATCGTGGCGCGGGCGGCCTCGGCGGCCGGGCCGTCGGAGGCACCGATGTAGATGGTGCCGTCGTCCTCGATCGTGATCTCGGCGCCGGTGTCCTCCTGGATCTGGTTGATCATCTTGCCCTTGGGGCCGATGACCTCACCGATCTTGTCCACCGGGATCTTGACGGTGATGATCCGCGGGGCGAAGGGGGACATCGCGTCCGGCGTGTCGATCGCTTCCATCATCACGTCGAGGATGTGGAGGCGGGCGTCGCGGGCCTGCTTGAGGGCCGCGGCCAGGACGGAGGCCGGGATGCCGTCCAGCTTGGTGTCCAGCTGGAGGGCGGTGACGAACTCCTTGGTGCCGGCGACCTTGAAGTCCATGTCGCCGAAGGCGTCCTCCGCACCGAGGATGTCGGTGAGGGCGACGTAGTGGGTCTTGCCGTCGATCTCCTGGGAGATCAGGCCCATGGCGATGCCGGCGACGGGGGCCTTGAGGGGCACACCGGCGTTCAGCAGCGACATGGTGGAGGCGCAGACCGAGCCCATGGACGTCGAACCGTTGGAGCCGAGGGCCTCGGACACCTGGCGGATCGCGTAGGGGAACTCCTCGCGGGTCGGCAGGACCGGCACGATCGCGCGCTCGGCGAGCGCGCCGTGGCCGATCTCGCGGCGCTTGGGGGAGCCGACGCGGCCGGTCTCGCCGACGGAGTACGGCGGGAAGTTGTAGTTGTGCATGTAGCGCTTGCGGGTCACCGGGGAGAGGGTGTCCAGCTGCTGCTCCATGCGGAGCATGTTGAGGGTGGTGACGCCCAGGATCTGGGTCTCGCCACGCTCGAACAGCGCCGAGCCGTGCACGCGCGGGATGGCCTCGACCTCGGCGGCGAGGGTACGGATGTCCGTGATCCCGCGGCCGTCGATGCGGACCTTGTCCTTGATGACGCGCTCGCGCACCAGGGCCTTGGTCAGGCTGCGGTAGGCGGCGGAGATCTCCTTCTCGCGGCCCTCGAAGGCCGGGAGGAGCTTCTCGGCGGCGATCTCCTTGACGCGGTCCAGCTCGGCCTCGCGGTCCTGCTTGCCCGCGATGGTCAGCGCCTGGGTGAGGTCGCCCTTGACGGCGGCCGCGAGGGCCTCGTACACGTCGTCCTGGTAGTCCAGGAAGACCGGGAACTCGCCCTCGGGCTTGGCGGCCTTGGCGGCCAGGTCGGCCTGGGCCTTGCACAGGACCTTGATGAACGGCTTCGCGGCGTCGAGGCCCGCGGCCACGACCTCCTCGGTCGGCGCCTCGGCGCCGCCCTTGACGAGGGCGATGGTCTTCTCGGTGGCCTCGGCCTCGACCATCATGATCGCGACGTCGCCGTCGTCGAGGGTGCGGCCCGCGACGACCATGTCGAAGACGGCGTCCTCGAGCTCGGTGTGCGTCGGGAAGGCCACCCACTGGCCGCGGATCAGCGCGACGCGGACGCCGCCGATCGGGCCGGAGAAGGGCAGGCCGGCCAGCTGGGTCGACGCGGACGCGGCGTTGATCGCGATGACGTCGTACAGGTGGTCCGGGTTGAGCGCCATGATCGTGGCGACGACCTGGATCTCGTTGCGCAGGCCCTTCTTGAAGGACGGGCGCAGCGGGCGGTCGATCAGGCGGCAGGTGAGGATCGCGTCCTCGGAGGGCCGGCCCTCGCGACGGAAGAAGGAGCCGGGGATCTTGCCGGCCGCGTACTGCCGCTCCTCGACGTCCACCGTCAGGGGGAAGAAGTCGAGCTGGTCCTTGGGCTTCTTCGACGCGGTGGTGGCGGACAGCACCATCGTGTCGTCGTCCAGGTAGGCAACGGCGGAGCCGGCGGCCTGGCGGGCCAGACGGCCCGTCTCGAAGCGGATGGTGCGGGTGCCGAAGGAACCGTTGTCAATGACGGCCTCGGCGTAGTGGGTCTCGTTCTCCACTAGCGTTTTCTCCATTTTCGTCGTCTCCGTCCGCCGCCCGTGTGGCGGTGGACGGTGCGGAGAAGCGCGCCTTGGGTGCGGGCCGGTCTTCGATCGAAGCACCCGGTTCTGTGCCCGCTGGGGCATTCCGGGTGCCACTACCGAGGACCGGCGGCGTAGGGAGGGCGCTCCTCCTCTTCAGTTGTGCGCGTCTGCCTCAGACGCGCGCGTGCGTTCCGTCCAGACTACAAAGGGTCCGGTCTCATGCGCACGTACGGCAAAGGGAGCGGCCCCAGGATGTGGGAACCGCTCCCTCCACAGCGCTTTACTTGGCGCCGGCCGCACCGCGGCGGATGCCGAGGCGCTCGACCAGCGTACGGAAGCGCTGGATGTCCTTCTTGGCCAGGTACTGCAGCAGGCGGCGACGCTGGCCGACCAGGATCAGCAGACCACGACGGGAGTGGTGGTCGTGCTTGTGCGTCTTGAGGTGCTCGGTCAGGTCCGAGATGCGGCGGGAGAGCATCGCGACCTGCACCTCGGGAGAGCCGGTGTCGCCCTCCTTGGCACCGAACTCTGCGATGATCTGCTTCTTCGTAGCGGCGTCAAGCGGCACGCTTACTCCTCGTTTGGTCTTCGTTGCCACCGAGTGCCCCAGGTCGAATTCTCTGGGGATCTTCCGTAACTCGGGAGGCGGGGTCCGCTGAGCGCAGTCCACAGACCCTCTGTCGGGGATCCGGGGGACGCGTACACAAACGGCCGTCACACAGCGTACCAGGCTGCCGGGTCACGGCGTCTCAGCTGGTGAGAGCGCGGGCCCGGGAGTAGACGTCCAGCACGGCCAGGGCCAGGGGGACCAGGCTGAGCAGGACCGCCGCCTCGGTGAGGTCGAGCAGCCTTCCCCAGAAGGGTGACAGACCCCGGCGGGGGATGACAAGCGCAATTCCGGTGAGGAGGGCGGCGCCGGCGGCGACGGCGGCGGCCAGCCATATGGTGCGCAGCTCCAGTCCGCTGTGGTCCTGCCGCCGGACCAGGGCGTCGAGCAGGTCGGCCGGCGGGTGCAGGGCCAGGCCGAGGAGCAGCAGGGCGACGGCGAGGAGCCCGGCGGCCAGGGCGCACACCACCTGGGAGGTGTAGCGGAAGAGCCGGGCGCGCAGCAGCATCGCGAGGCCGGTGGCGAGGGCGAGCAGCCGGCCCCAGGTGTTGTCGGAGAAGCCGAGGACCGCGGCGGCGCCGACGACGACGGCGGCGCAGCCGCCGACCAGGCCGAGCAGCATCTCGTGGCCGCGGCGGGCCTGGGCGGCGATCCGCTCGGCGTCGAGGGAGGCGTCCGGGTCGTGGCCGTCGGGGCCGGGCCGGTCGCCGTAGGGCTCGGTCTCGTAGCGGTCCGGGGTCTCGTACATCTCGGTGGCGCTGCGCGGGGCGGCGTAGCCGATGGGCAGGCGGGCGAAGCGGGCGGAGAGGCCGGGGAGGAAGGCGACGAGGCCGATCGCGACGGGTGCGCAGGCGGCGGCGGTGGAGGTGGCGGAGGCGTCGGTGGCGATGGCCGTGAAGGTGGCCAGGGTGCCGGCGGCGGCGACGAAGGTGGCCGCGACGAAGGGGGCGTCACCGCTGGGGGTGAGTGCGACCAGGGCCACGGAGGCGACGAGGACGCAGACGCAGCCCAGCAGGAACTGGAGCCGGCCGGGTCCCTGGCCCGAGGCGGGGGCGACGATCCCGGAGCCGGCGATCAGCAGGTGCGGCAGGGCGCTGAGGCCGAGGGCGACGGCGGAGGCGCGGTCGCGGTAGACGCGGGCGCGGACTCCGGCCACCGCGGTGAGCAGGATTCCGGCGGCGGCCGCGATGATCCCGGGCAGGCCGTGCATGTCGTGGCGCAGGGGGTCGGCGTACCAGAGGACGAAGCCGAGCATCAGCAGGAGCAGTGCGGCGCCGGCCAGGCCCGCGCCGCGCAGCATGTCGTCGCTCCAGAGGCGGCGGTCGCGGACGACGGCCGAGGCGACGGCGTCGGAGACGTCGTCGAAGACGGCGGGCGGCAGGGACTCGGCGAAGGGGCGCAGGCTGAGCACCTCGCCGTCGAGGACCTGCTGGGCGGCGAGGGTGCGGGCGCCGTCGAGGACGGTGCCGGAGCGGCGTACGAGGTGGAAGCCGGTGGGGGCGCCGACGGGCTGGGTCTGGCCGGTGAGGCGCAGCAGCTCGGGGTAGACGTCGGCGACGGCGATGTCCTCGGGGAGGGCGACGTCGATCCGGCTGTCGGGAGCCACCACGGTGACCCTGCAGAAACCCGTCGCCCCGGCCGTACTCACCTGTGTGACCCCCCTGGTCGCCACCCGCGGCGGCGGGCGATTCGCGGATGCGCATAGTGCGCGCGTCACCCTACCGGGCGCTTGACCGGCGGTCGGCCAGTAGGATCGCCGACGCGTGGAGGAGACCTCCCTCCCCGCCCGGGACTTGGCGGCGCCGGATGCGGCGTCCCGTCCGTTTTCAAGGGATTGATGCTCCGGTGAGTCAGATCGTCGTCAAGCGGCCGCCGCGGTCCCTGCCGCCCGAAGTGCCTTCGGACGAACTGCGGCTCGAGGCACCGCCGGAGCTTCCCCGGGGGCAGCAGGAGGGCATGCTGATGCAGCTCCTGCCGATGCTCGGCATGGGCTCCTCCGCGGTGTTCTTCTTCATGCCGGGTGCGGCGCCGTTCATGCGCATCATGGGCGTGCTGATGCTGTCGTCCACGGTGGCCATGGTCGTGGCGCAGCTGGTGCGCCACCGCCGCGGTACGCAGGGGCAAATGGCCGATGTGCGCCGGGACTACCTCAAATACCTTGCGCAGACGCGCCGTCAGGTACGGCGGACGGCGCGGGCGCAGCGCGACGCGCAGTTGTACCTGCACCCGTCCCCGGACCAGTTGTGGTCGGTGGTGGCCGAGGGTTCGCGGTTGTGGGAGCGGCGGGTGGGGGACCCGGACTTCGGCCAGGCCCGGCTCGGGCTGGGCCCGCAGCGCCTGTCGACCCCGCTGGTGGCGCCGGACACGGCGCCGGTGGACGAGCTGGAGCCGCTGACGGCGGGCGCGATGCAGCGCTTCCTGCGGGTGCACTCCTCGCTGGACGGGCTGCCGATGGCGGTGTCGCTCCGCGCCTTCTACCACGTGACCGTGTCAGGTGAGCCGGAGTCGGCGCGCGGTGCGGCGCGGGCGGTGGTGGCGCAACTGGCGACGCTGCACTCCCCCGAGGACCTGGTGGTGGCCGTGGTGGCCGCGCCGGGCGCGGTGCCCGCGTGGGACTGGACGAAGTGGCTGCCGCACACGCAGGTGCCCGGGCAGGTCGACGGGGCCGGTACGAAGCGGCTGTTCGGCGACGACCTGGGGGAGCTGGAGGGGCTGCTGGCGCCCCGGTTGGAGGGGCGGCCGCGGTTCAGCCGCGACGTGTCGCCGGTCCTGGACCAGCCGCACCTGGTGGTGGTGCTGGACGGCGGGTCGGTGCCGCCGGATTCGGTGTTCGCGGCGGCCGAGGGGCTGCAGGGCGTCACGATCGTCGAGGTGGTCGCGGGCGAGCTGGACGAGCCGCGCGGTGGGCTGTCGGTCGTGGTGCGCCCGGGCCGGCTGCGCCTGGAGTCCGGTGCGGGCGTCGCGTACGAGGGCGTGCCGGACACTCTGTCGCTGCCCGCGGCGGAGGCGCTGGCCCGCCAGTTGGCCCCGCTGCGCACCGGCGGCGGGGACGACGACGAGCCGCTGCTGGCCAATCTGGACTTCACGGACCTGCTGAACCTGGGCGACGCGGCCGCGGTCGACGTGGCCCGCACCTGGCGACCGCGGTCGGCCGGTGAGCGGCTGCGCGTGCCGATCGGCGTCGGCGAGGACGGCGCCCCGGTGATGCTGGACCTGAAGGAGGCCGCGCAGGAGGGGATGGGTCCGCACGGGCTGTGCGTGGGCGCGACGGGTTCGGGCAAGTCGGAGCTGCTGCGCACGCTGGTGCTGGGTCTCGCGGTCACGCACACCTCGGAGACGCTGAACTTCGTCCTGGCCGACTTCAAGGGCGGCGCGACCTTCACCGGCATGGGGCAGATGCCGCACGTGGCGGCGGTCATCACCAACCTGGCGGACGACCTGACGCTCGTGGACCGGATGGGCGACTCGATCCGCGGTGAGCTCCAGCGCCGCCAGGAGCTGCTGCGGGCTGCGGGCAACTACGCGAACATCCACGACTACGAGAAGGCGCGCGCTGCGGGCGCCCCGCTGGAGCCGCTGGCCTCGCTGGTGCTGGTGATCGACGAGTTCAGCGAGCTCCTGACGGCGAAGCCCGACTTCATCGACATGTTCATCCAGATCGGCCGGATCGGCCGTTCGCTGGGCGTGCACCTGCTGCTGGCCTCGCAGCGGCTGGAGGAGGGCAAGCTGCGCGGGCTGGACACGTACCTGTCGTACCGGATCGGTCTGCGGACCTTCTCGGCGGCGGAGTCCCGGACGGCGATCGGTGTGCCCGACGCCTACCACCTGCCGTCGGTGCCGGGTTCGGGCTACCTGAAGTTCGGTACGGACGAGATGACCCGCTTCAAGGCGGCGTACGTCTCGGGGACCTACCGCTCGGGCGGGCCGGAGCTGTCGGTGGGCCCGTTCCCGGTGGAGCGGCGGCCCGCGCTGTTCACGGCGGCCCCGGTGCCGGTGGTGTACGCGGCGCCGGACCCGGCCCACCTGGCGGCGCGGTCGCAGCGGGAGGACGACGCGCTCGCCGACACGGTGCTGGACGTGATCGTGGGCCGGCTGGAGGGGCAGGGCGTGCCGGCGCACCAGGTGTGGCTGCCGCCGCTGGACCAGGCTCCGCCGCTGGACCAGTTGCTGCCGGCGCTGGCGCCGAGCGCGGAGCGCGGGCTGCACGCGGACGGGTACACGCGGCCCGGCGGGCTCGTCGTACCGCTCGGCCTCATCGACAAGCCCTTCGAGCAGCGCCGCGAGGTGCTCTACCGGGACTTCTCGGGTGCGGCGGGCCACATGATGGTGGTGGGCGGCCCGCAGTCGGGCAAGTCCACGCTGATGCGGACGCTGGTCTCCTCCTTCGCGCTCACGCACACCCCGCGCGAAGTGCAGTTCTACGGGCTGGACTTCGGCGGCGGCAGCCTGTCGGCGGTGGCGGAGCTGCCGCACGTCGGCGGGATCGCCTCACGGCTGGACCCGGAGCGGGTGCGGCGCACCGTCGCGGAGGTGGCGGGCATCCTGGGCCGCCGCGAGGAGTTCTTCCGCTCGAACGGCATCGACTCGATCGGCACCTACCGGCGCCGGCGGGCGGCGGGCGAGCTGCCCGGTGAGCCGTGGGGCGACGTGTTCCTGCTCGTCGACGGCTGGGGCGGTTTCCGCGGCGAGTACGAGGGCCTGGAGCAGGTGGTCACCGACATCGCGGCCCGCGGCCTCGGCTACGGCATCCACGTGGTGGTCACCGCGGCGCGGTACATGGAGGTGCGCTCGGCGCTGAAGGACCAGATGCTGAGCCGGCTGGAGCTGCGGCTCGGCGACGTCATGGACTCGGAGTTCGACCGGAAGGTCGCGGCGAACGTCCCCGCCGGAATGCCCGGCCGCGGCCAGGTGCCGGAGAAGCTGCACTTCCTGGGCGCGCTGCCGCGGGTCGACGGCTCGCACGAGACGGCGGACCTCTCGGAGGCGACGGCCGCCTTCGTGGCCGAGGTGAAGCGGCACTGGGCGGGGCCCGCGGCCCCGGGGGTGCGTCTGCTGCCCCGGCTGCTGCACGCGGACCAGCTGCCCCGGGGCGGGGAGCACCCGGGCCGCGGGATCGCGATCGGCATCGACGAGACGGACCTGGAGCCGGTCTTCGTCGACTTCGAGTCCGACCCCTTCCTCCTGGTCTTCGGGGAGAGCGAGTCGGGCAAGACGAACCTGCTGCGGCTGATCGCCCGGCAGATCGCGGAGCGCTACACCCCGGAGCAGGCGCGCCTGGTGGTGGGCGACTACCGGCGGGGCCTGCTCGGGGCCCTGCCGGAGGCCCACCTGCTGGAGTACGCGCCGATGGCGAGCTCGCTGCAGATGCACATGGAGGCGCTGGGCGGGGTGTTCTCCCGGCGGCAGCCGCCGACCGACGTCACTCCGCAGCAGTTGCGCGACCGCAGCTGGTGGACGGGGCCGGACGTGTTCATCCTCATCGACGACTTCGACCTGGTGGCCACGAGCCAGGGCAATCCGCTGGCGCCGCTGGTGGAGTTCCTGCCCTTCGCCCGGGACACGGGCGTGCGCTTCGTCATCGCGCGCAGCTCCGCGGGGGCCTCGCGGTCGCTGTACGAGCCGTTCATGCAGCGGATCAAGGAGCTGGGCGCGCAGGGCGTGGTCCTGTCCGGTGACCCGTCCGAGGGCGACCTGATCGGCACGGTGCGGCCGCGTCCGATGCCGCCGGGCCGGGGGTACTTCGTCTCGCGCAGGCGGGGAACCTCGCTGGTCCAGCTCGGGCGGATGCCGGGGATGTGAGCAAACCCGTCCGGCCGGTCGGCGCAGGACCGATAATCGGCGGTGAAGACCGCGCCACCGAGGGGAAAGGCCGCACATGGGCACCCAGCAGGAGAAGGACGAGCTGTACGCGCTCGACATCAGCGGCGTGGAGTGGGAGGGCCCGCCCGGGACCAGCCCCGACGAGGAGCGGGTCGAGATCGCCCGGCTGCCCGAGGGCGCCGTGGCCATGCGCTCCTCGCTCGACCGGGACACGGTCCTGCGGTACACGGCGGCCGAATGGGAGGCCTTCGTGCTCGGCGCCCGCGACGGGGAGTTCGACCTGGACCGCCACCGGCCCTGAGCGGGCGGAAGCGGCGGCCGCCGACGGCGAAGGGGCGCGCCCGGTGCGGGCGCGCCCCTTCGGCTCCTGCCGGCGATCCGGTGCACGGCACACCGCACACGGGCGCATCGGCGTCCGCCGGTGTGTGCCGGTGCCTGCCCGCCGCACCGGAGTGGCTCAGTAGGCCTCGGTGAACAGGCGCGAGGCCTTCACGTCGGTGGCGCGGTAGTCGCCCTTGCCCTGCTCGATGAGCTTGGCGACCATCTCGAGCTTCTTCTGCATCTCGTCGGCGATGCGCTTGTACTTGGTCTGGAGGACCACGTACTCGCGGTGCGCCTCACCGTCCCAGGTGTCGGTGACGACCTTGACGGCCTGCTCCATCTCGGCCAGGTCCTTGATGATGTTGTTCGACACGACGCGGATGCGGTCCGCCATCTGCTGGACGGTCTCGTACCGTACCCGGGTGTTGCCGTCGTTGCCCGACATGCTCTTCTCCTTCGCTCTGGTGATGACCGGGGACGACGCCGGTCAGATGCTGTCGAGGCCGGAGCGGGCGCCGCCGGCGGAGGGGGCCACGGCGCGGAACGCCGCGCGGACGTCCTCGTCCTGGGCGTTGCTCAGGTTCTTGGTCTGCGAGACGGCGTTGTGCAGGACCCCGAGCAGCCGGCGGATCTCGTCGTGCTCCACGTTGAGGTCCGACTGGGCCTTGGCGAACCCGGCGGCGCCGACACCGGTCCAGCCGGCGCTCACGGTGGCGATGATGTCGGCCAGCTCCCGGGCCTGCGTGGTGACGGCGTTGGCCGTCTCGGAGATCCTGTTGGCCGCCTTGACGACCGGATCGTCCGCCAGCCCGAAGGTGTTCGTGCTCATCCGAAGCTCCTCACTTCTCAATTCGCCGGCAGAACCGACGGATTGCGTGGCGGAGCGGACGGTCCCGGCGCGGTCGTGGGTCACGCGCCCCGGACATCCCCCTCCGCTTCACGCGATCCCCCGATCACATTCGTGAAGCCTGCCGTCACTCTAGTCAGTTGGGCCTCACGGCCCAACACCACGGGGTCGCTTCCCCGGCCGGACCGTGGCCGTTCACTGCAAACGGCGCCGGCGCTTGCGGGCGTCCCGGACGACGGTCGCCGTCCCCGCGATGACCGCGATGACGACGGCACCGATGCCGAGAGCGTACGTGCCGAGCCGCTCGTCGCGCTCCCGGGCCGTCTCCGTCAGCTGGAGCGCGGCGGCCTCCGGGGCGGCGGCCGGTGGCGGACCGGGGTCGGGGACGGGCGCCTTCGGGGCCTCGCGGTCCTGGCTGAGCGCCCGCACCGGAT
Organism: Streptomyces sp. NPDC045967; assembly: GCF_056430495.1. Lineage (NCBI taxonomy): Bacteria > Bacillati > Actinomycetota > Actinomycetes > Kitasatosporales > Streptomycetaceae > Streptomyces > Streptomyces sp. NPDC045967. Next base: position 648,095 of record NZ_JBWKLE010000003.1, on the reverse strand, counting down.
CGACGACACCCCATCCGACGTAGTCGTCGCGGCCGTTGACCGAGCGTTCGGCCGTGTTCTGGATCTGCCAGACGATCTGCTGGGGCGACCAGTCCGGGTGCTTCGCGCGCAGCAGCGCGGCGACACCGGCGACGTACGGGGCGGAGAAGCTGGTGCCGTTGTCGATGCACTGGCCGAAGCCGGGGACGGTGGAGACCATGTCGACCCCGGGCGCCGCCACTCCGATGAAGTCGCCGGGCTGGGAGAAGGCGGCCCGCTCGTTGTTGCGGTCCGAGGCGGCCACCGCGAGCACGCCGGGAAAGGCCGCGGGGTACGTCTTGCGCTTCTCCCCGCTCAGGCCGTCGTTGCCCGCCGAGGCGATCACCACGACCTTGGCGTCGATGGCCTTCTGCACCGACTTGCTGAGTTCGGAGTCCGCGGTCAGCGGCGCGTCGGTGTCCTGGGAGATGTTGACGACCTGGGCCCCCTTGGCCACCGCGTGGTCGATCGCACGGCTCAAGGTCAGGGCGTTGCCCTCGCCCCGGCCGTCGTTCTGCCGGATCGGGATGATCGTGGCCTCCGGCGCCAGGCCCACGAAACCGGTGCCCTCCTGCGGGCGGGCCGCGATCAGTCCGGCGACCTTCGTTCCGTGGCCGACGGTGTCCTGGGTGCCGTCGCCGCCCTTGGGGTCGATCAGGTCCTTGCCGGCGCCGACGTCGAGGGCGCCGCTCAGCTGCGGGTTGGCCCGGTCCACGCCGGTGTCGATGACGGCGACGCGGACACTGGCGCCGTTCCTGTCCTTGCCCCTGGTGTGGGCCCACAGCTCGTCGAGGAGCAGCCGCTGGAGCGCCCAGGGCCGGTCCGCGATCTGCTTCTTCATGGGGAAGGTGCACTCCCCGGCGCCGTCGGGGCGCAGGGCGTACGGGCTCTCGCGGACGGCGGGCGCGGCTGCGGGCGCGGCTGCGGGCGCGGGCCAGGCGGTGGCCGCGGGCGCGGCGGCGCAGAGTCCGGCGACAGCGAGCGCGGCGGTGAGCGGGGCGCGGCGGCGCGGCGGGGTCATCGGCGGACGCCTCACGAACCCTGCGGCTGGCGCGCGGCGTTGGTGTCCAGCCGCGGCCCCTTGGAGAGGAACTCCGACCAGGCGATGGGCACCGGGGCCGGGGTGACGCCCGCGTAGCCGAGCCGGACCTGCGCCTGGCTGGGCTCGGGGGCGCCGGGGGCGCCCGCGGCGCCGCCCTGCGGCGGCTGCGTCGCGGGGGCGCCGATCCCCGACTGCGCCGCGTCGCTGTCGCCGTTGGCCTGCACGGCGTAGCGCAGGCCGGTGTCGGTGACGAGGAAGAGCGAGCCGCCGGCCGTGCTCTGCCTGCCCTGGACCTGTGTGTAGAGCAGTCCCGAGCCGGGCGTGACGTACGCGCTGGTGCCGCTGGCGGTGATGTCGACGGGGAATCCGGTGCCGGCCCAGGTGCTCAGGGTCTGGTTGCCCTGGCCGTCGACCGAGCGCAGGACGTTGCAGACGGTGTCGCGGGCGCCCGGGGCACCGGATGACGCGGCGCCGGCCGCCGGTGCGCCCTGGTTGACGCGCTCGGTCTTCTTCTGCGGCCACCTGAAGTCGCCACCGAACGGTGCGGGGTCCGGGCTGAGCGCCTGGAGGTCCACCTCGCGGGCCTTGCCGTGCATGTCGAGGCCGTCGGTCGCGGGCGCGGAGATCAGCAGCCACGCGACGAACTCGGAGACCGGCGCGACCTTCCCGGGCAGGACCACGTAGTGCTGGGTGCCCGAGCCCGTCTGCGCCTCCAGCACCATGCCGACCTTGTTGTCGGCCGTCCCAAGGCCCTTGACGTCGGCGTCGGCCCCGGCCCTGCCGGGCAGCTGCGGGAAGGACAGCGCGTCACCGGAGTTGAGGGTCGCCAGCCACTGCTCGGTGACCGGCTGCGGGGTCGCGCCCGTACCGACCAGGGCGTTGGTCATCGTGCCCGCGGCCGGGGAACCCTCGGGGAAGGCGTACTTCGTCCCGCTCGCGTCGACCAGGTAGCGCTCCTTGCCCGCGCCGGTGCTCTGCACGTACAGCGCCTGGGTGTCGGTGAGCCGGCGCCCGTCGTCCGTCAGGTGCGCCTCGCGGTCCGCGAGGACGAAGGCTGCGGTCTGCACCCCGCGGCCGTTGCCGCCGGGCTGCTGGCAGACGGCCCAGCGCTTCGCCTTGCCCGCGTCCTGCTTGGCGGGGAGCCGGTCGGGGGCGTAGGGGATGCCGATGATGGGGCCCCGCGGCGGCTTGCCCGCGTCCAGCACCTTGTCGTCGACCTGGATCACCTTGACCTTCGAGGGATCCAGCAGCAGTCGGGCCGAGGACAGGTTCAACACGGGGTGCAGGCGGGTCTGGTCCTTGCCGTTCACCTTCGTCGTCAGGACCACGTACCGGGTCGTCGACTGCTTGCCGACGATCACCCGGGCACCGGGCTCCGCCCAGCCCTTGGGGGCGGTGGGCTTGAACATGCCCCAGGCGCCGAAGGCGGCGAGGACGAGCGCGCCGACGATCACGCTCGGGACGACCGCGCGCAGCGGGCGCGGCGCGCCCTCCTCGGTGCCCGTCGCGGAGGGTTGCAAGAAAGCGGCCACCGTGCGCCGTTTCGCGAAGGTGTACGCGTTGAGCTCATCGCGTCGTGATGCCATGACCGCCTGGTTCTCCCCGCACGGCCCGGCCGGTGGGTACGGTCCCCGGGCCTCGTTCGTCGGACCGGGCACCTACTATGCCTCTTGACCGACGGTATGCAGGGGCCGGGTAGGGTGCTGGTGCCGCTCAGCGTCTCCCGCACCGGGCGATCCGGGCCCGTCGGGGCGGAGCGGGGAGGTACCGCGGCCGCGCGGCCGCCGTCGCGGCGGCGGGCCGGAGCCCACCGGGTCCGGTCGGCAAGAGGGGAAGTGCGCGAGTGAGGGCCACGGCGACGCAGCCGCAGACCGGTGGCGCAAGCGCACCCGCACACGGCGGGGTGACGCCGCATCCGAAGTCGAGCCCCGGCCGGTTCGGCCCGTTCCGATTGCAGCAGCTCGTCCTTCTCCAAGTGGCCGCGGCCGTCCTGCTGGTGGCCTGGGTGGTCGAACCGGTGCTGCTGGTGCCCGCCGGCGCGGCCGCACTCGTGTTGGTGACGCTCGCGGTCGTACGCCGGCGCCGGCGCTCCCTGCCCGAGTGGATCGGCGGCGCGCTCGCCCTGCGCGCCCGGCGGCGGCGGGCCGCGTCCCTCACCGTGCCGGCGGGCACCGAGCCCGGGCTGGCCCCGCTGGTCGAGGCGGATCCGGCGCTGCGCACCCTGACGTTCAGCGACCGCGACCGGCGGCCGGTCGGCATGATCGGCGACGGGACCTTCCTGACGGCCGTGGTCCAGGTGGACACCGACGCCACCGCACTGCGGCCCGACCGGGGGGCACGGCCGCTACCGCTGGCCGTCGTACGGGACGTCCTCGAAGTGGACGGCATCCGCCTGGAATCCGCGCAACTGGTGCAGCACACCCAGCCCGCACCGGCCCCGCACCTGCCCGCCCGGTCGATGGCGGCGCTCAACTACGCGCCGCTGCAGGCCCGCACGGGCACCCCGGCGGTGCGGCTCACGTGGATCGCGCTCAAGCTGGACCCGGAGCTGTGCCCGGAGGCGGTCACCGCACGCGGTGGCGGCCTGGCCGGTGCCCAGCGGTGCCTGGTACGGGCGGCCGACCAGCTGGTGAGCCGGCTGACCGGCGCCGGCTTCACGGCCGCCGTGCTGACCGAGCAGGGGCTCACGGCCGCCCTGGCCACCTCGTCGTGCGCGAACCCGATGGCCATCACCCAGGCCGGGCGGTCGGCCACCACGGGCCGGCGCACGGAGGAGACCCCGCGGGCCTGGCGGTGCGACGACCGGCGCCACACCACGTACTGGATAGGCCGCTGGCCCCGGCTGGGCGGCGCGGGGGCGGCGCCGCTGCCGCAGTTCGTGGCGCTGCTGACCTCGCTGCCCGCCCTCGCGACGACCTTCAGCCTGACGATGGCCCCGGCGGAGCGCCAGGGCGTGACGCTGACCGGGCATGTCCGGGTGACCGGGCGCAGCGATGAGGAACTGGTCGCCGCGCGACGGGAGTTGGAGCGGACAGCACGGGGCGTGAAGGCCGGTTTGGTCCGCCTGGACCGGGAACAGGTGCCGGGGCTGCTGGCCTCGCTGCCGCTGGGAGGGACGCGATGAAGGGCGGTTTCGGGCTGGTCGGCCCGCGTCGGGAGCGCCACGTGGTGCCCGCCGTGGACCTCGACCTGCTCTCGCTGCCCGTCGGGGACGACGGGGTCGTCATCGGCGTGGACGCCGGCGGGCGGCCGGCGGTCCTCGGCGTCAACCGGCCGACGCCGTACGAGGTGACGCTGATCGGCGGACTGTGGACGGCGCAGGTGCTGGCGCTGCGCGCGGCGGCCACGGGGGCCCGGGTGGCGGTGGAGACCGGGCGCGGGCCCGTATGGGCCGCTCTGGCCCGGGCGGCGGGCGGCGGGCAGCAGTGCGTGACGCTGCACGATGTGGGCCGGGTGCCGCCGCAGGGCGCGTCGGCGGGCAGTCCGGTGCTGGTGATCCGCGACTGCGGGATGCGGCCGCCGCGCGGGCGCGTGGTGGCCGGCCCCTGGCAGTCGGTCCTGACGCTGCTGCCGTATCTCAGCCCGACGGCGCCGCGGTTGCTGCGGCAGGCGTCGCTGGTGGGCGTGCAGCGGGTGTCACCGGACGAGGCGGAGCAGATCGGCCGGCTGATGGGCCTGCCGGGACCCGCGGTGGACTCCCTGCCGACGCTGGGCGACGGGGTGACGCTGTGGTGCACGGCGCGGGACCGGCAGTTCGTGATGACGCAGGGGACGGAAACCGAGACGGGCCTGCTGGGCGCGGCCCGGCGCATCGACTGAGCGCGGGTGGGACGGACGGGGCGGACACCGGCACCGGGCCGCGATTAGGCTGGGCGTGGGCGCGGCGTGGAGGTGGGCGCCGGACCGGTGTTCGACAGACCAGGAGGACCAGTGAACGGCGATCGGAACGAGAGCCGCGGCGGGACGTGGGACGTCCCGACGGACGATCAGTCCGACGCGGAGCCCGAGCTGACGGGCGAGTTCACCATCGACTACACCCCGCCGGCCTGGTACACGCAGGGTGCGGCTCCGGCCGCCCGGGTGCCGGGGCTGCCCGAGGGCAGCGGTTTCGAGCCCCACCAGCCGTCGGACGTGGCCTCGCCCCCGACGATGCGGATGGCGCCGCCGGCGCCGCGGCCCCCGACGGACGACCCGGACCGGCCGGCCGCAGCCCCGTCGACCCCGCAGACCCGGACTCCGGCCGAGCCCCCGGCTCCCACGGACGCGGCTCCGGCTCCGGCTCCGGCGGGTCCGCCATTCCCGGCTCCGGTCGAGGCTCCGGCTCCGGCGTTCCCGGCGCAGGTCGAGACTCCGGCTCCGGCACCCGCCCCCAACCCCGCCCCGGTCGAGGCTCCGGCGTTCCCGGCACCGGTCGAGACTCCGGCTCCGGCTCCGGCGTTCCCGGCGCAGGTCGAAACCCCGGCTCCGGCACCGACCCCCGCCCCCGCCCCGGTCGAGGTTCCGGCCTTCCGGGCTCCGGTGTTCCCGTCCAGCGCGCCCGAGGCCCCCGCGCCGGCCGCTCCCCCGGCAGCCGCGGAGAACCCCGAGGCCCCGGCGCGGATCGAGGCGCCCGCCTACCGGGCCGAAGCCCCTGCGCCCCCGGCACCCGCGGCCGCCCCGGACCGGGTCCAAACACCGGCCTACCAGGCCGACGTACCCACGGCTCCCGCGCAGACCCCCGAGACCCCGGAGAGCCCGGCCCGCATCGAGGCGCCCGCCCACCATGCCGAGGCGCCGGCGCCCCCCGCCCCTCCGGCCCCCGCGGAGGCCCCCGTTCGGATCGACGCGCCGTCGTACCCCGCCCCGGCGCACCCGCCGGCCGAGCCCGAGGCGCCGTCGTACCCAGCCCCCGTGCCGCCCCCGGCCGAGGCTTCCGCCCCTGGCGAGCCCCCCCGACCGGTCAGCCCCACGGACGTACCGCACGCCGCCGCCGAGAACCCGTACGGGGGACCCGCAGGCCAACCGCAGTCCCCGCCGCCCGTCTTCCCGGCCCCGAGCGACTACGCGTTCCAAGCGCCGGCGCCGGCGCCCGCGCCCGTTCCGCAGCACGACCCCCGTTCCGGCGCCCAGTGGCCCCACGGACCGCAGCACGCCCAGCCCCAGCCGCAGCCGCACGACCCGCGCTACTCCGGCCAGCCCTCCGCCGGCGGGGGCGGCGGGGCGCCGCTCGGCTACACGGCCGCCGTCGAGCTGTCCTCGGACCGCCTGCTGCGCAACAAGCAGAAGCCGAAGAGCAACAACGGCGCCGCCGGCGGCAGCCGGTTCCGCTTCGGCGGCAAGGCGGCGGAGGCGGAGCGCCAGCGCAAGCTGGAGCTGATCCGCACCCCGGTCATGTCCTGCTACCGCATCGCCGTCATCAGCCTCAAGGGCGGCGTCGGCAAGACCACGACCACCACCGCGCTCGGCGCCACCCTCGCCACCGAGCGCCAGGACAAGATCCTGGCCATCGACGCGAACCCGGACGCCGGAACCCTCGGCCGCCGCGTGCGCCGCGAGACCGGGGCCACCATCCGCGACCTGGTCCAGGCGATCCCGTACCTCAACTCGTACATGGACATCCGCCGGTTCACCTCGCAGGCGCCCTCCGGCCTGGAGATCATCGCCAACGACGTGGACCCGGCCGTCTCGACGACGTTCAACGACGAGGACTACCGCCGCGTCATCGAGACGCTGGGCCGCCAGTATCCGATCATCCTCACCGACTCGGGCACCGGCCTTCTCTACTCCGCCATGCGCGGGGTGCTGGACCTCGCCGACCAGCTCATCATCATCTCGACCCCGTCCGTGGACGGCGCCAGCAGCGCCAGCACCACCCTCGACTGGCTCTCCGCCCACGGGTACGCCGACCTCGTCTCGCGCTCCCTGACCGTCATCTCGGGGGTCCGCGAGACCGCCAAGATGATCAAAATCGAGGACATCGTGCAGCACTTCGAGACCCGCTGCCGCGGTGTCGTCGTGGTGCCGTTCGACGAGCACCTCGCGGCTGGCGCCGAGGTCGATCTCGACATGATGCGCCCCAAGACCCGCGAGGCCTACTTCAACCTGTCCGCCCTCGTGGCGGAGGACTTCCTGCGGGCGCAGCAGCAGGCGCCGCAGGGCCACTGGGGAGCCCCGCACCAGCAGCACCCACAGCACCAGCCCCAGCCCCAGCCCCAGCAGCACCCGCAGTACGGCTATCCCCAGGGCCAGCCCCCGTACCAGCAGCCGCCGCAGCAGCCGCAGCCGTACGCCCAGCCCTACCCGCAGCCCGGCCAGCCCTGGCAGCCCCCGGCCCCGCAGCAGCAGCCGCCGCCGCAGGCGCCCCAGCAGCCGCCGCGGGACCCGCGCCTCGGCTGACCGGCCGGCACCAGCGGGAAAGGGCCCGTACCGCCCCGGAATTCCGGTGCGGTACGGGCCCTTTCCCGTCTGTCGGTGTGAGCCGGCGTCAGTTCGTCAGCGCGCCGTGTCGTACGCGTCCGTCAGCACCCGGGCACGCTTCACGTCGTCTGCGATCGCCTCCAGCAGCCCGTCCAGCGACTCGAACCTGGCCATCCCCCGCACATAGGCGAGGAAGTCGACGGCGACGTGCTTGCCGTACAGGTCCAGCCCGATCCGGTCGATCGCGTACGCCTCCACGGTCCGCTCGGTCGCGTCGAACTGCACGTTGGTGCCCACCGAGATCGCCGCGGGCATCCGCTCGCCGTCGGCCGTCAGCCAGCCCGCGTACACCCCGTCCGCCGGGATCGCGGTGTGCGGCGCCGTGTCGACGTTCGCGGTCGGGTATCCGAGCTCACGACCGCGCTGCGCACCGCGCACCACCACGCCCTCGACCCGGTGCGGGCGCCCGAGGATCTCGGCCGCGCCCTCCATGTCGCCCTCCGCCACCAGCCGGCGGGCCAGCGTCGAGGAGAAGGGCACGCCGCCCCCGGCCTCGCCGCGCTCGACCAGGTCCACGACCTCGACCTCGTAGTCGTAGGTGGCGCCCAGCTCGCGCAGGAAGTCCACGTTCCCGGCGGCCCGGTGACCGAAACGGAAGTTGGGGCCCTCGATGACGGCCCGCGCGTGCAGCTTGTCGACGAGCACCTTCACGATGAAGTCGGCCGGGGACAGCTTCGAGAACTCCGCGGTGAACGGCAGGATCAGCAGGGCGTCCACGCCCAGCCCGGCCATCAGCTCCGCGCGCCGGTCGTAGGGGGCCAGGATCGGCGGGTGGCTGCCGGGGCGGACGACCTCGCTCGGGTGCGGGCTGAAGGTGACGACGACCGACGGCACGCCGAGCTCGCGCGCCGCGGCCACGGCCCGTCCGATGATCAGCTGATGACCCCGGTGCACACCGTCGTAGGAGCCGATGGTGACGACGCTGCGTCCCCAGTCCTGGGGGATGTCCTCCAAGCCACGCCAGCGCTGCACTGTGACCGCTCCTCGCCCGAACCCGTGTAGGCCTTGTACCGATTGCCGATTGCAGGTCTAAGACTGCCATGCCGGTGCCCGGGGCCCCGCATCGGCGTCCGGCTCGCACCGCCGCCCGCGCCTCCCGGCCCCGCCTCGCGGCACGTCCGACGCGGAGGCGGTCCCGGTGCCGCCGAGCAGCCGCCCCTGCCGCCGTCCGACGAGCGGGCCACCGTGCCCGGAGCGACTCGCGGGGCGAACGCGCCCCCCAATGCTCCCTCCATTCACTCCGAGCGCCTGCTCGGACGGGTGAATTTCAGGGCCGGGATGGATAAAGACCTACCCGAGGGGGGTCGTGGAACGGTGAGCGCCGGTCATCGTGCGCTCACCGCTCCACGTCGGCGACCGCCGCCCCCGATCGGGCACGGCGGCCCCGGCGGGTCAGACGAAGACCGCGAGGGACTTGGCCTTGCCGCCCTTGTTCTCCACCAATCCCAGCAGCGTGCCCTGGGGTCCGAAGACCGCCACGGTCCGGCCGGGCTCGTATGCGTCGGGCATCTCGATCCGCACGCCGTTGGCGAGGAGCGAGGCGCGCCGGGCGTCCAGGTCCCAGCGCGGGAAGGCCGCGGCCGCCGCCTCGCCGATCGGCATGACGGTCAGCTCTTCCTGGAGCTGGTCCAGCGTCCGCGCCCGGTCGAGCTTGTAGGGGCCCACCCGGGTGCGCCGCAGCGCGGTCAGGTGCCCGCCGACGCCGAGGTCGGCGCCCAGGTCACGGGCGAGCGCGCGGATGTAGGTGCCGCTGGAGCAGACGACCGAGACGACGAGGTCGACGACCTTGGTGCCGTCCTCGGCCTCCGCCTCGCGCATGTCGTACACCTGGAAGGAGGAGACGGTGACCGGCCGGGCCGGGATCTCGAAGTCCTCGCCGTCCCGCGCGCGCTTGTAGGAGCGCACGCCCTTGATCTTGATGGCGCTGACCTTGGACGGGACCTGCATGATCTCGCCGGTCAGCTTGGCGATGCCCGCGTCCACGGCCTGCCGGGTGACCCCGGTGGCGTCCGTGGAGGCGGTGATCTCGCCCTCGGCGTCGTCGGTCAGGGTGACCTGGCCCAGGCGGACCGTGCCGAGGTACTCCTTCTCCGTGAGCGCGAGGTGGCCGAGGAGCTTGGTGGCCTTCTCGACGCCCAGGACCAGCACGCCCGTCGCCATCGGGTCGAGCGTGCCGGCGTGGCCGACGCGGCGGGTCCTGGCGATCCCGCGCATCTTGGCGACCACGTCGTGCGACGTGAAGCCGGACGGCTTGTCGACGATGACAAGGCCGTCCGGCGTTCCTGCGTTGCTGCTCATTCCGCGGCTGCGTCCTCGTCGGAGTCGTCGTCCTCATCGGGCTTCTTGTACGGGTCGGCGTCGCCGGCGTACTGGGCGCCGGAGGAGACCTCCCGCACCTGGGCGTCGGAGGCCCGCGCCTTGTTGAGGAGGTCCTCGATGGTCTTCGCGTTCTCCGGGAGGGCGTCCGCGATGAAGGTCAGGGTGGGCGTGAACTTGGTGCCCGCGGCCCGGCCGACCGCGGAGCGCAGTACGCCCTTGGCGCTCTCCAGGCCCGCTGCCGCGCTGGCCCGGTCCTCGTCGTCGCCGTAGACCGTGTAGAAGACCGTGGCCTCCCGCAGGTCGCCGGTGACCCGGGTGTCGGTGATGGTCACGTGCGTACCCAGGCGGGGGTCCTTGACACCGCGCTGCAGCTTCTCCGCCACCACCTCCCGGATGAGGTCCGCCAGCTTCTTCGCCCGCGCATTGTCGGCCACTGGTCCGTCTCCTTCTTCTGTCGTGCAGAAAAGCTAAAGTTCAGTCTTCATCACCGTGGAAGCGCCGTCGTACGGACAGCAGCTCCACTTCCGGACGCGCAGCGACCAGCCGCTCACAGCGGTCCAGTACGTCCGAGAGGAACCCGGCGTCCCCACTCACCAGCGCGACCCCCAGGCGGGCCCTGCGGTGCAGATCCTGGTCGCCCACTTCGGCCGCGCTCACCGAGAACTTGCGTTGGAGCTCGGCGACGATGGGCCGGACGACGGAGCGTTTCTCCTTCAGCGAGTGGACGTCGCCGAGGAGCAGGTCGAAGGACAGAGTCCCCACGTACATGCAGTTCCGGATGTCCCGCCGGTTCGGGTTAGGTGGCCTGCCGGCCGTCGCACGGCAGGGTCACCAGAACCGTACACGCAACGGCCGGGGCCGATCGACGGATATTCCGCCGACCGGCCCCGGGGTTACGACACGGTGCGAACCGCCTCGCGCTTACGCGCGGGGCTTCTCGCGCATCTCGTACGTCGCGATGACGTCGTCGATCTTGATGTCGTTGAAGGAGCCGAGGTTGATACCGCCCTCGAAGCCTTCGCGGATCTCGGTGACGTCGTCCTTGAAGCGGCGCAGACCGGAGATGGTGAGGTTCTCGGCGACGACCTTGCCGTCACGCAGGAGCCGCGCCTTGGTGTTGCGCTTGACCTCGCCGGACCGGATGAGGACACCGGCGATGTTGCCCAGCTTGGACGAGCGGAAGATCTCGCGGACCTCCGCCGTACCGAGCTCGACCTCTTCGTACTCCGGCTTGAGGAGGCCCTTGAGCGCCGCCTCGATCTCCTCGATGGCCTGGTAGATCACCGAGTAGTAGCGGACGTCGACACCCTCGCGGTCCGCCATCTGCGCGGCACGGCCGGCCGCACGGACGTTGTAACCGATGACGATGGCGTCGGAGCCCATCGCCAGCGAGATGTCGGACTCGGTGACCGCACCCACACCGCGGTGCAGGACCCGGATGTCGACCTCTTCACCGACGTCGAGCTGGAGCAGCGAGGACTCGAGAGCCTCGACCGCACCGGACGCGTCGCCCTTGATGATGAGGTTGAGTTCCTGGACCAGACCGGCCTTGAGCACGGAGTCGAGGTCCTCGAGGGACACGCGACGGACGCGCTTGGCGAAGTTGGCGTTGCGCTCACGCGCAGCACGCTTCTCGGCGATCTGACGGGCCGTGCGGTCCTCGTCGACGACGAGGAAGTTGTCGCCGGCGCCGGGGACGTTGGTGAGACCCAGGACCAGGACGGGGGTCGACGGACCCGCTTCCTCGACGTTGTTGCCCTTGTCGTCGAGCATGGCGCGCACACGGCCGTAGGCGTCGCCCACGACCATCGTGTCGCCGACGCGGAGGGTACCGCGCTGGACGAGGACGGTGGCGACGGCACCGCGGCCGCGGTCGAGGTGGGACTCGATCGCAATACCCTGAGCGTCCTGCTCCGGGTTGGCGCGCAGGTCGAGCGAGGCGTCGGCGGTGAGGACGACGGCCTCGAGCAGCGAGTCGATGTGCAGACCCTGCTTGGCGGAGATGTCGACGAACATCGTGTCGCCGCCGTACTCCTCGGCGACCAGACCGAACTCGGTGAGCTGACCGCGCACCTTGACCGGGTCGGCACCCTCGACGTCGATCTTGTTGACCGCGACGACGATCGGGACGCCGGCGGCCTTGGCGTGGTTGAGCGCCTCGATCGTCTGCGGCATGACGCCGTCGTTGGCCGCGACCACGAGGATCGCGATGTCGGTCGACTTGGCACCGCGGGCACGCATGGCGGTGAACGCCTCGTGACCGGGGGTGTCGATGAAGGTGATGCGACGCTCTTCGTCGTTCACCTCGGTGGAGACCTGGTAGGCACCGATGTGCTGGGTGATGCCACCGGCCTCGCCCGCGACGACGTTCGTCTTGCGGATGGCGTCGAGCAGGCGGGTCTTACCGTGGTCGACGTGACCCATGACGGTGACGACCGGCGGACGCGGCATGAGGTATTCCTCGCCGCCCTCGTCCTCGCCGAACTCGATGTCGAAGCCCTCGAGGAGCTCGCGGTCCTCTTCCTCCGGGCTGACGATCTGAACCGTGTAGTTCATCTCGCCGGCCAGCATCTCGAGCGTCTCGTCGGAGACGGACTGCGTGGCAGTGACCATCTCGCCGAGGTTCATCATGACCGCGACCAGCGACGCCGGGTTGGCGTTGATCTTCTCCGCGAAGTCGGTGAGGGACGCACCGCGCGACAGGCGAACGGTCTCGCCGTTGCCGCGGGGCAGCATCACGCCACCCACGGACGGGGCCTGCATGGCCTCGTACTCCTGGCGCCTCTGACGCTTGGACTTGCGGCCACGACGGGCCGGACCGCCGGGACGGCCGAACGCACCCTGCGTGCCACCACGGGCACCGGGACCGCCGGGACGCCCGCCGAAGCCGGGACGACCGCCGCCACCGGCACCGGCCGGACCGCCGCCGAAGCCGCCGCCACCGGGACGCGGGCCGCCGAAGCCGCCACCGCCGCCGGGACGCGAGCCGGGACCGGCCGGACGGCCGGCGAAGCCGCCGCCCGCGGGACGACCGGCGCCGCCGGGACGCGGACCGCCCGCACCGGGACCACGGCCACCGGGGCCGCCGCCGGGACGGGGACCGGGACCGCCGGCAGCGGGACGCTGCGGCATCATGCCCGGGTTGGGACGGTTACCGCCGGGAGCACCGCCCGGACGCGGGGCGCCGCCCTGCGGACGGGGCATGCCGCCCGGGGTGGGACGGCCCGCACCGGCGCCCTGCGGACGCGGAGCGCCGCCGGGGCCGCCCTGCGGACGGGGAGCACCCTGACCGCCGCCGGCGCCGGGGGCACCGGGACGCGGGGCGCCGGCCGGACGGGGCGCCTGCGGGCGCGCCATGCCGGTGGAGCCGCCGGAGGTGAAGGGGTTGTTGCCCGGACGGGGACCGGCCGGACGTGCGCCCTGCGGACGCGGGGCCTGGCCGCCGGGACGCGGTGCCTGGGCACCGGGGGTGGCGCCGGCCGGACGCGGGGCGCCGGGACGGGCGCCGGGCTGACCGCCCTGGGCGGCCGGACGCTGCTGCGCCGGACGGGGACCGGGGGCCGAGGGGCGCTCGGTGCGCTCGGTGCGCGCCGGGGCGGCGGGAGCCGCCGGAGGCGCGGAGAACTCGGTCGCCACGGGAGCCGCCGGAGCGGGCTTCGGGGCGGCCGGGGCCTTCGGGCCGGGACGCGGGCCGGGTGCGGCCGGCGTCACCGGAGCGCCTGCGGCCGGAGCCTCTGCGGCGGCCGGCTTGGGGGCCGGTGCGCCGGGCTTCGGGGCGGCGGGACGTGCCGCGGCGGCCGGGGAGGGCGCCGCGGGCTTTGCCGGCGCGGCCTTGCGGGGCGCGCCGGGCTTCGCAGCGGACTTGCCGGCGTTGCCGCCGGGCCCCTGCAGTGCGTCAGTCAACTTGCGTACAACCGGCGCCTCGATCGTCGAGGACGCCGAACGGACGAACTCACCGAGTTCCTGGAGCTTGGCCATGACGACCTTGCTCTCAACTCCGAACTCCTTGGCGAGTTCGTATACCCGGACCTTAGCCACTTCGCTCCTTTTAGGTCCGGGTTACGCCGGACCGTTGCTACTTCATGGGCGTACTCATCGCGTACTCATCGAGTGCTCATCGCAATCTCGACCTACTTCCAACTCGCGAGGTACCTGACCGCACGGGGTATCCGTGCCGTTCTACGTCTTACGGTGTCGCCTCGGCCTCTGGGGCCAGGGCCTTGCGCAGTTCCGCCGTGTCGAGCGCTCCGGCGGACCGGAGGGCCCGGGGGAACGCCCGGCGGCGGACCGCCTGGTCGAGGCAGACCACGGCGGGGTGCACGTAGGCACCCCGGCCGGGCAGCGTACCGCGTGGATCGGGGACGCATTCGTCCTCGACCGCCACGATGCGCAGCAGATCGCTCTTGGCCGCTCGCTCCCGACACCCCACACAGGTGCGTTCGGGGCGTGCGCGGGCTTGCGTCCGGCCAGACACGCCTAAGTCTACCTCCCCGCACCGACCCTCTCCCGACATGTTCCGGGCGAAAATCGAACGGCTGTTGTGTTGTGGTGATCCGCCCGGCCGGTGTATGGCCGCGCGGCGCTCACTCAGAACCCTGTCTACCGCCCGGGCAACCCCGGGCGATAGCGGTTTATTCCCGCGGACGGCCGCGGTTATTCCCGTTGCCGTCCGCGTCGGCGTCCTCGGACGTCTCCGTGTCGGGACGGATGTCGATGCGCCAGCCGGTGAGCCGCGCGGCGAGGCGGGCGTTCTGGCCCTCCTTGCCGATGGCCAGCGACAACTGGTAGTCGGGGACGGTCACCCGCGCGGAGCGGGTGTCCCAGTCCACGACCTCGACCTTGCTCACCCGGGCGGGTGACAGCGCGTTCGCGACCATCTCCGCCGGGTCGTCCGACCAGTCGACGATGTCGATCTTCTCACCGTGCAGCTCGGCCATGACGTTGCGCACACGGCTGCCCATCGGGCCGATGCAGGCGCCCTTGGGGTTGAGGCCCGAGCGCGTCGATCGGACGGCGATCTTGGTGCGGTGGCCGGCCTCGCGGGCGATCGCCGAGATCTCGACGCTGCCGTCCGCGATCTCCGGGACCTCCAGCGCGAAGAGCTTCTTCACCAGGTTGGGGTGGGTGCGCGACAGCGTCACGGACGGACCGCGGACACCCTTCGCCACCCGCACGACGTACGCCTTCAGGCGCAGCCCGTGCGTGTACTCCTCGCCGGGCACCTGCTCCTGCACCGGCAGGATGGCCTCGAGCTTGCCGATGTCGACGAGGACGTTCTTGGGGTCCTTGCCCTGCTGGACGACGCCGGTGATGACGTCGCCCTCCCGGCCGGCGAACTCGCCGAAGGTCAGGTCGTCCTCGGCGTCGCGCAGACGCTGCAGGATCACCTGCTTGGCGGTCGTCGCGGCGATGCGCCCGAAGTCCGACGGCGTGTCGTCGAACTCCTTGGGCTCCTGGCCCTCTTCGAGGTCCCTCGGGTCCTCCGTCGCCCACACGACCACGTGACCGTTGGTGCGGTCCAGCACGACGCGGGCGCGGCGGAAGCTCCCTTCGGTCCGGTGGTACGCGATGAGGAGGGCCGACTCGATCGCCTCGACGAGCAGGTCGAAGGAGATCTCCTTCTCGCGGACCAGACCCCGCAGGGCACTCATGTCGATGTCCACGGCTACGCCTCCTCTTCCTTCTTGTCCTTGCGGCTGAACTCGATCTCGACACGCGCCTTGGCGATGTCGGTGAAAGCAATGCGGCGGGCGGTCGCCTTGCGGCCCTTCACGCCCGGGACCTCGACGTCCAGTCCCTCGTCGTCGACGCCGAGGATGCGGGCGACCAGTTCCCCGCCCTCGGCCAGCTGGAACTTCACCAGGCGGCCCGTCGCACGCACGTAGTGGCGGTGCTCGCTGAGGGGGCGGTCCGCGCCCGGGGAGCTGACCTCGAGGACGTACTCGTCCTCGCCCATCACGTCGGAGGCGTCGAGCTGGTCGGAGACCTCACGGCTCAGCTCTGCGCACGCGTCCAGTTCCACACCCTCGTCGGAGTCCACGATGATCCGCAGCATCCGGCGCTTGCCCGCCTTGGACAGCTCGATCTCCTCGAGGTCCAGGCCCTTGGCGGCGACGAGCGGCTCCAGCAGTCCGCGCAGCCTGTCGCTCTGGGTGGTGCTCATCCGGGTGACTCCTCGGCCGCGTGTGCTGTTGTGGTTTCCGTCGTGCGTCAGGTCAAAGGGTATCCGGTCGCGGAGGGTGTTGCCGTCCGCCCTCGGGACGGGGCCCCGGGTACGGTGATCACACCTGCCCCGCCATCACCCCCGAGGACGTCGCCCGTGCCCTGGACCCTGCCATCGAGGCCCTCGCGCAGGAGCCTGCTCGCCGGTACCGCCGGAGCGGCCGGAACCGCGCTGCTCGCGGGGTGCTCCGCCGCCGGTTCGCCCGCCGTGGACACCGGGATTCCACTCGAACGGCGGATGCGCGAAACGGCCGTCCGTGACAGTGCGCGGCTGCTGGAACGTTACGACGCCACGGCCGCGGCCCATCCCGCCCTGGCGGCGCGGCTCGCGCCGCTGCGCGCCGCCGTCGCCTCGCACGCGCAGGCCCTCTCCCTCAACCCCGCGGACGCGGCCTCCCCCGCGCCTTCCGCCGCCCCGCCCGGCGGAACGGGGGCGGCCGCCGCGGTGCCGCCGGGCGGGGAGCCCGTCGCCGCGTCGCCCGCCGACGCCCTGACCGCCCTCGCGGACGCCGAGCGCAGCCTGTCGGAGGCCCGGACCATCGACCTGGCCGCGGCGCCGGGCGAGCTGGCCCGCATGCTGGCCTCGGTGGCCGCCTGCGGAGCCGTGCACGCCTACCTGCTGACCTCGACCCCCGGAGCCACGCCGTGAAGCCCGAGCCCGCGCCCGCCGGAAGAGCCCTGGAGGCCGCCCAGGCCGCACTCGCCGCCGAGCACGCGGCCGCGTACGGCTACGGGGTGATCGGCGCCCGGACCGCGGCGGCCCGCGCGGCCGAGGCCCGGGAGGCCTACGGCGGCCACCTCGCGCGGCGGGACTCGCTGGCCCGGACCGTGCGGGAGCTGGGCGGCGCGCCGCGGCCCGCGGAGGCGGCGTACGCCCTGCCCTTCGAGGTGCGCGGTCCCGCCGACGCGGAGCGGCTGGCCGCCGACATCGAGGACCGGGTGGCGGGCGCGTACTCCGACCTGGTGCGGGCGGCGGAGGGTCCGCTGCGCCGGGAGGCGGCCGACGCGCTGAGCGCGGCGGCCGTGCGCGCGGCGCGCTGGCGCGGTGTCGGCGTAGCCTTCCCTGGGCTCAACGAGAAGCGCTGAAGTGGCGAAACGGGCCCGTCGCAGCTGAAAGGGACCACGCACGCATGGTTTTCGAACCGCCGCAGCGGCTCGTACGGGCGCTCGGCGAGACGCCGCAATCGGCGCAGGACGAGCAGTGGCTGGAGCAGCTGCCCGAGCTCACCGAGGCGGCGCTGTCCCGGCGCGGGGTGCGCGCCCAGCGGGTGCAGGCCCCGGGCGGCCGCAGCAGCGTGCTCGTCCTCGTCCAGTACCCCGACGGGACCCCCGCCGCGCTGAAACTGGCGCCTCCGCACGCCCGGCCCGACCGGGAGCTGGCGGCCCTGGCGCACTGGGGCGGTTTCGGGGCCGTACGGGTCCTGGACTCCCGCTACCACGAGGAGGACGGGGCGCTGCTGCTGGAGCGGTTGCACCCGGAGGTCTCGCTGCGGTCGCTGCCGGACGCCAAGGCGCTGCTGGAGGCCGGCGGGACCCTGCGCAGGCTGTGGGTGGCGCCGCCGGACGGGCACGTCTGGGAGACGGTGGCGCAGCGGACGGAGCGCCAGGCGGTGGCCCTGCGGGCGGCCCCGGCGGAGGTCCGGGCGCTGGCCGACGCCGCCCTGTCGATCCGCGAGGAGCTCGTCGTGCTCCCGCCGGAGGAACTGCTGCTGCACGGGAACTTCCGGCAGGGCAAGGTCCTCGCCGGTGAGCGGGCGCCGTGGCTGACGGTGGGTCCGGAGCCGGTCGTCGGCGAGCGGGCGTACGACCTGGCGCGGCTGGCCCGGGACCGGCTGGAGGACCAGGTGGCCACCTCGGCGGGGGCCGCGGGTGCCCGGCGCCGGGTGAACCGGCTGGCCGACGCCCTGGAGGTGGACCGGGACCGGCTGCGGGGCTGGACGGTGTTCCGGGCGGTGGAGTCCGGCGCCAGGGCGCTGGCCGCGGGGCGGCGCCGGGAGGCGGAGCTGCTGCTGGAGTTCGCCGCCTGGCTGTAGGGCATACCGTGGGAAAGAACGCATGTCCTGCTCTGTCCGGCAGGAGGTCGCCCTCATGGTCGAAGAACTGCTGACGGCGGGGATCGCCGCAGCGACGGCCGCCGCGGTGTACCTGGGGGCCGCCGCGCGCGTGGTGAAGCAGTACGAGCGGGGCCTGGTGTTCCGCCTCGGCCGGCTGCGGGACGAGATCAGGGGGCCCGGTTTCACCGTGGTCGTCCCGGTGATCGACCGGCTGCGGAAGGTCAACATGCAGATCGTGACGCTGCCGGTGCCGGCGCAGGAGGGCATCACGCGGGACAACGTCACGGTCCGGGTGGACGCCGTCGTGTACTTCAAGGTCGTCGATCCGGCGAGCGCGGTCGTGGCGGTGGAGGACTACCGGTTCGCCGTCTCGCAGATGGCGCAGACCTCCCTGCGGTCGATCATCGGCAAGTCGGACCTGGACGACCTGCTGTCCAACCGCGAGATGCTCAACCAGGGGCTGGAGCTGATGATCGACAGCCCGGCGGTGGGGTGGGGCGTGCAGATCGACCGGGTCGAGATCAAGGACGTGTCCCTGCCGGAGACGATGAAGCGGTCGATGGCCCGGCAGGCGGAGGCGGACCGCGAGCGGCGGGCGCGCGTCATCAACGCCGATGCCGAGCTGCAGGCGTCGCACAAGCTGGCCGAGGCGGCGGGGGTGATGTCGGAGCAGCCGGCCGCGCTGCAGCTGCGGTTGCTGCAGACCGTGGTGGCGGTGGCCGCGGAGAAGAACTCGACGCTGGTCCTGCCGTTTCCGGTGGAACTCCTGCGGTTCCTGGAGCGTGCGGCGCCCGCGGCTCCGGGCGCCGCGGCCGCGGCGGCCGCGCCCGCGCCCTCCGCTGCGGCCGCGCCCCTGTCCGAACCCGGGGCGCAGGGCCCGGCCCCGGGCGAGGTACCGCGCGAGGTCCGGGCCCCCGCCCCGGCGGCCGCTGACCTCGACCTGTCCCTGGACGGCGCGCCGCCGCCCTTCGAGGACCGGGACCCCCGCGCCCAGGGCCCGGCCTGATCCGAGAGGCACGCCCTGGGCTCCGGACCCGCCGAGGCGGCCCGGCCCCCGGGGCTGCGCCCGAGCCGCGGGCCTTCAGCGCCTCGGCAGGGGCAGCGGGGCGCCCATGACGGCGTACGGGAGGCTCGCGCTCGGGAAGTGGACCTGGCGGGCGAGGTCCGCGTAGCCGAGGGCCCGGTAGAGGCCGCGGGCCGGGCTGTCGGTGTCGATGGCGGAGAGGATCGAGCGCGGCTCGGCGGCGCTGTCGGTGATCTCGGTGATCAGCGCCCGGCCGACGCCGTGCCCCTGGAACCCCGGGTGGACGTGCAGTTCCGTGATCACGAAGGAGCCGTCGAGCCAGTGCTCGTGGCCACCCGCCCGCAGGTAGGGCTCGACGATCGTGGACCACCAGTGGGTGCGGTCGTTGGGCATCCCGTACACGAACCCGGTGAGCGCGCCGTCGTCGGTGAAGGCGCCGAGCGCGCGGGCGCCGCGGCAGGTCATGTGGCGCTGCACGATGTAGCGCCGGATGCCGACCTCCTCCTCGCTGAGCCCGAAGGCGACGGCCTGCACGCGCAGGGCCTCGTCCACCCGGGCGGCGAGGTCGAAGGGGCCGATGCGGACTCCGGAAGGCAGCATGCGGCGACCTTACTTCGCGGTAGGGAGGGGCCGGAACGGGTCGGGCGGGTTCAGAACAGGACGCTCATGAAAGCGCCGACCTCACGGAAGCCCACCCGCCGGTAGGCGGCCCGGGCCGCGGTGTTGAAGTCGTTGACGTAGAGGCTGACCACGGGCGCCACGTCGCGCAGGGCGTAGGCGACGACGGCGGCCATCCCGGTCTCCGAGTAGCCGCGCCCGCGGAACTCGGGGGCCACCCACACGCCCTGGATCTGGCAGGCGCCGGCGGTGGCGGCGCCGATCTCCGCCTTGAAGACGACCTTCCCGTCCTCGATGCGGGCGAAGGAGCGGCCGCTGCCGACGAGTTCGGCGACCCTGGCCTGGTAGAGCAGCCCTCCGTCACCGGCCATCGGCGAGATGCCGACCTCCTCGGTGAACATGGCCACGCAGGCCGGCATGATCAGGTCCATCTCGTCCTTGCGGACGCGGCGGACCAGCGGGTCGGCGTCGACCGTGGTGGACGGGCGCTCCATGACCATGAGCGGCTGGTGGGAGCGCACGTCGCGGGCGGGGCCCCAGCTGGGCTCCAGCAGCTGCCACAGCAGCCGGGTGGTCTCGGCGGGGCCCACGATGGAGGAGCAGCGGCGGCCCGTGCGGCGGGCGCGGTCGGCGAAGGCGCGTACGGCGTCGGGCTCGGCGCAGACGGGGACCAGGTTCGCGCCCGCGTAGCACAGGGAGCGGAGCTCGCCGTCGGCGTACCACCCCCACATCTCGCCGCCCAGGCGCCAGGGGTCGAGCCCGGCGACCTGGACCCGGGAGGTGACGAACGCGTTCTCGACGGGCCGGCGTCCGAGGACGTCGAGCGCCGCGTCGAGATCACCGGGCTCAAGGACCCGGGTGGTGGTCTGCGTCAACACTGGGGCCTCACCGTGCAAGTCTGCTGATCTCCGCACTGTACCCGCCGCGACGGGCTGATGCCCGGTCGCCGGGGTCACGAAAAAGCCCCGGCCCCGCCCGCGAACTGCGGGTACGGGGCCGGGACCGGGGCCGTGCGGAAGGCGGGCGGGGCCCGCGGCGGATCAGACGCCGATGGCGACCGTCGGCTCGCCCGACATCACGCCGTCCTTCTCCATCTGCTCGGCGATCTTCATCGCCTCTTCGATGAGGGTCTCCACGATCTTCGACTCGGGGACGGTCTTGATGACCTCGCCCTTCACGAAGATCTGGCCCTTGCCGTTGCCGGAGGCCACGCCCAGGTCGGCCTCGCGGGCCTCGCCGGGGCCGTTGACGACGCAGCCCATGACCGCGACGCGCAGCGGGACCTCCATGCCCTCCAGGCCCGCCGTGACCTCCTCGGCCAGCTTGTAGACGTCGACCTGGGCGCGCCCGCAGGACGGGCAGGAGACGATCTCCAGGCGGCGCGGCTTGAGGTTGAGGGACTCCAGGATCTGGATGCCGACCTTGACCTCTTCGGCGGGCGGCGCGGAGAGGGAGACGCGGATGGTGTCGCCGATGCCCTCGGAGAGCAGGGCGCCGAAGGCGACGGCGGACTTGATGGTGCCCTGGAAGGCGGGGCCGGCCTCGGTGACGCCGAGGTGCAGCGGGTAGTCGCAGGCGGCGGCCAGCTGGCGGTAGGCGTTGACCATGACGACCGGGTCGTTGTGCTTGACCGAGATCTTGATGTCGCTGAAGCCGTGCTCCTCGAAGAGGGACGCCTCCCACAGCGCGGACTCGACCAGCGCCTCGGGGGTGGCCTTGCCGTACTTCTTCAGCAGCCGGGCGTCGAGGGAGCCGGCGTTGACGCCGATGCGGATCGGGGTGCCCGCGTCGTTGGCGGCCTTCGCGATCTCCTTGACCTTGTCGTCGAACTGCTTGATGTTGCCCGGGTTGACGCGGACCGCCGCGCAGCCGGCGTCGATCGCGGCGAACACGTACTTCGGCTGGAAGTGGATGTCGGCGATGACCGGGATCTGCGACTTCTTGGCGATCACGGCGAGCGCGTCGGCGTCGTCCTGGGTCGGGCAGGCGACGCGGACGATGTTGCAGCCGGAGGCGGTCAGTTCCGCGATCTGCTGGAGCGTGGCGCCGATGTCGGAGGTCCGGGTCGTGGTCATCGACTGGACGGAAATGGGCGCGTCGCCGCCGACGGCCACGGAGCCGACCTGGATCTTGCGGCTGACCCGGCGGTCGGCAAGCTTCGTCGGCACGGACGGCATTCCGAGAGAGATGGCAGTCATCTGCTGTGCAACCCCAAGGTGTGGATCAAGGCCCGAGATCGGCGGGCTCCAGGCTTCGAGATTACGCCAATCACGGTGCGGCCCTCGCATCCGAGGGCCCGTGCCACTCGAACGTAGGGAGCCGGGCACGATGCGTGCCCGGCTCTCCCCCGCGTCGGGCAGGACCTGCCGCGCTCAGGTGATCTTGATGGGGTTCACCACGTCCGCCACCATCACCAGCAGCGTGAAGCAGATGAACAGCCCGGCCACCACGTACGCCACCGGCATCAGCTTGGCCACGTCGAACGGGCCCGGGTCGGGGCGCCGGAAGACCCGGGCCACGCCCCGCCGCACCGACTCCCACAGGGCGCCCGCGATGTGCCCGCCGTCGAGCGGGAGCAGCGGCAGCATGTTGAACAGGAACAGCGAGAGGTTGAAACCGGCCAGCAGGTTGAGGAAGAACACCAGCTGGTGCTGGGCGGGGATGTCGAGGGTGAAGATCTCACCGCTGACCCGCGCCGCTCCGACCACGCCCATGGGGCTGTCCTGGGCGCGCTCGGCCCCGTTGAAGGCCGCGTTCCACAGGTCGGGGACCTTGGAGGGCAGGTCGATCAGCGACTGCACGCCGGCCGCCATCATCTCGCCCATGCGGTCGACGGACTGGCCGAAGGACTGCGGGACGTAGCCGGAGGCCGGGGCGAAGCCGAGGAAGCCGGCGGTGACGTACTGGTCCTTGACGTACTTGCCGTCGGCGTCGGTCCTGGCGACCTTGTTCTCGATGAGGTTCGCCGTGAGGCCGACCTTCTCGCCGGCCCGTTCGACGGTGATCGTGGCGGGGCCGACGGTGGCGCGGATGTCCTTCTGGAGGGCGGACCAGTCCCGGACCGGCCGGCCGTTGAAGGCGACGATCTTGTCGCCGGCCTTGAGGCCCGCCGCCTTGGCGGGGGCGGCCGGGTCGCCGGGGGCGCACGTGGTGCGCTTCTCGCTCTGCTGGATGACGCAGTCGGAGACGGTGGCGACGGTGGTGGTCTGCGTGTTCAGGCCGAAGGCCATGAGCGTGGTGAGGAAGATCGCCACGGCCAGGACCAGGTTCATGAAGGGGCCGGCGAACATCACGATCACGCGCTTCCACGGCTTGCGCGTGTAGAAGAGCCGGGTCTCGTCCCCGGGCCGGAGCTCCTCGTACGCGGCCGAGCGCGCGTCCTCGATCATCGACCGGAACGGCGAGGTCGAGCGGGCGGTGACCCGGCCGTCCTCACCGGGCGGGAACATCCCGATCATCCGGATGTAGCCGCCCATCGGGATGGCCTTGATCCCGTACTCCGTCTCGCCCTTCCTCCGCGACCAGAGGGTCGGGCCGAAGCCCACCATGTACTGCGGCACCCGGATGCCGAAGAGCTTGGCCGTGGAGAGGTGCCCGAGCTCGTGCCAGGCGATCGAGACCAGTAGGCCGACGGCGAAGATCACCACTCCGAGCACCGTCATCAGCAGGGTCATGCGCTCGCCTCCAGGGCGGCACGCGCCGCCGTCTCCCGGGCCCGGGCCCGGGCCCAGGCCTCTGCTTCAAGGACGTCCCGGACGGTCAGGGAGGTTCCCGACTCCGGCGTCCCGTGCTCGTCGACCACGGCAGAGACGGTATCCATGATGGCCGTGAAAGGCAGCCGACCTGCCAGGAACGCCTCCACGCACTCCTCGTTGGCCGCGTTGAACACGGCCGGGGCGGTGCCGCCGAGCGTGCCCACGTGCCGGGCGAGCCCCACCGCGGGGAAGGCCTCGGTGTCGAGCGGGAAGAACTCCCAGCTGGAGGCTGTGGTCCAGTCGAAGGCGGGGGCGGCGTCCGGGATCCGGTGGGGCCAGCCCAGCCCGATCGCGATGGGCCCGCGCATGTCCGGCGGGGTGGCCTGGGCGAGCGTGGAGCCGTCGGTGAACTCGACCATCGAGTGCACGTAGGACTGGGGGTGGACCACGACCTCGATCCGGTCGAAGGGGATGTCGTAGAGCAGGTGCGCCTCGATGACCTCCAGCCCCTTGTTGACCAGCGTCGCGCTGTTGACGGTGATCACCGGGCCCATGGCCCAGGTCGGGTGCGCGAGGGCGTCCTCGACGGTGACCTCGGCCAGCTGCGCGCGGGTGCGTCCGCGGAAGGGCCCGCCGGAGGCCGTGACGACGAGCTTGCGCACGTCGGCCCTGGTCCCGGCGGCCAGCGCCTGGAAGAGCGCGGCGTGCTCGGAGTCGACGGGGATGATCTGGCCGGGCCGGGCGAGGGCCTTCACCAGGGGACCGCCGACGATCAGCGACTCCTTGTTCGCCAGCGCCAGGGTCCGGCCCGCCCGCAGCGCGGCGAGGGTCGGCGCGAGGCCGATGGAGCCGGTGATGCCGTTGAGGACGGTGTGGCACTCGGAGGCCGCGAGGTCGGCTGCCGCGTCCGGCCCGGCCAGGATCTCGGGCAGCGGCTCGCAGGCGCCGTACCGGGCGCTCAGCGCCTCTTTCAGGGCCGGTACGGCGTCCTCGCGGGCGACGGCCACCGTCCGCACCCCGAGCCGCCTGGCCTGGTCGGCCAGCAGCTCGACCCGGCCGCCGGCGGCGGACAGCGCGGTCACCCGGAAGCGGTCCGGGTTGCGCAGGGCGAGGTCGATGGCCTGGGTGCCGATGGAACCGGTGGACCCGAGGATGACGAT
This sequence comes from Streptomyces sp. NPDC045967, assembly GCF_056430495.1. Lineage (NCBI taxonomy): Bacteria > Bacillati > Actinomycetota > Actinomycetes > Kitasatosporales > Streptomycetaceae > Streptomyces > Streptomyces sp. NPDC045967. The sequence goes on along the minus strand of NZ_JBWKLE010000003.1, from coordinate 623,487 downwards.
GTCCCGGCGGCCGGCCGCGGGGTCGAAGAGGAGGTGCGGATCGGCGAGGGGGACTGGGCGGTCGCTCATGCCCCCCATTGTTGCCGCAACTCAGGGGCGCTCCGACACGGAGCCCCCGTCCGTGACCCGCAGGAGGAGGTGCGGCAGCGTTCCGGCGAAGTCGGGCAGGGTGACGGCGACGCGCCACCAGGCGTCGGGGTCGGCGCCGAGGGCCAGCGCGAACAGCCGGTCGGCCTCGGCCCGGGCGGCGAGCACCGGCGCGGCCCAGTCGTGGCGGTCGGGGTGGCTCACGTCGCCCAGCCAGTGCCCCTCGTCCAGCGCCCAGCAGGCGGGCGCCTTGTGCCGGATCACGTCCTCGCCGGTGAGCAGCCCGCGGGCCAGGCAGTCGCGCACCCAGCGGATGTCCTCCTCGACGGAGGGCATGGGCACCGCGAGGCTGGCCAGGGCCAGTTCGCGGTCGACGCCCCCGGCGGGCGGGGCGGTCCCCGGGGCCAGCGAGCGCACCGCCTCGGTCAGCCCCGGTACGTCCGGTCCGGCGACGGGCTCCGGCAGGGTGCCGCGCACGAGCCGGGCCACGAGCACCGGCAGGGTGCCGCGGAAGCCGGGGGCGTGCCGCAGCAGCTCCGCCCACAGCCGCGGGTCGTCCCGCAGCGGTCGCAGGGCCCGGGCGACGGCGGTCCGCATGCCGGCCCGCTCGGGCAGGGACCAGCGCAGGCCGCCGGCCGCCGGCAGGTCGGTGAGCAGCAGCGTGCGGTGCGCGGGGGCGACGTGGGCGACGAGCTCGTCGCAGGTGAGCATCCCCATCCGGACGGCGCGGACGGCGGGCCGGTACCACCGGTGCCCCGCGGTGTCCTGGGTCCCGGCGTCGAGCAGCGCCCGGCCGGCCGCCCCGGGCAGTGCGCCGGCCAGCAGCAGCGCCTCCACCGCGCCGGGCGGCAGGGGTTCGCGGGCGTGCTCGTGCAGCAGGGCGGCCGGGTCGAGGGGCTCGTGCGGCATCCGCAGCAGGGTGAGCGGGACGCGGGGCCTGCGGCCGTGCCGGCGCAGCAGGGCGACGAGCTCGCCGGTGGTGAACGGGCCGGGGCCGGTCAGCCGCAGCAGCTCGGGCGAGGGCCCGGGGCGGGCCGCGTACCGGGCCGGGCCCGGCAGCCCGGGCAGGGGGCGTCCGACGACGTGCGGATTGCGGGCGACGTACGTCCGGTCCTCTCCGCTGCCGTGGCGCAGCAGCAGGCTGACGGTGGAGGCCGACAGCCACTCGTCGCGGCACAGGTACTTGCGGGTCGGCGCGTCGAGCCGGCCTATCAGGTCGGTGACGACGTGGTCCGGTGCGTGGCGCAGCAGATGCGCCGCGCACCAGGCCAGCCGTCGACTGGCGCGGTCTTCCTCGGCCGTCGGCATCGTTCTCTCCGCCCTGCCCGTGCCGGTGCGCGTACGGGTGTCCCCGCCCGCGCACCCATCCTCGTACGCCCGTCCGGCGTACGGCGATGATCGCAGGTCAGCGCAGGGGGCGGTGCACGTTGTCCCGGGCCGAGGGGCCGGGGGCGGCGTCCGCGATCCAGGGGCCGTCGCCCGAGGGGTCGATGACGCCGTCCTCCAGCCAGGTGTACGTGCCGCCCAGGACCCCTTCGACGACCTTGCGGTCGAGGGCGTCGGTGTTGCTCCACAGCCGGCCGAAGAGCTCCTCGGTCCTGATCCGGGACTGCCGGCAGAAGGCGTCGGCCAGCTGGTACGCCTCGCGGCCGTGGTCGCCGGTGGCGCGCAGGTGCTCGGCGCGGACGCAGGCCGCGCTCATGGCGAACAGTTCGGCGCCGATGTCGACGATCCGGCCGAGGAATCCCTGCTTGGTCTCCATCCGGCCCTGCCAGCGGGACATGGCGTAGAAGGTGGACCGGGCGAGTTTGCGGGCGGCGCGCTCGACATAGCGCAGGTGGGTGGCGAGGTCCGGATGGCCCGCGGGGTGGAAGGCGCGGTACGTCCCGGGGACCTGGCCCGCCCCGGCGGCGAGCTTCGGCAGCCAGCGGGCGTAGAACCCGGCGGCGCGGGCGCCCGCCCTGGCCTTGTCGCCGAGGTCCTTGTCGGGGTCGATGAGGTCGCCCGCCACCGACAGGTGGGCGTCGACGGCCTCGCGGGCGATCAGCAGGTGCATGATCTCGGTCGAGCCCTCGAAGATCCGGTTGATGCGCAGGTCGCGGAGCATCTGCTCGGCGGGGACGGCGCGCTCGCCGCGGGCGGCGAGGGACTCGGCGGTCTCGAAGCCGCGGCCGCCGCGGATCTGGACCAGCTCGTCGGCCATCAGCCAGGCCACCTCCGAGCCGTACAGCTTGGCGAGGGCGGCCTCGATGCGGATGTCGTTGCAGTCCTCGTCCGCCATCTGGGAGGCGAGGTCGACGACGGCCTCGAGGGCGAAGGTGGTCGCGGCGATGAAGGAGATCTTCGCGCCGACCGCCTCGTGACCGGCGACCGGCCGGCCCCACTGCTCGCGTACACCGGACCACTCGCGGGCGATCTTCAGGCACCACTTGCCGGCGCCGACGCACATCGCGGGCAGCGACAGCCGTCCGGTGTTCAGCGTGGTCAGGGCGATCTTGAGGCCGGCGCCCTCGGCGCCGATGCGCTGGTCGGCGGGGACCCGTACCCCGTGGAAGCGGGTGACGCCGTTCTCCAACCCGCGCAGGCCCATGAAGGCGTTGCGGTGCTCGACGGTGATCCCCGGCGAGTCGGCCTCGACGACGAAGGCGGTGATCCCGCCCCGGTGGTTCTCGCTCCGGGGCACCCGGGCCATCACCACGAGCAGGTCGGCGACCACCCCGTTGGTGGTCCACAGCTTGACCCCGTCCAGGACGTAGCCGTCCTCGCCGTCCGGGACGGCCGTGGTCGCCAGCCGCGCCGGGTCCGAGCCCACGTCCGGCTCGGTCAGCAGGAAGGCGCTGATGGCGCTGGTGGCGCAGCGCGGCAGGTAGGTGTCCTTCTGCTCCTGCGTGCCGAAGGTCTTCAGCGGCTGCGGGACGCCGATGGACTGGTGGGCGGAGAGCAGGGCGCCGATGGCGGGGCTGATCGAGCCGACCAGGGCCAGCGCCTTGTTGTAGTAGACCTGGGTGAGGCCGAGGCCGCCGTACTTGACGTCGATCTTCATGCCGAGGGCGCCGAGCTCCTTGAGTCCGCGCACGGTCTCGTCGGGGATCTTCGCCTCGCGCTCGATGCGGGCCGGCGTGCCGGCCGCGAGCTCGTTCTCGCAGAAGGTCCGCAGCCGGGCGAGGAAGGCCTCGCCGCGCCGGACGTCCTCGTCCGGGGGGAGCGGGTGCGGGTGGATCAGGTCCAGGCGCAGCCTGCCGAGGAAGAGCTCCTTGGCGAAGCTGGGCTTGCGCCAGTCCTGCTCCCGGGCCGCTTCCGCGACCTGCCGTGCCTCGCGCTCGGTCACCTTGGGCCGTACGGGCTGTGTTGCGGACATGAGGGGGCTCACCTCGCCGCCGAGTCGGATGGCCCACCGGCCTGCCGACCGGTGGTACCAGTGAGTCGTACCCAATGTCGCCGGGAAGGAACGGCGGGAAAGGGCAGGCCGCCGAGATGCCGGGCTTCCCGCCCCGCATCTTCACGCGTCCGGCCGCAACCGCCGCCCGCGTCGGCCCGGGTTCACTCCGCCCCGACGCCCAACAGCTCCAGGAAGGCCGCGGCCGCCGGGGTGAGGCCCTCCCGGCCCCAGATCAGGTACTCGGCGCGGGCCGGCGCGTCCGTGACCTCGATCACGACCAGCCCGGCCAGGCCCGCGACATAGGCGGGCGGGAGGAGGGCCACGCCCAGGCCCGCACCGACCAGACGGGCCAGGTAGTCCGCGTTCGTCACCTCGAAGACGACCTCGCGGGTGAGGCCGGCGGCGGCGAAGGCCAGATCGGACTGGGCGCGGCCGGCGGTCTTCGCCGGGAGTTCCACGAACACCTCGCGGGACAGCCGACGGAGGTCGACCGAGGGCTCGCCGGCGAGCGGGTGGTCCGGGGAGACCACGGCGACCAGCCGCTCCCGGGCCAGCTCCCGGGCCTTGACGCCCCGGGGGCGGGCCGTGACCGGAATGCCGAGGAAGGCCACCTCGAGCTCGCCCTCCCTGACCCGCTCGACGAGCTCGTCGCTCGCTCCCACGCTGAGACTGATCCGGGCCTTCGGATGACGCTGGTGGAAGTCCTTGAGGACGTTGGGAAGGTCCACGGCGGCGACGGTCGGGATCAGCCCCACCGCGAGGCGTCCCCGCACCTCCCCGACGGCCGCCGCGACTTCGGCGGCGGCCCGCTCCGCGGCGTCCAGGCACTGGCGGGCGGCGGGCAGGAAGGCAGCGCCCGCCGGGGTCAACCGGACCCGGCGGCTGGTCCGTTCGAAGAGCCTCGCACCCAGTTCCTTCTCCAGGCGCGCGATCTGGTGGCTGAGCGCGGACTGGACCACCAGGCAGCGTTGGGCAGCCCTGGTGAAGCTGTTCGTCTCGGCCACGGCGATCACGTACCGCATCTGCTGGAGCTCCATGGATCCATCGTGAGAGCAGATCGATCGCATGACAACCATGTGTTGGACTCATCGATCGGGCGGCGCCGAGACTGATGACCCCGCACAGGCGGGAACGTCCTCGGCCCTGACGCGAGCGCGACGCCGAGCGAACGACGGCTCCCACGGGATGTGAGGCACGATGCAGAGCAGCCGGCACGGACCCGTCGCGGCCCTGACCGCTCTGGCCCCGGCCATCTGGGGCAGCACCTACCTGGTGACCACCGAGCTGCTGCCACCGGACCGGCCGCTCCTGGCGACCACCGTGCGGGCCCTGCCGGGCGGCCTCGTCCTGCTGGCCCTGGGCCGAAGGCTTCCCGTGGGCGTCTGGTGGTGGCGCGCTCTGGTCCTCGGCGCCCTCAACATCGGAGCCTTCAACTTCCTGCTCTTCGTCGCGGCCTACCGGCTTCCGGGCGGCATCGCCGCCATGATCATGTCGGCACAGCCCATGTTCGTCGTGATCCTCGCCGCCCTCTTCCTCGGCGAAAGGGCCAGAGGAGTCCACGCCCTGGCCTGCGCGATGGGCGCCGGGGGCGTGATGTTGCTCGTCTTCAAGGGCACGGCATGCCTCGACACCGTCGGAGTCCTCGCCGCGGTCGGCGGAGCCCTGTGCATGGCCGCGGGCATCACCCTGACCAAGCGGTGGGGCCGGCCGGAGGGCGTCGGCCTGCTCACGTTCACCGGATGGCAGCTCACGGCGGGCGGACTGCTCCTGCTGCCGCTCTGGCCGGCGCTGGAGGACCTCCCCGACGGCCTCACCGGCTCCCACGTCCTCGGGTTCGCCCACCTCGTCACCCTGGGCGCGGTCCTGAGCTACGTCGTGTGGTTCCGGGGCATCGAACGCCTGCCGGCCGTGGCCGTCTCGTTCCTCGCACTGGGCAGCCCGGTCGTGGCCGCCCTGCTGGGGTACCTGGTGAAGGGCCAGACGCTGTCCGGCCCGCAGATCGTCGGCATGGCCGTCATCCTGCTCGCGGTCCTGCTCGGCCAGTCGCGCGAAGGGGGACGGCCGGAGCCCCCGCACAGTGGGCTCCGGCCGTCGGTTCGTGAGGCGTACGGGATCAGATGTCGAGGCCGGTCAGGACCAGGACCCGCTCGTACGTGTAGTCGTCCATCGCGTAGCGGACGCCCTCGCGGCCCACGCCGGACTGCTTGACGCCGCCGTAGGGCATCTGGTCGGCGCGGTAGGACGGCGCGTCGCCGACGACCACGCCGCCGACCTCGAGCTCGCGGTGGGCGCGGAAGGCGACCTGGATGTCGCGGGTGAAGACGCCGGTCTGCAGACCGAACTTGGAGTCGTTCACCGCGGCGAAGGCCTCGTCGGTGTTCTCGACGCGCTGGAGGGTCAGGACCGGGCCGAAGACCTCCTCGGTGGCGAGCTTGACGCCCGCCGGGACCTCCGCGAGCACGGTCGGCTCGTAGGAGGCACCCTCGCGCTCGCCGCCGGTGAGCAGCTTGGCCCCGGCGGACACCGCCTCATCGACCCAGGCCTCGACGCGCCGGGCGGCGTCCTCGGAGACCAGGGGGCCGACGTCGGTGGCGGAGTCGGAGGGGTCGCCGGTGACCTGGTCCCGCACCTTCGCGACGACCTTCTCCACGAGCCGGTCGTAGACCGAGGCGTCGGCGATCACGCGCTGGACGGAGATGCAGGACTGGCCGGCCTGGTAGTTCGAGAAGGTCGCGATGCGGGTCGCGGCCCAGTCGAGGTCGGCCTCGGAGGACCAGTCGGCGAGGACCACGGCCGCGGCGTTGCCGCCGAGCTCCAGCGTGCAGTGCTTGTGGGGCACCGACTGCTGGATGGCGTAGCCGACGGTGTCGGAGCCGGTGAAGGAGATGACGGGCAGGCGCTCGTCCTTGACCAGGGCGGGCATCTTCTCGTTGGCGACCGGCAGCACCGACCAGGAGCCGGCCGGCAGGTCGGTCTCGGCCAGCAGCTCACCGAGGATCAGGCCGGACAGCGGCGTGGCGGGGGCCGGCTTGAGGATGATCGGCGCGCCGACCGCGATGGCCGGGGCCACCTTGTGGGCGCACAGGTTCAGCGGGAAGTTGAAGGGCGCGATGCCGAGGACCGGGCCCTTGACGAAGCGGCGGGTCAGCGCGAGACGGCCCACGCCGCCGGCGTCGGTGTCGAGGCGCTGGGCGTCTCCGCCGTTGAAGCGGCGGGCCTCTTCCGCGGCGAAGCGGAACACGGACACCGCGCGGCCGACCTCGCCGCGCGCCCACTTGATCGGCTTGCCGTTCTCGGCGGAGATCAGCTGGGCGATCTCCTCGGTGCGCTCGGCCAGCCGCTTGGAGACGTGGTCCAGGGCGGCGGCGCGCACGTGGGCGGGGGTCGCGGAGAACTCCGCCGTCACGGCGTGCGCCGCGGCCACGGCCTCTTCGACCTGGGCGTCGGTGGGCACGCTGACCGTGCCGACCAGGCGTCCGTCCCACGGGGAGTGGACGTCGAAGCTGTCCTCGCCGGTGGCCAGGCGGCCGGCGAGCCAGAAGGCGTGGGTGGAAGTCATGCGAATCCCGGCCCTTCGAGTGTGCGGTGGCGGCTGTCCCCTCCACCGTAGGACTCGGCGGCGCTTTCGGCGTTTGTCCGGGGTGGAGCGCCCGCCGTCCCCGCTTCGCCGGTTTGTCAGTGTCGGCCGGCTCAGGCGGGGCTCGGGGACGCCTTGAGGGCGAGCCACAGCTCCATCCGGACGTCCGGGTCGTCCAGGGAGCGGCCGAGGATCTCCTCGACCCGCTTCATCCGGTAGCGCAGGGTGTGCCGGTGCACGCCGAGGTCGGCCGCGGCCGCGTCCCACTGGCCGTGCCGGGAGAGCCAGGCGTGCAAGGAGGCCACCAGGTCGCCGCGCCCGGTCGCGTCGTGCTCCCGCAGGGCGCGCAGGGTGCCGTCCGCGAAGGCTCGTACGGCGTCGTCGGCGAGCAGCGGCAGGACGGAGCCCGCCGCCATCTCCTCGTGCTCCACCATGGGACGGCCCCGGCGCCGGGCCACGGCCAGGGCCTGGTCGGCCTGTTTCAGGGCGGCGGCGACGGTGGCGGGGCCGGCCGGCGCGGACAGGCCGACCACGAGTTCGTCGGGCTCGGGGCCGGCGGCGTCCCGGCCGCGGCGCGCCTCCAGCGCCTCCGCGTGGTCCAGGCACGCCTGGACGGCCGCTCCCCCGTCGGCGGCCAGGACCACGAGCCGGCCCGGCTCGGGGACCACCAGCAGCGGTTCGCCGGCGCGGGACGCGGCCGACTCCACCGTGTCGGCCAGCGAGGCCAGCCCCTCCGGCTGGGCCGTGGCCGGCAGCGCGGCCTCGGCCGTGATCATCCGGAACGGCGCCTCGAGCAGGGCCCCGTACAGGTCCCCGGCGACGGCCCGCGCGTGCTCCGCCTCCCCGGCCAGCAGCATCCGCAGCACGGCCGCGCCCAGCCGGGACTCGGCGTCGTGCAGCGAGCGGGAGCGCTCGGTGGTGAGGGTGAGCAGCGCGACCGCGGAGTGCACGGCGTACCGCTCGGCCGTGCCCAGCGGGGCCCCGGTGCCGACGGCCAGGGCGCCCCGGGCCCGCCGGCCCGTGCCCAGCGACTGCAGTTCGACCCGGTCCTCCGAGCCGCCGACGACGGCGCTCGCGGGCGCCGGCCGCTCCCGCAGCCGCTCCACGTCAGCGGTCAGCCGGGCGGCGCGCCGGGCCGCCCACTCGGGGGCGGCCGCCACGACCGAGCCGGAGGCGTCGTACAGCGCGGCCCAGCCGTGCACGTGCGCGGCGAGCTTCGCCAGCAGCTCGGCGGGCCCGTCGGCGGAGAGGGCGGCCCGGGTCAGCTCGCGCTGCGCCTCGAAACCGGCGGTGACGGCCCGGTACTGGTCGGCCGCGAGCGCGGCGGAGACGGCCTTGCTGATGGCGAGGAAGGGGGTCCGCCGCGGTACCTCCAGCAGCGGCATGTCCTCCGCGCGGGCGGCCTCGACCAGCGCGTCGGGGACCGCCTCGTAGTTGACGCCGACCGCGAAGCCGATGCCGACGACCCCGGCAGCGGCCAGGCGGCGTACGTAGGGGCCCGTCTCGGCCGGGTTCTCGGCGTCCAGTTTCATCGCGGTGATCAGGAGCAGCTCCCCGCCCTCCATGTAGGGCACGGGGTCGGTGAGCTCGCTGACGTGGGCCCAGCGCACGGGGGTGTCGAGGCGGCTCTCGCCGGCCCGGACGCCGAGTTTCAGGGCCGAGTGCTGGACAAGCGAGGCGAGGGTGAGCGGCATCGGGTACCAGGGGCCTTAGCGGGAGGGGACGGCGGAAGGGGTTCGGCCGAAGCGCATCAGAGGGGCCGCACCCGTTTTCGCCGCGAGGTATGAACGGCTCCTCTCGATTCTGCCACCTCGTACGGGTCGGCTCAGGCCGTTGTGCCGAGCCGCACCAGCAGCGGAGCCGCCCGCTCCCCCTGGACCGAGGTCAGCGACAGCACCGCGTGGCCGGGCGGCACGGCGTGCGCCAGGTCGGAGGCGGACCACCGCTCGCGCTCCACCTGCCGGACGGTGACCGCGTCGGTGGTGACGGCCTTGCCGGTGACGAGCTTGCGGAAGGCGTGGATCAGCCGGGTCAGCGGCTGGTCGGCGAAGACGGTGCGGTGGGTGACGTCGCGCGCCTCGACCCACTCGGTGCCCCAGGCCTCGGCAAAGCGCTTGCCGTCCCAGGTGGTGACCCCGGAGAAGGCCATCCGGCAGCCGACCGAGCCGAGCAGCGGCGTGCGCAGTTCCTCCGGTACGTCGTCCAGCGTGCGCAGCGTGAGCAGGACTCCCGCGTTCGCCGAACGCAGCCGCTGCACGCCCCGGACGGTCTGCGGGGTCAGGGTGTGCGCGGCGTCGTCGAGGGCGAGGAAGGCGAAGAGGGAGCGGTCGGCGCGGGCGGCAGCGGCGGCGTTGAACTGGGCGAGCAGCAGCCGGGCCAGCATCCGGGAGGCGTCCGCGTGGCCGCGTTCGGGCAGGTCGACGCGGACGCGGATGGGGTGCTCCAGGGTGCGCAGGGAGAACGGCCGGTTCTGGCCGGTGGTGTCGAAGAACGCGGCGAAGGCGGGCCGGTCGAGCAGCGCCACCCGGTCGGCGAGGGCCGGGCCGGGGTCGCCCGGGGCCCGGTGCTGCCGCTCCCGGGCGTCGAGCTCGCGGAGCATGGCCTGTTGTCCGGACGCGGCCAGTTCCCGGCGCAGGGCGCCGAAGGCGTCCGGCGGCGGGTCGAGCAGTTCGCGCAGCTCGGGCACGGACGGGAAGCGGCCGTAGGCGGTGCGGAAGGGGCCGAGGAGCTGGGCGAGCGCGGTCGCGGCCCGGCGGACCTCGATGCCGGGGACGTCTCCCACGAAGGCCTCGGCCAGGAGGGTGGCGGCCTCGTCGGGGTCGGTGGCGCCGCCGTAGAGATCGAGGTCGTAGACGGATTGCGGGTCGCCGACGCGGACCACCACGTCGTAGGCGCTGTCCGGGCCCAGTCGGCTCCCCGCCGCGCCCACGGCGACGACGGCGGCCTGTCCCGCGAGCGCCTGGAGGGCGAGGGATTCCACGACGGGCCGGACCAGGCTCCGGGTCTTGCCCGATCCCGAGGGGCCGACGGCGAGCAGCGAGGTGCCCAGCACCCCGGGGTCCAGGGCGAGCGCGGTGCCGCGCCGGACGTAGGGGTTGCGCGGGCCGTCCTCGACGGCGCCGAGCATGACCTGCCGGGCCAGGAGGTCGTGGCGGGCGGCGCGGACGGGCAGGTCCCGTGCCCCGGAGGGGTGCGCGCACGCTCCGGCGCCCTTGTCCCGCACGGCGTCGGCGAAGGCCCGCAGGCGCGCGGGGTCGGCGCGCACGGAGTCCCAGGCCCGCCGGATCCGGGTGTAGTCCACGTCGTTCATCCGCCCGGCCCCGGCCTCCCCCTGGAGCCGGTCGGCGGCCTCGTCCAGCCCGGCCGCCCGCAGCTGCGGCCAGCGCTCGGGGTCCTGCGCGCCGCCCGCCTCCGGCCGGGCCGGGCCGGCCGGGCCGGGCGTCCTGGCGGCCCGCCCCGCGAAGACCCGGCGGGCCAGCTCGGGCCAGCGGCCCAGACGGCCGAAGCCGACGGCCAGGGCGCCGATGACGAGGGCGTACCAGACGTAGGAGGCCGCGACCGCCGCGTCGGTGTGCGCCCAGGAGTCGGGCGTGAACATGTAGAGGGGCCAGAGCCAGAAGCCGCCGAGGTACATGTTCCAGAGCAGGGACCACAGCAGGAGCCCGGCCAGCAGGGCGATCAGGGCGCCGCTGACCAGCTGGCGGGTCGGGGTCTCCTCGGGCTCCTCGGCGGCCCGCGGCACGTGCCCGTACGACCAGACCCCCGGCCCGTCCTGGACGCGCGGGACGCGCAGCCACTCCCCCAGCGTCGGCCCGGTGGCGGGCGCGTGGGAGGGCCGCGGCGGAAGGCCCGGCGGCGGGCCGGCCGGCCGGGGGATCCGCCCGGTACCGGGCGGGCGCGTCTCGTGCGTGCCGTCGGTGTCCATGAAACCCCTGCCCCCTGCCGTTCCTGCGCTGCGCCGCTCAATGTAGTGGCCCGGCGGCGGCCGCGGGCCGTACCCGCACCGGGTTTCGCCGCGCGGTCCGCGCAAGCCCGGACGGGCCGCCCTATGGCCGTCGCGGACAAGGACACGCGGGCACCACTCCCGAACGGAGCATGCAGGACACCCGCCGCCGGGCCTAGCCTGCGGACAAAGAGACAAGTGCGTCCGAAAACACCCCCCAGGAGCCCTCCATGACCGCTGTCCCGCAGGAGCGCCGCATCGTCACCGCGATCCCCGGCCCCAAGTCGCAGGAGCTGCAGGCCCGCCGCCTCGAGACGGTGGCCGGCGGCGTGGGCTCCGTGCTCCCGGTCTTCACGGCCCGCGCGGGCGGCGGCATCATCGAGGACGTCGACGGCAACCGCCTGATCGACTTCGGCTCGGGCATCGCCGTGACCTCGGTCGGCGCCTCCGCCGAGGCCGTCGTGCGCCGCGCCTCCGCGCAGCTCGCGGACTTCACCCACACCTGTTTCATGGTCACCCCCTACGAGGGCTACGTGGAGGTCTGCGAGGCCCTCGCCGAGCTGACCCCGGGTGACCACGCCAAGAAGTCGGCGCTGTTCAACTCCGGTGCCGAGGCCGTCGAGAACGCCGTCAAGATCGCCCGCTCGTACACCAAGCGCCAGGCCGTCGTCGTCTTCGACCACGGCTACCACGGCCGTACGAACCTCACGATGGCGCTGACCGCGAAGAACATGCCGTACAAGCAGGGCTTCGGCCCGTTCGCCCCCGAGGTCTACCGCGTCCCGGTCGCCTACGGCTACCGCTGGCCCACCGGCGCCGAGAACTGCGGCCCCGAGGCCGCCGCCCAGGCGATCGACCAGATCACCAAGCAGATCGGCGCCGACAACGTCGCCGCGATCATCATCGAGCCGGTGCTCGGCGAGGGCGGCTTCATCGAGCCGGCGAAGGGCTTCCTGCCCGCGATCGTGAAGTTCGCCAACGACAACGGCATCGTCTTCGTCGCCGACGAGATCCAGTCCGGCTTCTGCCGCACCGGCCAGTGGTTCGCGTGCGAGGACGAGGGCATCGTCCCGGACCTGATCACCACCGCCAAGGGCATCGCGGGCGGTCTGCCGCTCGCCGCCGTGACCGGCCGCGCCGAGATCATGGACTCCGCCCACGCGGGCGGCCTGGGCGGCACGTACGGCGGCAACCCGGTGGCCTGCGCCGGTGCGCTCGGGTCCATCGAGACGATGAAGGAGCTCGACCTCAACGCCGCGGCGCAGCGGATCGAGTCGGTCATGAAGGCCCGCCTGTCGGCCATGCAGGAGAAGTACGAGATCATCGGCGACATCCGCGGCCGCGGTGCCATGATCGCGATCGAGCTGGTCAAGGACCCCGCGTCCAAGACCCCGTTCCCGGAGGCCGCCGGTGCGCTGGCCAAGGCCTGCCACGCGGAGGGCCTGCTCGTCCTCACCTGCGGCACCTACGGCAACGTGCTCCGCTTCCTGCCGCCGATCGTCATCGGCGAGGACCTGCTGAACGAGGGCCTGGACATCCTCGAGGCCGCGTTCGCGACCATCTGATCGAGCGGCGCGAACACGTACGCGCGGCGGCCGGCCCCTACCGCCGGTAACGGTCGGACGCTGTGAAGAAAGAGTGGGGGGCCGATGGCGGGTGCGCGTTCCCGCTGTCGGCCCCCTTCTGGCTGGCGTACGGTTTCTGCAGATGAGTGAGACACCCCGTTCCCGGGTGACCGGGGGCGATTTCGGCACCGGGCTTCCCCAGCACCGTGCCGGACATGCGTTCGCGCACACTCCTCACCGATCGGACAGCCGACCGCCCCAAACCCCCCGGGGCGAGCGGCAACCCGATCCGGGCGGCCGTCCCGGAACCATCCCCCCTGTTCCGGGACGGCCGGCCATCCCCCTCCTGGCCGCCGCCGTCTGCGGTCTGCTCTTCCTCCTGGTCACCTGGCAGGTGCTGGCCTCCGGCCCCCTGCTGGTCCCGGACCACGCACTGAGCCGCACGCTGGTGCGCACGGTCCCCGATCCCGTCACCGAGCGCCTCTCGGACCTGGGCGGCATCTTCGTCGCCGTGCCCGTACTCGTCCTGGCCATGGCGTACGCCGCCCGGCGCGGCCGGGCCCCGGCGGCCGGGGCGGCCGGGCTGGCGATGGCCCTGGTACCGGCCCTGGTCGTCCCCCTCAAGCTGTGGACCGCCCGGCCGGGCCCCCTGGAGCCCTGGGCCGCCGGCTACTTCCCCTCCGGCCACACGGCCACCGCGGCCGTCGCCTACCTCGGCGCGGCCCTGCTCGTGCGCCCGTACACCCGCCGGGCGTGGCCGACGGCCGCCGCCCTCGTGCTCACGGGGGCGACGGCCGTCGGGCTGGTCCTGCGGGGCTGGCACTGGCCGCTGGACGTGCTGGCCAGCCTGCTGATGTGCACGCCCCTGCTGCTGGGCGTGCGGTGGGTCAGCCGGCGCCCCCGTAGTACGCGTCGAAGTTCCGGCTGAACTCCCAGCCGCCGAACCGGTCCCAGTTGACGGACCACGTCATCAGACCGCGCAGGGCGGGCCAGGTGCCGTGCGTCTGGTAGCCGCCGCAGGAGACCTTCTTCGTCAGGCAGTCCAACGCCTTGGCCACCTCGGCGGGCGGCGTGTGGCCGTTGCCCGCGTTCGGCGTGGCCGGCAGGCCGATGGCGACCTGCTCGGGGCGCAGCGGCGGGAAGACGCGGGCGGTGTTCCCGGCGACGGGGAAGCCGGTGAGCAGCATGTCGGTCATGGCGATGTGGAAGTCCGCGCCGCCCATGGAGTGGTACTGGTTGTCGAGGCCCATGATCGGCCCCGAGTTGTAGTCCTGGACGTGGAGCAGGGTGAGGTCGTCGCGCAGGGCGTGGATGACCGGCAGGTAGGCGCCGGCGCGCGGGTCCTGGCCGCCCCAGGGGCCGGAGCCGTAGAACTGGTAGCCGAGCTGGACGAAGAAGGTCTCGGGGGCCATGGTCAGCACGAAGTCGGGCCCGTACCTGGCCTTCAGGGTCTTCAGGGCCGAGATCAGGTTGACGATTCCCGGGGTGGTGGGCGCCCGGAAGTCGGTGTCCCCGGCGGCGAGGGACAGGGAGTGCCCCTCGAAGTCGATGTCGAGGCCGTCGAGCCCGTACTCGTCGATGATCCTGCCGACGGAGGAGACGAAGGTGTCGCGGGCGGCGGTGGTCGCGAGCTGGACCTGGCCGTTCTGGCCGCCGATCGAGATGAGCACCTTCTTGCCCGCGGCCTGCTTGGCCTTCACGGCCGCCTTGAACTCCGCCGGGGTCTCGACGTTCGGGCACTCGGCGACGGGGCACAGCCGGAAGCGGATGTCGCCGGAGGTCACGGACGTCGGTTCGCCGAAGGCGAGGTTGATGACGTCCCAGGAGGCGGGCACGTCCGCCATCCGTACATAGCCGGAGCCGTTGGCGAAGCCGGCGTGCAGATAGCCGACGAGCGCGTGTGCGGGCAGGCCGCCGCCCCCGCCGCCGCCACCGCTCGGCGTGGTGACGGAGACGGGCGCGCTCCTCGGCGACTCGCCCGCCGCGTTCACCGCGCCGACCCGGAAGGTGTAGGTCGTGGAGGCGGTGAGGCCGGTCACGGTCGCCTGGGCGGAGGTGGCGGGCAGGGGTGCGGCGCCGTCGCGGTGGACCGTGTACGAGGTGGCACCGGGCACCGGGGTCCAGGACAGGGAGACCGAGGTCGAGGAGGAGGCGGCGGCGGTCAGGCCGGTGGGGGCGGCCGGGGGCAGGGGCTGGCCCGGGCCGCCGGGGTCGGGGCCGATCAGGGTGAGGTTGTCGGTGTAGTGGGCGGGTTGGCCGTACCAGCCGTGGGTGTACACCGTCACGGAGGTGGTCGACGGGCCGGTGCGGAAGCTCGTGGTCAGCTGCTTCCAGGCGCCGGGGCTCTGCGTCCAGGCGGACACGTCGGTGGTGCCGGTCCCGCTCGCGCCGAGGTACGCGTACGCGCCCTGCACCCAGGCGGACAGGGTGTAGGTCGCGTCGGGCTTGACGGTGACGCTCTGGGCGCAGCGGGCGTTGTCCTGACCGGCCGGGGTGGCCTTGAGGGCCGAACTCCCGCTGTGGGTGGGGCCGGTGACGACCGCTCCGCTGCCCGCCGAGCAGTTCCAGCCGTCGAGGCCGGCTTCGAAGCCGCCGTTGCGTACGAGGTCGGCGTCGGCCGCGGCGGCCGGCGGGCCCGCGGCGAGGAAGCCGGCCGCCGCCAGGGCGGCGGCCGTGAGGAGGGACCAGGCTCTGCGCACAACTGCCTCCGGGACATGGGGGGATGGAGGATCTCAGCGGCGCCCAACATGGTCCAGACCAATGGCCTTGTCAAGGCTTCCCGCCCTCCTGCGCCACCCCGCGCGCGGCCGCCTCGTGCATGGCGAGCTCCAGCACGGCCGGGTCGGTGAGGGTCCCCTCCCCGTCGGGGAGCACGAGCCAGCGCATCCCGCCGGCCGCCCGGCCGGGACGCGGGACCACGATCCAGCTCCCGCGCCCCGCTCCCCGTACCCCCGTGCCGATCCAGCGGGACGCCGTGCCCGGAGGCACGAAGAAGCCCAGCCGGTGGACCGGGCGGCGGCCCGGCCCCGCGCCGCCGAGGTCGGCGAGCACCGGGCCGGGCCGTTCGAGGAGGAGGTCCAGTACGCCCAGGGTGGCCCGCCCCAGCGCCCCGGGCAGGATCAGCACGTCCCAGCGGATGCCGGCGGGCAGCAGGAGCACCCGGAGGGGATCGCGCTCCCACTGCCGCCGGCCGGCGTCCGGATCCGGCGCCGCGGATACGAGCCACTCGACTGCCGCCTTGTCCACCGGGGTCGTCATCGCCCGGCCTCCGTTCGTCTCGGTCGGTGAAAGTCCTCACCGGGAGAGAGCGGGGCCGGGCGCGGCCATGACGCGGGTTCGGCCGACCCGTGGGGGTGAAGCGGGTCACGGGCCGAACCGGCGGTGCGCACCGGGGGGCGCGCCCGGGAGGCGGGCGTGGGCGCCGCGGGTCAGCTGTCGAAGCCGAGGCCGAGGCGGTCGAGGGTGCGCAGCCAGAGGTTGCGGTGCCCGCCGTGGCGGTCGGCGCGGGCCAGCGACCACTTGGTGAGGGTGATCCCGGTCCAGGCGAAGGGCTCGGGCGGGAACGGCATCGGCTTGGACTTCACCATCTCCAGCCGGGTGCGCTCGGTGGAGGCCCCGTCGAGCAGGTCCAGCATCACGTCCGCGCCGAAGCGGGTGGCGCCCACCCCCAGCCCCGTGTAGCCGGCCGCGTAGGCGACCTTCCCGGCGTGCGCGGTGCCGAAGAAGGCCGAGAAGCGCGAGCAGGTGTCGATCGCCCCGCCCCAGGCGTGGCTGAACTTCAGGCCCTCCAGCTGCGGGAAGGCGGTGAAGAAGTGCTCCGCGAGCGTGAGGTAGGTCTCGGGGCGGTGGTCGTACTCGGAGTCGAGCTTCCCGCGGTAGGGGTAGATCGCGTCGTAGCCGCCCCACAGGATCCGGTGGTCCTTGGTGATCCGGAAGTAGTGGAACTGGTTCGCGCTGTCGCCCAGGCCCTGCCGGTTCTTCCAGCCGACGGCGGCGCGCTGCGCCTCGTCCAGCGGCTCGCTCATCAGCGCGTAGTCGTACACCGGCACGGTGAACGGGCGGACGCGGCGGACCAGGGACGGGAAGATGTTGGTGCCGAGGGCGACCCGGCGTGCCAGGATCGTGCCGTAGGGGGTCTGGACGGTCATCCCCCGGCCCGCGGAGGCCATCTTCAGGCCGCGGGTGTTCTCGTAGATCCGCACCCCGAGATCGAGGCACGCCCGCTTCAGGCCCCACGCCAGCTTCGCCGGGTTGAGCATGGCGACGCCGTCTCGGTCCCAGAGGCCCGCGAGGAAGGTCGGGGAGTCGACCTCGGCGCGCAGGGCGTCGCCCTCGAGCCATTCGGAGCGGCCCGCGAGGCCGAGCCGCCGCGCCTCGGCGTGGAGTTCCCGCAGCTCCTCGACCTGGTGGGGTTCGGTGGCGACGTCGATCTCGCCGGTGCGCTCGAAGTCGCAGTCGATGCCGTAGCGGGCGACGGCCTCCTCGATGGCGTCGAGGTTGCGGGCGCCCAGCTCCTCCAGCGTGGCCAGCTCGCCGGGCCAGCGGGCCAGCCCGTTGGCGAGTCCGTGGGTGAGCGAGGCGGCGCAGAAGCCGCCGTTGCGGCCGGAGGCGGCCCAGCCCGCCTCCTTGCTCTCGATCACGACCACGTCCCGGCCGGGGTCGCGCTCCTTGGCGAGCAGCGCGGTCCACAGCCCGCTGTAGCCGGCTCCGACGACCAGCAGGTCGCAGCGCTCGTCGGTGGTGAGCGCCGGCTGCGCGGCGGGCTTGCCGGGGTCGTCCAGCCAGTACGAGACCGGCTTCGCTTCCGAAAGGGATTTCGCAACACTACGCATGGCGACTGGGGCCATGGCTTCCAACTCCCTACAGGGGTCTACTTCGGTTGTGCCTTCTTGCGGCGGTTGCCGACCAGCTGGCCGGCGAGGACCACCAGGACGGCGATGACGAACATCGCCGTGCCGATGACGTTGATCTGCACGGGCGTTCCGCGCTGGGCCGATCCCCACACGAACATGGGGAAGGTGACGGTGTTGCCCGAGTTGAAGTTGGTGATGATGAAGTCGTCGAAGGAGAGGGCGAAGGACAGCAGCGCCCCCGCCGCGATGCCGGGCGCGGCGATCGGCAGGGTGACCCGTACGAAGGTCTGCACCGGGCCCGCGTAGAGGTCGCGGGCGGCCTCCTCCAGCCTGGGGTCCATGGACAGGACCCGCGCCTTGACGGCGGCGACGACGAAGCTGAGGCAGAACATGACGTGGGCTATCAGGATCGTCCAGAAGCCCAGCTGGATGCCCATGTTGAGGAAGAGCGCGAGCAGCGAGGCCGCCATCACGATCTCGGGCATGGCCATGGGCAGGAAGATCAGCGAGTTGACCGCGCCGCGCGCCCGGAAGCGGTAGCGGACGAGCGCGAAGGCGATCGCGGTGCCCAGGGCGGTCGCGCCCAAGGTGGCCCACAGGGCGATCTGGAGGGAGAGCGAGAGGGAGCCGCAGAGGTCGGCGACCCCGCAGGGGTCCTTCCACGCGTCGAGGGAGAACTCCTGCCAGGCGTAGTTGAACCGCCCGGTGGGGTTGTTGAAGGAGAAGACGGTCACGACCACGTTCGGCAGGATCATGTAGGCGAGCGTGCCGAGACCGGCGATCACTACGAGGTTGCGGCGAAGCCAACGCATCAGACCAGGTCCTCCGTCCCCGCTCGGCGGATGTAGATGGTGACCATGATCAGCACAATGGCCATGAGGATGAAGGACAGCGCGGCCGCCGTCGGATAGTCCAGGATCCGCAGGTACTGCGACTGGATCACGTTGCCGATCATGCGGGTGTCCGTGGAGCCGAGCAGTTCGGCGTTCACGTAGTCGCCGCTCGCCGGGATGAAGGTGAGCAGCGTCCCGGAGACCACGCCCGGCATGGACAGCGGGAAGGTGACCTTCCGGAAGACCGTCGCGGGGCGGGCGTAGAGGTCGCCGGCCGCCTCGTGCAGGCGGGTGTCGATGCGCTCCAGCGAGGAGTACAGCGGCAGGATCATGAAGGGCAGGAAGTTGTACGTCAGGCCGCAGACGACCGCGAGCGGCGTGGCGAGCACCCGGTCGCCCTGGGTCAGGCCCAGCCAGCTGGTGACGTCCAGGAAGCCGATGCCGTTCAGGGCCGCGACGACCGGGCCGCCGTCGGCGAGGATCGTCTTCCAGGCGAGGGTGCGGATCAGGAAGCTGGTGAAGAACGGCGCGATGACCAGCACCAGCAGCAGCCCCCGCCACCGGCCCGCCTTGAAGGCGATCAGGTAGGCCAGCGGGTAGCCCAGCAGCAGGCACAGCGCGGTGGCGGTGCCCGCGTAGAGCAGGGAGCGCAGGAACTGGGGGTAGTACTCGGTGAAGGCGTCCCAGTAGGTGCGGAAGTGCCAGGTGACCTCGAAGCCCTCTTCGAGGGAGCCGGTCTGCACCGAGGTGGAGGCCTGGTAGACCATCGGCAGCACGAAGAAGACCAGCAGCCAGAGTATGCCCGGGAGCAGCAGCCAGTAGGGGACGAGCCGCTTGCGCAGGGCCGCCCGGTGCACCGGGGGCGCGGCGGGGGCGGGCGCCTCGGGGGGCGCGGCTGTCACGCTCACGCGGACTCCTCGACCGTCTCGATGCCCGCGTCGATGTCCTGGGCGGCGTCGAGGCCGAAGCTGTGCTCCGGGTTCCAGTGCAGGATCACCTCGGCGCCCGGTACGAGCCGGCCGTCCCGCTCGATGTTCTGCGCGTACACCTCCAGCTCGGGGCAGACGGGGCTGTCGATGACGTACTGGGTGGAGACGCCGATGAAGGAGGAGTCGGCGATCCGGCCGGAGACCTTGTTGCGGCCGGCCGCGATGGTGTGCTCCTCGGCCGCGGGGACCAGGGAGATCTTCTCCGGGCGCACCCCGACCAGCAGGGTGCCGCCGCTGCGCGGGGTGGTGGCGCAGCGGGACGCGGGCAGCCGCAGCTTCGTTCCGGCGGCGGAGACGACCACCTCGGGGCCGGCGGACTCCACGGCGGCCTCGATGAGGTTGGAGGTGCCGAGGAAGTTGGCGACGAAGGTGGTGCCCGGGTTCTCGTACAGCTCGGCCGGGGCGCCCAGCTGCTCGACGCGTCCGCCATTCATCACGGCGACCGTGTCGGCCATGGTCATGGCCTCCTCCTGGTCGTGCGTGACGTGCACGAAGGTGATGCCGACCTCGGTCTGGATGCGCTTGAGCTCCAGCTGCATCTGGCGGCGCAGCTTGAGGTCGAGGGCGCCGAGCGGCTCGTCGAGCAGGAGGACCTGGGGGTGGTTGATCAGGGCGCGGGCGACGGCCACGCGCTGCTGCTGGCCGCCGGAGAGCTGGTGGGGCTTGCGCTGGGCGAACTGGCCGAGCTGGACCAGCTCCAGCATCTCGTCGACCTGCTTCTTGACCGACTTGACGCCGCGGCGGCGCAGGCCGAAGGCGACGTTCTCGAAGATGTTCAGGTGCGGGAAGAGGGCGTAGCTCTGGAAGACCGTGTTGACCGGGCGCTTGTAGGGCGGCAGGTCGGTGACCTCCCGGTCGCCGAGGCTGACCGTGCCGGTGGAGGGCTCCTCCAGGCCGGCGATCATGCGCAGGGTGGTGGTCTTCCCGCAGCCCGAGGCGCCGAGCAGGGCGAAGAAGGAGCCCTGGGGGATGGTGAGGTCCAGCGGGTGCACGGCGGTGAAGGTGCCGTAGTGCTTGCTGATCCCGGCGAGGCGGACGTCGCCGCCCGCGGTCTGCTCAGTCATGGGTGGGTCCCGGGGTTGGGTGGGGAGGGTTCGAGGGGCTGGGCCGGGGGGCGTCAGGCCCCGATGAGCTTGGCGAACTTCTCCTCGTACGCCGTCTCTTCTTCGCTGGTCAGGGAGCGGAAGGCGTGGGCCTTGGCGGCCATGGCCTTGTCCGGGACGATCAGCGGGTTGTCCGCGAGCGCGGGGTCGATCTTGGCGAGTTCGTCCTTGACGCCCTCGACCGGGCAGACGTAGCTGATGAACGCGGCCAGCTGGGCGGCGACCGGGGGCTCGTAGTAGTAGTCGATGAGCTTCTCCGCGTTGGCCTTGTGCCGGGCCTTCGCCGGGACCAGCAGGTTGTCGCTGGAGGTGATGTAGCCGGGGGCGGGGATGGCGTACTGGATGTCGGGGTTGCCCGCCTGGAGCTGGATGACGTCGCCCGCCCAGGCCAGACAGGCGGCGAGGTCGCCCTTGTCGAGGTCGGCGGTGTAGTCGTTTCCGGTGAAGCGGCGGATCTGCCGGGAGTCCACGCCCTTCTGCAGCCGGCCGAGCGCACCGTCGAAGTCGGCGGTGGTGAACCGCGCCGGGTCCTTGCCCTGGTCGAGCAGGGTCATGCCCACGCTGTCGCGCATCTCGGTGAGGAAGCCGACCCGGCCCTTGAGGGTGGGGTCGTCCAGCATCTGGGTGACGGAGTCGACCTTCCTGCCGCCGGTGGCCTTGGTGTTGTAGGCGATGACCGTGTCGATGCCGGTCCACGGGTAGCTGTAGGCGCGGCCCGGGTCCCAGTCGGGGGTGCGGAACTGCGGGATCAGGTTGGCGTAGGCGTGGGGCAGGTGGGAGGGGTCCAGCTTCTGCGCCCAGCCGAGGCGGATGATGCGCGCGGCGAGCCAATCGGTGACGACGATCAGGTCGCGGCCGGTGTCCTGGCCGGCGGCGAGCTGGGGGCGGATCTTGCCGAAGAACTCGACGTTGTCGTTGATGTCCTCGGTGTACTTGACCTCGATCCCGGTCCGCTGGGTGAACTCCTCCAGGGTGGGCCTGGTCTTCTCGTCGTCGCTGGTGTCCATGTACTCGGTCCAGTTGGAGAAGTTGATCTCCTTCTCCTGTGCCGAGTGGTCGTCGGAGGCCGCCGCCGCGTCGCCCGCGCGCTGGGCGGGCGGGATGCCGCACCCGGAGAGGGCGGCCAGGCCGGCGAGGGTGAGCGCTCCGACTCCGGAGCCACGCAGCAGCGAGCGGCGGGTGAGGGCCCCGCGCCCGCTGGTGAGGCTGCGCCGCATCGCGGCGAGTTGCGCCGCCGAGAGGCGGTCGGGCTCGAACTGCTCCATGCGCTGTGCCCTTTCGGAGGTGTACCGCTGGTCGGGCGGTGGGTTCCCACGCGGCGATGGCCGCGAATGGTTTACGGACGGTCCCCGAAGATCGTGCGGTGCCAGTCCTTGGCGGCCACCGCGGTGTTGTCGTACATCACGTGCTTGACCTGGGTGTACTCCTCGAAGGAATAGGCCGACATGTCCTTGCCGTAGCCGCTGGCCTTGTAGCCGCCGTGGGGCATCTCGCTGATGATCGGGATGTGGTCGTTGACCCAGACGCAGCCGGCCTTGATCTCCCGGGTGGCGCGGTTCGCCCGGTAGAGGTCACGGCTCCAGGCGGACGCGGCCAGTCCGTAGGGGGTGTCGTTGGCCAGTGCGATGCCTTCGTCATCGGTGTCGAAGGGCAGGACGGCCAGGACCGGGCCGAAGATCTCGGACTGGACCACCTCGCTGTCCTGGGCGGCGCCGGTGATGAGGGTGGGCCGGTAGTAGGCGCCCTGCGCGAGCTCGCCGCCCGGGATCTCGCCGCCGGTGACGACGGTGGCGTAGCCCCGGGCCCGCTCCACGAAGCCGGCGACCCGGTCGCGCTGGGCGTGCGAGACGAGCGGGCCGAGGTCGGTGGTGGGCGCGAAGGGGTCGCCCAGGCGGACGCTCTCCATCAGCTCGGCGACGCGGGCGACGAAGGCGTCGTGCAGGGGGCGCTGGACGTAGGCGCGGGTGGCGGCGGTGCAGTCCTGGCCGGTGTTGATGAGGGAGGCGGCGACGGCGCCGTGCGCGGCGGCCTCCAGGTCGGCGTCGTCGAAGACGAGGAACGGCGCCTTGCCGCCGAGTTCCAGGTGGAGCCGCTTGACGGTGGCGGTGGCGACCTCGGCGACCCGCTTCCCGACGGCGGTGGAGCCGGTGAAGGAGGTCATCACCACGTCGGGGTGGCCGACCAGATGCTCGCCGGCCTCGGGGCCGGCGCCGGTGACGATGTTGATCACGCCGTCGGGCAGGCCCGCTTCCTTGGCGGCCTGCGCGAACATCAGGGAGGTCAGCGGGGTCAGCTCGGCCGGCTTCAGGACGATCGTGTTGCCGGCGGCGACGGCCGGGAGGATCTTCCAGGCGGCCATCTGGAGCGGGTAGTTCCAAGGGGCGATGGAGCCGACCACGCCGAGGGCCTCGCGGCGCACGTAGGAGGTGTGGTCGCCGGAGTACTCGGCCGCCGCCTGCCCCTGGAGGTGGCGGGCGGCCCCCGCGAAGAAGGCCGTGTTGTCGATGGTGCCCGGGACGTCGAACTCCGTGGTCAGCTTGATCGGCTTGCCGCACTGGAGGGACTCGGCGCGGGCGAAGTCCTCGGCCTGCTCGGCCAGGACGGCGGCCAGTCGGTGCAGGGCGTCCGAGCGCTCCCCCGGGGTGGCGCCGGCCCAGGCGGGGAAGGCCCTCTTGGCGGCGGCCACGGCCTCGTCCACGTCCGCCGTGCTCGCCAGTGCGTAGGTGAGGACCTCGTCCCCCGTGGCCGGGTCGACCACGGTGTGTGACCGGCCCGAGGTGCCGGCCCTCAGCCGTCCGTCGATGTACTGCGCGCCGTCTGCGAAGCGGTCCTTGACCTGGAAGCGGTTGCCCATCACGCTCTCACGCTCTCCGTAGCTACAGTTCGAGCTACAGCTCGAATTGAGTGCCGATCCTGACAGAGGAGACTCCCCCGTCCAAGTGATTCCGTTGTTGCCTTTTGATTACGCGACGGATTCGGTCGACCAAGTGTCCAGGCACGCCCGAAATCCCGTACGAGTTGTCCGTGGCGACTGCCACACTCGCGTGCATGGAGATGATCGAGGAGCTGATCGAGCAGGTCAGCCGTGGTGAGCGGGTGAAGTTCCTGCCGTTCTGGGGACACCGTCCGAGGTCCGACGGCCGCCTGGGGCCGAGCTGCCTGAGCCAGTGGTGGCCGTCCGAGTTCACCGTGGGTGATGTCCGGTACGCGACGGCGGAGCACTGGATGATGGCCGGGAAGGCCCGGCTGTTCCACGACGCCGAGGCGGAGCGCGCGGCCCTGTCGGCGCGGACCCCGGCCGAGGCGAAGAAGGCCGGCCGGCTGGTGCGCGGCTTCGACGACGCCGTGTGGGAGCGGGAGCGGTTCGCCCTGGTCGTCGAGGGCAGTGTGCACAAGTTCGGCTCCGACCCCGCGCTGCGGTCCTACCTGCTGGCCACCGGCGACCGGGTGCTGGTGGAGGCGAGCCCCCTGGACCGCGTCTGGGGCATCGGCCTGCCGGCCGACGACCGGCGCGCCCTGGACCCGGCCAGCTGGCAGGGCCTGAACCTGCTGGGCTTCGCCCTGATGGAAGCCCGCGCACGGCTGCGGCAGGACTGAGCGGGCGGCGGGCAGGGGGCTGCGGGCTAGCGGGCGGGCCGGGCGCCGTCCGGTTCCGCGCACCGGCGCACCTTCCGCGGGCTCACCGGCGCGGCCACGAAGAACAGGAAGGGCCGGATACGCGGAAGGGGAACGGTCGGACCGGGGCTCATATCCTCTCGCGCTCCTGGGAGTCGGAGTACGGGCTGTCATAGGGCGGTCCGTCGCCCCAGTCCCCCTCCAGGAACGGCACGAACAGGGCGAGCAGCATCAGCGCGCCCAGCACGATGCCGACCGCACCGAGGATGATGCCGGCCAGCGCCATCCCGCCGTTGTCGGCCTCGCCGCGATTCGCCTTGCCCTTGCCCAGGGCCCCGAAGACGACCGCCCCGATCCCGATTCCGACGGCCAGGAAGCTGGTGATGCAGCCCACGACGGAGAGGATGCCGAGGACGAGGGCGGTGACGCCGAAGCCGTTGCTCGGCGGCGTCGCGTACGGCGGGTAGCCCGACGGGGCCGGATAGCCGGAAGGGCCGGGGTAGGCGGGCGGCGCTGCCTGGTAGCCCATGTCGCCCGGGTACCCGTACACCGGCGGGGCGGGATAGCCGTAACCCGCCGGGTCGGGCTGGGCGGGATATCCGTAGGCGGGCGGCGCGGCGGGCCCCGGCGCCGGCGTCCGCACCGGACCGGGTTGCGGGACGGGGGGCTGCGGGAAAGGCTGGGGAAAGGGCTGCGGGGCATCGGCTCCCGGCATTCCGGCGATGGTCGGCTGGTCGTGCACGCCCGGTGCTCCCCCGGCACCCGGCGCGGCCTGCTGCCTGCCGAATTCCCCCGCCGGCCGCTCCGGCGGCGCCCACGGATCCCCCGGCTGAGCGCTCTGGTCGTTCATGCGGCACCCCCCTCTCGTACAGCCATGCTATGCGCTGCCACCGACGGTCACCGGCGTGCCTACGATGAGGGCCGACCTGACCGCGCGCGCGTCCTCCCGGAGGCACCTCATGACCGACCTGCATCCCTTCATCGCGGGGCTGCCCAAGGCGGAACTCCACGTCCACCACGTCGGTTCGGCGTCCCCGCGGATCGTGGCGGAACTCGCCGCCCGGCACCCCGACTCCAAGGTCCCGACCGATCCCGAGGCGCTCGCGGACTACTTCACCTTCACCGACTTCGCGCACTTCATCGAGGTCTACCTGTCGGTCGTGGACCTCGTGCGCACCCCCGACGACGTACGCCACCTCACCTTCGAGGTGGCCCGCGACATGGCCCGGCAGAACATCCGCTACGCCGAGCTGACCATCACCCCCTATTCCTCCACCCGCCGCGGCATCGAGGAGAAGGCCTTCATGGAGGCCATCGAAGACGCCCGCAAGGCCGCCGAGACCGAGCTCGGCGTCATCCTGCGCTGGTGCTTCGACATCCCGGGCGAGGCCGGCCTGGAGGCCGCGGCCGAAACCGCCCGCCTCGCCGTCGACCTGCGCCCCGAGGGCCTGGTCTCCTTCGGTCTGGGCGGCCCCGAAGTCGGCGTCCCGCGCCCGCAGTTCAAGCCGTACTTCGACCGGGCCCGCGCCGCCGGCCTGCACAGCGTGCCGCACGCGGGCGAGACCACCGGCCCCGAGACCGTGTGGGACGCCATCCGCGAGCTGGGCGCCGAGCGCATCGGCCACGGCACCAGCTCCACCCGGGACCCCGAGCTGCTCGCCTACCTGGCCGAGCACCGGATCGCGCTGGAGGTCTGCCCCACCTCCAACATCGCCACCCGCGCGGTGAGCGACCTCGAGCTGCACCCCGTCAGGGAGATGGTGGCCGCGGGCGTGCTCGTCACCATCAACAGCGACGACCCGCCGATGTTCGGCTCCGACCTGAACAACGAGTACGCGGTGGCGGCGCGCCTGCTCGACCTCGACGAGCGCGGCCTGGCCGGGCTCGCGAAGAACGCCGTGGCGGCCTCCTTCCTGGACGAGGCCGGCAAGGCGCGGCTCGGCGCGGAGATCGACGCGTACACGGCGCAATGGCTCGCGCGCTGACACGGCCACCCGCGGCGCCGGCCCCGAGAATGGGGCCATGCGCACCCTGACTGCCGTCGGCCACCGCGGCGATCCCTACCGTGTCCGTGAGAACACCCTGCCCTCGATCCGCTCCGCCTTCGCGCGCGGGGCGGACGCCGTCGAGATCGACGTACGGCTGACCCGGGACGGGGTGCCGGTCCTGCTCCACGACGAGACGCTGCGGCGGTTGTGGGGCCATGACGTGCGGCTCGACGCCGTCACCGCCCCCCAGCTCGAGGAACTGACGCAGGGTGGGGTTCCGACGCTGCGCGAGGCGGTGCTGGCGGCGGGGGCGGGACGGCTGATGCTCGACCTGCCGGGTGCCTCCTACGAGACCGTGCGGACGGTCGTGGGCCAGATCCGCGAGTGCGGGGCGCGCGAGCGCACCTACTACTGCGCCGGGCCGCGGACGATGCTGGCCGTCCGCGCCGCCGATCCGGGGGCGGAGATCGCGCTGACCTGGACCACGCTGTCGCCGCCGCGCCGGGTGCTCCTCGACGCGGTCGTCCCGCGCTGGCTCAACTACCGCTTCGGCCTGGTCAGCCGCGAGCTGACGGACGCCCTGCACCGGGACGGCCTGCTGGTGTCGGCCTGGACCGCGGACACGAAGCGGACGATGCGGGCGCTCGTGCGCGCCGGGGTCGACTCCGTCACCACCAACCGGGTCGACGCACTGAGCGCCGTACGGACCGCCGAACTCGGCATGTGACCCCGGCCCGCGCGGCACGGCCGGGCCGCCCGCCACCGGAGCCCCGGCGCCCTAGGCCCTGTCGTCAAAGTCGCGCCTGGCCCCACTTTGACGACAGGACCTAGGTCAGAGCCCGGCGACCGCGTTCCACCTGCGGAACGCGAAGGGGCGGGCGGTGGACGGGTGTCCACCGCCCGCCCCGTGGGCGGCGTGCTCTGACCGCTGCGGTCGGTCAGCCGTCGAGGGAGGTCATCACGTGCTTGATGCGCGTGTAGTCCTCGAAGCCGTAGGCGGAGAGGTCCTTGCCGTAGCCGGACTTCTTGAATCCGCCGTGCGGCATCTCGGCGACGAGCGGGATGTGGGTGTTGATCCACACGCAGCCGAAGTCGAGGTTCTTGGACATCCGCATCGCGCGGCCGTGGTCCTTGGTCCACACCGAGGAGGCGAGGGCGAACTCGACGCCGTTCGCGTACGCCAGGGCCTGGGCCTCGTCCGCGAAGGACTGGACAGTGATGACGGGGCCGAAGACCTCGTTCTGGATGATCTCGTCGTCCTGCTTGAGGCCGGAGACCACGGTCGGGGCGTAGAAGTAGCCCTTCTCGCCGACCTGGTGGCCGCCCGCCTCGACCTTGGCGTGGGCGGGGAGGCGCTCGATGAAGCCCGCGACCTGCTTGAGCTGGTTGGGGTTGTTCAGCGGGCCGTAGAGCACGTCCTCGTCGTCCGGCCGGCCGGTCTTGGTGTCGGCGGCGGCCTTGGCGAGCGCGGAGACGAACTCGTCGTGGATCGACTCGTGGACGAGCACGCGGGTGGCGGCCGTGCAGTCCTGGCCGGCGTTGAAGTAGCCGGCGACCGCGATGTCCTCGACGGCCTTGGCGATGTCGGCGTCCTCGAAGACCACGACCGGGGCCTTGCCGCCGAGCTCCAGGTGGACGCGCTTGACGTCCTTCGCGGCGCTCTCGGCGACCTGCATGCCGGCGCGCACCGAGCCGGTGATGGAGGCCATCGCGGGGGTGGCGTGCTCGACCATCGCCCGGCCGGTCTCGCGGTCACCGCAGATGACGTTGAAGACGCCCTTGGGCAGGATCGAGTCGATGATCTCCGCCATCAGGACGGTGGAGGCGGGGGTGGTGTCCGAGGGCTTGAGCACCACGGTGTTGCCCGCGGCGATCGCCGGGGCGAACTTCCACACGGCCATCATCATCGGGTAGTTCCACGGCGCGACCTGGGCGCACACACCGACCGGCTCGCGGCGGACGATCGAGGTCATGCCCTCCATGTACTCGCCGGCCGAGCGGCCCTCGAGCAGACGGGCGGCGCCGGCGAAGAAGCGGATCTGGTCCACCATCGGCGGCAGCTCCTCGCTGGCCGTGAGGCCCAGCGGCTTGCCGGTGTTCTCCGACTCCGCGGCGACGAGCTCCTCGGCGCGGGCCTCGAAGGCGTCCGCGATCTTGAGCAGGGCCTTCTGGCGCTCGGCGGGCGTGGTGTCGCGCCAGCCGGGGAAGGCGGCCGCGGCGGCGGCCATGGCCGCGTCCACGTCGGCCTGGCCCGAGAGGGGGGCGGTGGCGTACGCCTCGCCGACGGCGGGGTTGACCACCTCGGTGGTCCGCCCGTCGGCGGCGTCCTTGAACTCTCCGCCGATGTAGTTGCGCAGACGACGCAGTTCGGTGGTCACTACAGCCACTCTCCTGATCCCATGTCCAACGATTGAGACGATCCCCAAAGAGTAGCTCCTCGGCGGACGCTTTCGACAGAGCCAGATGGGAGGAACTGCGAAATCGGTGAGATCGGAGTCGCCAAACAACGGATTTCATCGATCCCGCCTTGCGGAACGGACGACTCCTCGTGCACAGTGTGGTCGTGGTCAGTCGAAGCGCAGATTCCAGGAACAGACAACCGTCCCCTTCGGTCGATGCTGTGTCCCTGGCGATCATCGAGCAACTGCAGGAGGACGGTCGCCGTCCCTACGCGGCGATCGGCAAGGCCGTCGGCCTGTCCGAAGCCGCCGTGCGCCAGCGCGTGCAGAAGCTGCTCGATCAGGGCGTCATGCAGATCGTCGCCGTCACCGACCCGCTCACCGTGGGCCTGCGGCGCCAGGCCATGGTCGGCATCAACGTCGAGGGCGACCTCGACCCGGTGGCGGACGCCCTGACCGCCATGGCCGAGTGCGAGTACGTGGTGATGACCGCGGGCTCGTTCGACCTGATGGTGGAGATCGTCTGCGAGGACGACGACCACCTGCTCGAAACGATCAACAAGAAGATCCGCGCGCTCCCCGGCGTGCGATCAACCGAAAGCTTCGTTTACCTGAAGCTGAAGAAGCAGACCTACATGTGGGGAACTCGATAACCCGTGAGCCAGGACCTCTCCAAAACCGCGTACGACCACCTGTGGATGCACTTCACCCGCATGTCGTCCTACGAGAACGCACCCGTGCCCACCATCGTGCGTGGTGAGGGCACCTACATCTTCGACGACAAGGGCAAGCGCTACCTCGACGGCCTCGCCGGCCTGTTCGTGGTCAACGCCGGTCACGGCCGCAAGGAACTGGCCGAGGTCGCCTACAAGCAGGCGCAGGAACTCGCGTTCTTCCCCATCTGGTCGTACGCGCACCCCAAGGCCGTCGAGCTCGCCGAGCGCCTCGCCGACTACGCCCCGGGCGACCTGAACAAGGTCTTCTTCACCACGGGTGGCGGAGAGGCCGTCGAGACGGCCTGGAAGCTCGCCAAGCAGTACTTCAAGCTCCAGGGCAAGCACACCAAGTACAAGGTCATCTCGCGTGCGGTCGCCTACCACGGCACCCCGCAGGGCGCCCTGTCCATCACGGGCCTGCCCGCCCTGAAGGCCCCCTTCGAGCCGCTGGTCCCCGGCGCGCACAAGGTGCCGAACACCAACATCTACCGCGCCCCGATCTACGGCGACGACCCCGAGGCCTTCGGCCGCTGGTGCGCCGACCAGATCGAGCAGGAAATCCTGTTCGAGGGCGCCGACACCGTCGCCGCCGTCTTCCTGGAGCCCGTGCAGAACGCCGGCGGCTGCTTCCCGCCGCCGCCCGGCTACTTCCAGCGCGTCCGGGAGATCTGCGACGAGTACGACGTCCTGCTCGTCTCCGACGAGACGATCTGCGCGTTCGGCCGCCTCGGCACGATGTTCGCCTGTGACAAGTTCGGTTACGTCCCGGACATGATCACCTGCGCCAAGGGCATGACCTCGGGCTACTCCCCGATCGGTGCCTGCATCATCTCGGACAAGCTCGCCGAGCCGTTCTACAAGGGCGACAACACCTTCCTGCACGGCTACACCTTCGGCGGCCACCCGGTCTCCTCGGCCGTGGCGCTCGCCAACCTCGACATCTTCGACAAGGAAGGCCTCAACCAGCACGTGCTGGACCACGAGGACGCCTTCTTCTCGACGCTGAAGAAGCTGCACGACCTGCCCATTGTCGGCGACGTCCGCGGCAACGGGTTCTTCTACGGCATCGAGCTCGTCAAGGACAAGGACACCAAGGAGTCCTTCTCGGACGAGGAGACGGAGCGCGTGCTCTACGGCTTCCTGTCCAAGGCGCTCTTCGAGAACGGCCTGTACTGCCGGGCCGACGACCGCGGCGACCCGGTGATCCAGCTGGCCCCGCCGCTGATCGCCGACCAGGGCACCTTCGACGAGATCGAGGGAATCCTGCGCGCGGTGCTCACCGAGGCGTGGACCAAGCTCTGATCCACCGCCGGACCAGGTCGTAAAGCGGCCGATCGCACGGCCCGGGCCCCCCGTTCGAGTGAGAACGCGGGGGTCCGGGCCGTGTGCTGCCACCATTCAAGACGTTCATCTCTTTACATCTCATTGCGGCGCCAGTGACCGAACCGGTGCCGCTTCGTTCCCCCGGACGGAGGTGTACGCCATGGTGGCTCCACCCGAGACGACCCCACCCGACGATGTCCTGTGGGCGCGCTCCCTTCACTACTCCCACAAGGGGTCCCCCGGCCTCGTCGGCGTCTCCGTCGGAGTCCGCCAGGGCGAGGTGCTGGCCCTGACCGGCCCGCGCGGCAGCGGGAAGACCACCCTGCTGCGCTGCCTCTCCGGCCAGCTCCGCCCCGAGCAGGGCGAGGTCTGGTTCAACAGCGTCCCCGTGCACACCCTGGGCCCCCTCGCCCGCGAACGGCTGCGCCGCGACCGGTTCGGCTGGATCGGCCCCGAGCCGCAGCTGCTGCCCGAGCTGAAGGTGTGGGAGAACGCGGCCCTGCCGCTGCTGCTCGCCGGCGCCTCGCACCGCAGGGCCAAGCATGCCGCTTGCGAATGGCTGGAGCGCCTGGACATCGGACGGTTCGCCCGCAAGCGCCCCACCGCCCTCACCTGGGCCGAGTCCCAGCGGGTGGCGCTGGCCCGCGCGCTGGTCAACGAGCCCGCGGTGATCTTCGGCGACGAGCCGACAGCCCCGCTGCACCGGGTCGAGCGCGCCCTGCTGCTCCGTACGCTCACCACCGCGGCCCGCTCGCACGGGATCGCCGTGGTGCTGGCCACCCACGACGAGGAGACCGCGGCCGTCGCCGACCGCCGCGTGCCCCTGCTCGACGGCCGGCCCGCCGCCACCGCCGGGCCCGCCGCGTCCGCCGCGGACTCGCCGGAGCCCCCGGCGGCCGAGACCACCGAGGGGCAGGCCGCGTGCTCGCTCTCCGCCTAGCGCGCGGCTCCCGCCCGCTGGTCCAGCTGCGCCGGCTGCTCCTCGCCCTCGCCTCGGCCGGCACCGGGTTCCTCCTCCTCTACGTGCTCGCCGAGGCCGTGGCCCGCCCCGGCGGATCGTTCCCCCGCCTGCTGTGGGCCCTGGTGCCGCTGGCCGCGACCGTCCAGCTGGCCGTCGCCGTCGCCCGCACCGATCCGGCGACCCGGCCCCGGGCCGGCCTGGACGCCGCCGGGATCGGACCCGTCCGGCTCAGCCTCTTCGCGGCCCTCTCCACCGCCGTCACCTGCACCCTGGGCAGCGCGCTCGCCCTGGCCGCCTTCCTCCACCTGCGCGGGGAGCTGACCGGGCTGCCGTTCGACGGGGCCGGCGCCGGGCTGCTCCACGCCGATCAGCCGCTGCCCCTGGCGGCCGCGCTCACGCTGCTGGTCCTCCTCCCGCTGACCGCCTCGGCGGCCGTGCTCACCCTCCCCCGGCGCAGGCCCCTCGCCCCGCAGACCGCACTGCCCTGGGGCATCGCGATCACCGCCTGCGGTCTCGCCGTCCAGTCCTACACCGGGCCGGGCGGTCCGGGCATGCTCGCCGGCTGGTCGCTCACCGCCGCGGGCCTGGCCCTCGCCGGGCCCGGCCTGGCCTACGCCTGCGGCACGCTGGTCCAGGCCGGGCGCCCCGGGGCGCTGCGGCTGCTGGCCGGCCGGGTCCTGCAGGAGGAGGCGCCCCGGGTCGGCCCGCCGCTCGGCATCCTGTGCGCCGTCACCGCCGCCGCGCTCACCGCCCTGGCGCTGCGGGACCGCGGCGGCCTGCTCCTCCCCCTGGGGCCGCTGACCGGACCGGCCGCGGCCCTGGTGGTCCTGTGCGCCGCCGCGACCCTTCTCACATCCGCGCTGGAGTCCCGCCAGAGCCGGGCCGCCGACCGGGCGGCCCTGGCGGACCTCGGCGCACCCGCCAAGTTCCTCCGCAGCGTCGCGAGTTTGCGGGCCACCGCCCTGCTCGCGGTGTGCCTGCCGCTCAGCTGGGGTGTGGCACAGCTGACGTCACTGGCCCTGACCCGCTGACGCGAGCAGCCCTTAGGGTGGGCCGAATGGTCAACGCAGACATCGAGATCGAGACGCTCGCCGAATTCGACCGGGTCGTGGCCCGCGGCTCGCTCAGCGGCTACCGGATCCAGTCGCTCAACCTGCTGGAGCGCACCTTCGCGCTGCTGTCGGCCGACACCTCGGCCGCCGTGTTCCTCGGCTGCGCGATGGAGCCGGACGCCGCGGTGAAGGTCCGCGCCGACGGCGCGCTGGTCTTCCCGCCCGTCCCCGACCTGCCGTTCAACCCCTACCGCGGGCTGCTCTACACGCCCGAGGAGCTCTTCGCCGGGCTGACCGACGGCTACGAGTCCACCCCGGACGCCCTGGCGTACTCCTGGTTCCAGGAGACCAAGGCCGACGGCGACGTCTTCTCCTCGATGCTGCGCGCCATCCACGACGACGCCGTCTCCGACGCCCTCGACGAACACCTGCGGGGTGCCCGGGTCGTCGGCGTCATGGGCGGCCACGCGATGTCGCGCGGCGGCGGGGACTACCGCGGCGCGGCGGAGCTCGGCCGGGCGCTCACCCGGTCCGGGTTCACCGTCGCCACCGGCGGCGGACCCGGCGCGATGGAGGCCGCCAATCTCGGCGCCCACCTGGCCCCTGCCCCGGACGAGGCCCTCGCCGAGGCCCTGGAGATGCTGGGCAAGGCGCCGTCCTTCGTCCCGTCGGTGTCCGACTGGGCGCAGGCGGCCTTCGCCGTACGCGAGCGCTGGCCCGGCGGCGGCGAGTCGGTGGGCATCCCGACCTGGTTCTACGGGCACGAGCCGCCGAACGCCTTCGCCGCGCACATCGGCAAGTACTTCGCCAACGCCACCCGGGAGGACGGGCTGCTGGCGAGATCGACGGCGGGCGTGGTGTTCCTGCCGGGCGCGGCGGGCACCGTCCAGGAGGTCTTCGACAGCGCCACCCCGAACTACTACTCCTCGCGGGGTGAACCGGTGCCGATGGTCCTGGTCGACCGGGCGCACTGGACCGAGCACCTCCCCGTCTGGCCGCTGCTGCGCGCACTGGCGGGCGGCCGGGCGATGGAGTCCCGGATCGCCCTGGTGGACTCGGTGGACGAGGTGCCGGGCGCACTCGCGGCAATGGCCTGAGTCCGGGAGGCAACGCATCGGCCCGTTTCGACGTCTGGCAGAGGTACCGCCCTACCTGCCAGACGTGAACGGAGCCCTCGGTGCTCATAGGCCTGCTGACCGCTGTCGCGGCGTCCATCTGCTACGGGACGGGATCCGTCCTGCAAGCCGTCGGATCGCGCCGCGCCGCCCGGATGTCCCCGACCGCCGCCGGGGTGACGGCGCACGGCGGCCCCAATTTGGCGTCGACCGCGAAGGCCGCGATGACCTGGGAGTTCATCGTCGGCACGATCCTGGACTTCGTGGGCTTCGGGCTCGGCGCGCTGGCCGCCCGCCTGCTGCCGCTGTTCCTGTCCCAGACGGTGATCAGCGCCAACCTGGTGATCACGGCCGTGCTCAGCGTCAAGATGCTGGGCATCCGGCTGAGCCGCAAGGAGTGGACCTCCATCGGCGTCGTCTGCACGGCGCTGGTGCTGCTGGCGACGGCCGCCGGACACGAGGGCGGCCACCACGCCCCGATGTCCACGCACTGGTGGCTGCTGGGGATCACCCTGCTGCTGATGGTCGGCGGCACCGTCGCCGTACGCCTCCTCGGCGGCCGTGCGGCGATCCTGGCGGGTCTGCTGTCGGGCCTCGGCTTCGGCGCGCTGGGCGTCGGCGTCCGCATCCTGGACGGCGTCGACCCGTTCGACCTGGGCACCCTGCTGACCGACCCGGCCCTGTACGCCGTCCTCGCGGCGGGCTTCGGCGGCATGTACCTGCACACCGTCGCGCTGCAGATCGGTTCGGTGAACGGCGCGACGGCCGCCCTCGTCGTCGGCGAGACGGTGCTGCCCGGCGCGATCGGCGTGCTGTGGCTCGGTGACGCCTCCCGGCCGGGCCTGGCCTGGCTGGCGGCCCTCGGCTTCGCCCTGGCGGTCGCCGGAGCGGTGGCCGTCGCCTGGTACGGCAAGCACGAGGGCGCCGACGAGGGGGCCCCGGCCCCCGTACCGGAACCCGTGGGCTGACCTCTCGGGCCGACCGGCGGTGTCACCCGGTCGGCCGCCCCCGGTGGTGGCGCGGCGGCGGCTGCCGCTTGCTGGAGCGGGGGAGAGAGCGAGGGGTCCATGGAGCCCGCGACCGACCGGATGACGACCCCGCGCGCGGCCGGGCTCGCCGGGATCGCCTTCGCCCTGCTGCTCGGGACGGCGATCGTCCTGATGCGGATCGCCGTCCCGGCGGGCGACGCCGCGGACGTGGCCGTCGCGCCGGACCGGCGCTGGGCGGTCCGGGTCGCCCTGGAGATCGTGCCCTTCGCCGGCATCTTCTTCCTGTGGTTCATGGGCGCCCTGCGCGCCCACACCGGTGAGGCCGAGGACCGGTTCATCGCGACCGTCTTCCTCGGCAGCGGCTTCGTCTTCGTCGCCACGCTGTTCGCCTCCGCCGCGGCGGCGGGCACCGTACTGGAGGAGGGCACGCCCTCCGACTTCGGCCGGCACTTCGCCTACACCCTGCTCGCGACCTACGCCACCCGCGTGGCGGCCGTCTTCGTCCTCGCGACCTCGACGATCGGTCGGCTGCTCGGCGTCTTCCCCCGGCCGCTGGCCCTGCTCGGCACGGTCGTGGGCCTGGTCCTGCTCGTCGTGGGATCCGGCGTGCCCTGGTCCGAGATGCTGTTCCCGGCCTGGGCGCTGGTCATCAGCGTGCACATCCTGCGCGCCCGGCGCGGCCGGGCCGGCCCGCGCACCGGCTCGGGTCGGCCCACCCGCTCCTGATCACTCCTCCCACCTGCCGACCTGGGTGTTCCCACTCCGGCGGGCGACCTCCTGGTCCCGCGCGCATGCTGGTGGGAAAGGGATGGGGCGCGGGGGCCCGGGGGTGAGGGGGGCGTACGGCCGAGGGAAAGGGCAGAACCGCCATGAGGCTTGTCGTCGACCTCAACCGCTGCCAGGGATACGCCCAGTGCGCCTTCCTGGCTCCCGACGTGTTCGCCATGCACGGCAACGAATCGCTGCTCTACGACCCGGAGGCGGCGGTGGAGCACCGGCGGAGCGTCGAACGCGCGGTGGCCGCGTGTCCGGTCGGCGCGATCCTGCTGGAACTCACGGACGCCGACATGGCGCGGATGCCGGCCCCGGACGCCGTGGCCGGCTCCGGCTCGCCGGCCGCAGGCGCGCGGTGAGCGTCCCGGGGGCCCCCGACGGGGCCTTGGAACGGCTCAAGCGTGACGGCCGCATCGTCGTCGTCGGCGCGTCGCTGGCCGGTCTGCGGGCCGCCGAGACCCTGCGGGCGAAGGGCTTCGCCGGGTCGCTCACGATGATCGGCGCCGAGCCGTACGAGCCGTACGACCGGCCCCCGCTGTCGAAGCAGGTGCTGCTGGGCAAGGCGGCCGCGGACCACACGGCGCTCCCCCGGCGCCGTGCGATCGACGCCGACTGGCGCCTCGGGGTCCCCGCGACCGGCCTGGACATGGCCGCCCGGCAGGTCCGCCTGGGCAACGGCGAGGAGGTCGGCTACGACCGGCTGCTGATCGCGACCGGCGTCCGGGCCCGGCCCTGGCCCAACGAGGAGGAGGGCGCCCTCGGCGGTGTCTTCGTCCTGCGCACCCGCGACGACGCCGAAGCGCTGCAACGGGCCCTGGCCGTCGGACCGCGCCGGGTGCTCGTCATCGGAGCCGGGTTCACCGGATCCGAGATCGCCTCCGCCTGCCGGGAGCGCGGGCTGGCGGTGACCGTCGCCGAACGGGGAGCGGCGCCGCTGGTCGGGGCCCTCGGCGGGGTCATCGGCGAGGTCGCCGCGCAGATGCACCGGGAGCACGGCGTCGACCTGCGCACCGGAGTGATGGTGACCGGGCTGGAGGGCGATCCCGCCGGCCGGGTGCGCGCCGCCCACCTCTCCGACGGGTCCACCCTCGAGGCGCAGGTGGTGGTCGTCTCGCTGGGCGCGCAGCGCAACACCGAGTGGCTCGCGGGGTCGGGGCTGGGCGCCGGTCCCCGCGGCATCGCCTGCGACGCGGGCTGCCGGGCCTTCGACATCCGCGGCATCGTCACCGACGACATCTTCGTGGCCGGTGACGTGGCGCGCTCCCCGCACGCCCTGTTCGGCTACCAGTTCCTCTCGCTGGAGCACTGGGGCAATGCCGTCGCCCAGGCGGACACCGCCGCGCACAACATGCTCAGCGAGAGCGCGGACCGCCGCCCCCACCTGTGGGTGCCCGCGTTCTGGTCCTCCCAGTTCGGCGTGAACATCAAGTCGGTCGGGGTGCCCCCGATGGGCACGGAGATCCTCTTCACGCAGGGCTCGCGCGCGGAGCGCCGGTTCGTGGCGGTGTACGGCTACCAGGGCCGGGTGATCGCGGCCGTCACCTTCGACAACTCCCGCTGGCTCCCGTTCTACGAGCAGCAGATCGAGACGACCGCGCCGTTCCCGCCGCCGTTCCCGACGGTGGACCGCAGGCCGGACGGGAACAGGCCGGTGCCGGCCGACTTCCCCGACCCCTCGGTCCCCACGCACGGACCGACCATCACCCTCAGCGGCTACTCGCCGGCCGACCGGAAGATGACCTTCACCCCCGCGCACCACTGACCGCGCCCTCCCTGAGGAGCACGAGGACCCGTCATGACACAGGACATCCTGCGGGAGATCATCGACCACGCGAACCGGGCCGACCCCTACCCGCTGTACGCGGAGCTGCGCAAGACGCCCGTCTTCCACGACGGCGACGGCGGCCCGTACGTGGTGAGCACCTACTACGAGATCCAGAGCCTGCTGCACGACCCCCGGATCAGCTCCGACTCCCGGAACCTGAAGTCGTCCGACGACGATCCGCTGGGCGGGTCCGAGGACGGGGGCGCGACCCTGCCCCCGTCGTTCCTCAAGCTCGACCCGCCGGACCACGACCGGCTCCGGCGAATGACGAACCGGCCGTTCGGGCCGCCGCACACCCCCCACCGGGTGCACGACATGCGGGGCGAGCTGGGCGGTCTGGTCTCCGGGTTGATCGAGGGCATCGCCACCACCGGGCACCTCGACCGGATCGACCTGGTCGACCAGTTCGCCTACCCCTTCCCGGTCTCGGTGATCTGCCGGCTGCTCGGGGTGCCCCGCGAGGACGAACCGCGCTTCCACGTCTGGGCGGAGACCCTCGCCGCCAGCCTGGACCCCGACCCGGACGCCGACCAGGCCCGGCACGGTCAGGGAGCCGTGGACGCGCGGATGGAACTGGGGATGTACCTCGCCGGGCTGATCGAGGAGCGCCGCAAGGACCCCGGTGAGGACATGCTCTCCCAACTGGCGACGGCCGACGGCCCGGACGGGGCGATGACGACCATGGAGGCGCTCAGCACCTCGGCGCTGCTGCTGATCGCCGGCCACGAGACCACCGTCAACCTGATCACCAACGGCATGCTGACCCTGCTGCGCCACCCGGAGGTCCTCCAGCGGCTGCGCGAGGACCCCTTCCTGTCGGTGCCCGTCGTCGAGGAGCTGCTGCGCTACGAGCCACCCGTGCAACTGCTGCCCCAGCGCAGCACCCTGTGCGACATCGAGGTGGCCGGCGTGACCATCCCCAAGGGCGCGTCGCTGTGGCTGATCCTGGCCTCGGGGAACCGGGACCCGAAGCGGTTCGAGGACCCGGACCTCTTCGACCCCGACCGCAAGGACATCCAGCACCTCGGGCTCGGCAGCGGGAT
This sequence comes from Streptomyces sp. NPDC045967, assembly GCF_056430495.1. Lineage (NCBI taxonomy): Bacteria > Bacillati > Actinomycetota > Actinomycetes > Kitasatosporales > Streptomycetaceae > Streptomyces > Streptomyces sp. NPDC045967. The sequence continues at coordinate 585,358 of NZ_JBWKLE010000003.1, read as the reverse complement.
CCACAGCTGCTTCGGCGCCCCGCTGGCCCGGCAGGAGGCGCAGCTGGCCCTGAGCGAGCTGGCGCGGCGGCTGGAGAACCCCCGCCTGCTGCAGGACCCGCCGCCCTACCGCCAGAACGCGGTGCTGCGCGGCCCCCGCCACCTGCCGGTCGCCTGCGACGCCGTCCTCCCCTGACGACCCCCTTCGGTCAGGGCAGAACCGGGGCGGCGTCCTGCGCCGAGGCGGCCGCCGGGAGGACGACGACCTCCGCCGCGGCGAAGGACACGGCGATCCGGTCCCCCGCGGCCGGCGCCCCCGCCAGCCCGCACTCCGCCTCCAGGGGCGGTCCCGTCTCCGGCCGCAGCAGCAGGGCCACGTGCGTGCCGCGGAAGGTGCGCGAGACGACCGCGCACCGCAGTCCGGCCGCGGCCGGCACGACTCCCGCCGGGCGGATCAGCAGCCGCTGGGCGCCCTGCGGTGATCCGGCCGGCACCGGGACCACGCCCCACGGGGTGCTCGCGGCCGTCCCCGAGACCACCGCGGCGACCAGGTTGTCGAAGCCGAGGAAGCGCGCCACGAACTCCGAGGCCGGGCGCTGCCACACCTCGAGCGGGGTCCCCGCCTGCGCCACGCGCCCGTCCCGCATGACCACCACCCGGTCGGCCAGCGCGAAGGCCTCGCTCTGGTCGTGCGTGACGGCCAGCACGGTCGTGCCCAGCCGGGCGAACACCTCCCGGAGCTCGATTACCAGCCGTTCGCGCAGCCCCCGGTCCAGCTGCCCCAGCGGTTCGTCCAGCATCAGCAGCCTCGGGGCGGGGGCCAGCGCGCGGGCCAGCGCCACCCGCTGCTGCTCGCCGCCGGACAGCGAGGCCACCGCCCGGCCCTGGGCCCCGGGCAGACCCACCAGCTCCAGCAGCTCGGCGACCCGGGCCGCGTGCGCGCCACGGCTCCCGCCCCGCATCCGCAGCCCGAAGGCGACGTTCCCGCCGACGTCCCGGTGCGGGAAGAGCTGGTGGTCCTGGAACATCAGGCCCACGCCCCGCCGGTGCACGGGCACGCCGGACTGGTCGGCCCCGTCCAGCGACACCCGGCCGGCGCAGACCGGCTGGAGCCCGGCGACCACCCTCAGCAGGGTCGACTTCCCGCTCCCGCTCGGGCCCAGCACGCACACGGTCTCGTGCTCGGCGACCTCCAGGTCCACGTCGTCGACCACCGCACGCTCACCGAAGCGGACCGACACCCCGTCCAGGCGGAGCAGTGCCATCAGAATTCTCCCGAGGTCTTGTCGGGTCGCAGTCGCTCCAGCACCAGCAGGGACACCGCGCACACCAGCATCAGAATCGTGCTCAGGGCCATCGCCTGCCCGTAGTTCATCTCCCCGGCCCGCCCCAGCAGCCGCGCCACGGCCACCGGCAGCGTCGGCTGGTCCGGCCGGGCGATGAAGACCGTCGCGCCGAACTCGCCGAGCGAGACCGCGAAGGCGAATCCGGCCGCGATCAGCAGCGCCCGCCGCACCAGCGGCAGGTCCACCTCCCGCCAGGCCCGCCAGGGGGAGGCGCCGAGCACGGCGGCGGCCTCCCGCAGCCGGCCGTCCACCGCGCGCAGCACCGGCAGCATGGTCCGAACGACGAACGGCACGCCCACCAGGGCCTGCGCGAGCGGCACCAGGATCCAGGAGGTCCGCAGGTCCAGCGGCGGCTCGTCCAGGGTGATGAGGAAGCCGAAGCCGACGGTCACGGCGGACACGCCGAGCGGCAGCATCAGCAGTGCGTCGAAGCCCCGTACGAACCGCCCGCCGCCGGGGGGACCCCCCGGCGACGTCCCGCGGACGGTGAGGGCCGCGGCCGCGAGCCCGCCGATCACCAGGGCGACGGCGGTGGCGGCGAGCGCGTACCGCAGCGAGTTCCAGACCGCCTCCAGCGGCGGCACCAGGAACGTTCCGCCGCCCGCGCCCACCTCCCCGAGCGCCCGGTAGAAGCCGAATCCGTAGCCGCCGGGCGCGTCGAAGGACCGCTCCACCAGCACGGCCAGGGGCGCCACGATCAGCAGGAGGACGGTCAGGAGCACCCCGCCCAGCAGGGCGCGCTGCGCCCAGCCGCGCGGCCGGTGCGCCGTGCGGCCCGGATCGACCAGCCGCAGCGCCGTCTCCCGCCTGCGCACCGTCCACGCGTGCACCGCGAGGATCGCGCCGATCGACGCGAACTGCACCATCGTGAGCACCGCGGCCGTGGGCAGGTCCAGCAGCTGCGCGGTCTGCCGGTAGACCTCCACTTCCAGGGTGGAGTACGCGGGCCCGCCCAGGATCAGTACGACGCCGAAGGAGCTGAAGGTGAACAGGAACACCATCAGCGATGCCGCGGCGACGGCCGGGACCAGCGCGGGCAGCGTCACCCGCCGCCAGGCGGCGAACCGTCCGGCACCCAGCACCCGGGCGGCCTCCTCCTGGCGGGGGTCCAGCTGCGCCCAGAGGCCGCCGACCGTGCGGACGACGACGGCGTAGTTGAAGAAGACGTGCGCGAGGAGGATCGCCCAGACCGTGGTGTCCAGCCGGACGCCGGCCAGTTCGTCGAGCAGCCCGCCCCGGCCGACCAGGGCGAGGAAGGCGGTGCCGACGACCACGGTCGGCAGCACGAAGGGCACCGTCACCAGAGCGCGGAGCAGTTGCTTGCCCGGGAACTCCAAGCGCGCGAAGGCGTAGGCGCCGGGCAGCGCGACCAGCAGGGTCAGCGCCGTGGACGCGAGCGCCTGCCAGGTGGTGAACCACAGCACGTCGGCGATGTCGGGCCGGGTCAGGACCTCGCCGATCCGGCCGAGGTGCCATCCGGCGTCGCCGCGCAGTCCGCGCCCGACGATCGCGGCCACGGGGTAGGCGAAGAACAGGCCGAAGAAGGCGAGGGGCACGGCCATCAGGCCGAGCCGTACGGCTGTGGCCCGGCCGCTCCCGCGGGGGCCGGGAACCGGCGCGGCGCCCCCCGGCGCCGCGCCCGCTCCCTTGGTGCCCGCTACTTCACGACGAGCGAGGTCCATGCCTTGACCCACTGCTCACGGTTCTTCGCGATGGTCTCGGGGGCCACGTTCTCGGGCTTGTCGACGACGACGCCGTGCTTGGTGAACAGCTCCGGCAGGGCGGCGTCCTTCGTCACGGGGTTGACGAACATCTGCAGCGGCATGTCCTCCTGGAACTTCTTGCTGATCAGGAAGTCCACGAGGGCCTTGCCGCCCTCCTCGTTCTTCGCGCCCTTCAGCAGGCCAGCGAACTCGATCTGGCGGAAGCAGGTGCCGGTGGCGACGCCCGTCGGGGCCTCGGTCGGCTGCGGCTCGGCGTACAGGACCTCGACCGGCGGGCTGGAGGCGTAGGAGACGACCAGCGGCCGGTCGCCCTTGGCCTTCTTGCCGCCCGCGGAGCCGGAGAAGCGCTCGTTGTAGGCCTGCTCCCAGCCGTCGACGACCTCGACGCCGTTGGCCTTGAGCTTGCTCCAGTAGTCCTGCCAGCCCTCCTCGCCGTACTTGCCGACGGAGGCGAGGAGGAAGCCGAGGCCGGGCGAGGAGGTCGCGGCGTTCTCGACCACCAGCAGGTTCTTGTACTCCGGCTTGGCCAGGTCGTCCAGCGTCTGCGGCGGGGCGATCTTCTTGTCGGCGAAGTAGGCCTTGTCGTAGTTGACGCAGATGTCGCCGGAGTCGATCGGGGTGACCCGGTGCTCCTTGTCGAGCTGGTACTCGGGCTTCACCCCCGCCAGGCCCTTCGCCTCGTACGGGGTGAAGATCCCGTTGTCGAGGGCGCGGGAGAGCAGCGTGTTGTCCACGCCGAAGAAGACGTCCCCGCGCGGGGAGCCCTTGGTGAGGATCTCCTGGTTCAGCGCCGCGCCGGCGTCCCCGGACTTCAGGACCTTGACGGTGTAGCCGCTCTGCTGCTCGAACTCCTTCAGGACCGCGTCGGTCACGTTGAAGGAGTCGTGGGAGACGAGCGTGACGGTGGTGGACTTCGGCGCCTTGCCCTCGCTCGGGGCCCCGCCCTCGGCGTCGCCGCAGGCGCTGAGCGTGGTGACGCCCAGCGCGGCCGCGAGCGCGGCGCCCGCGATCTTCGTGGTGGTGCTCACTGGTGATTCCTCCTGGGATGTCCAGGAGAAGACGCGGCCCTGCCCGGCGCTCTGTCTGAGCGGACGCCGGGCAGGGCGCAACAGCTTGAGTGGTGACCGAACTTCCTACCCCGAATGACCGGGGCGAGGTTCAGAGGGTCTGCGGATGACGGATACCGCACTCTCAGCGCTGTGGCGCTCCCCTGTCGGAATATGAAATTGGTTCGGCCACAGGGTACCCCGTGGCCGAATACGCTCCCCCCGAGGCGAAAACTAGCGCTCCGAGGCCGCGAGCTGCCCGCACGCGCCGTCGATCTCCTGACCGCGGGTGTCCCTTACGGTCACGGGCACGCCGTGCCGGGCGATGGCCTCGACGAACGCCTTCTCGTCCTCGGGCCGCGAGGCGGTCCACTTGGAGCCCGGCGTCGGGTTCAGCGGGATCAGGTTGACGTGCACGCGCTTGCCCTTGAGCAGCCTGCCCAGCAGGTCCCCGCGCCAGGCCTGGTCGTTGATGTCACGGATGAGGGCGTACTCGATGGAGATCCGGCGGCCGGACTTCTCCGCGTACTCCCAGGCCGCGTCGAGGACCTCGCGCACGTTCCAGCGGGTGTTCACCGGGACCAGGGTGTCGCGCAGCTCGTCGTCGGGGGCGTGCAGCGAGACCGCCAGACGGCACTTGAAGCCCTCGTCGGCGAAGCGCAGCATGGCCGGGACCAGGCCGACGGTGGAGACCGTGATGCCGCGCTGCGACAGGCCGAGGCCGTCGGGCTCCGGGTCGGTGAGGCGGCGGATGGCGCCGACCACGCGGTTATAGTTGGCCAGCGGCTCGCCCATGCCCATGAAGACGATGTTCGACAGGCGCGCGGGACCGCCCGGCACCTCGCCGTCGCGCAGCGCGCGCATGCCGTCGACGATCTGGTGCACGATCTCGGCGGTGGAGAGGTTGCGGTCCAGACCGGCCTGGCCGGTGGCGCAGAACGGGCAGTTCATGCCGCAGCCGGCCTGCGAGGAGATGCACATGGTGACCCGGTCGGGATAGCGCATCAGCACGGACTCGACGAGCGTGCCGTCGTGCAGCTTCCACAGGGTCTTGCGGGTGGTGTCGTCGTCGCAGGAGATGTGCCGGATGACGTTCATCAGGTCCGGCAGCAGCTCCTGCTGGAGCTTCTCGCGCGAGCCCGCCGGGATGTCCGTCCACTGGGCCGGGTCGTGCGCGTAGCGCGCGAAGTAGTGCTGGGAGAGCTGCTTGGCCCGGAACGGCTTCTCGCCGATCGCGGCGACCGCCTCACGGCGCTCGGCCGGGGTCATGTCGGCGAGGTGCCGGGGCGGCTTCTTCGCCCCGCGAGGGGCGACGAAGGTGAGCTCACCCGGAACGGGACGGGGGGCCATGCGGTACTCCTCAGTGCGACGAGGTGGGGGTCACCCCGCGCGTGCAGGGCCGGTCCGCGGCGCGGCCGCTGGACGGAAAGGGCGCGCCACGTCATCGCGGCGCGCCCTCCAGGATAACCCGGCCCGGACCGGTCAGCCGGTGCCGACGAAAGCCGCCAGCAGCAGCCAGACGACCGGGGCGGTCGGCAGCAGCGAGTCCAGCCGGTCCATGATGCCGCCGTGGCCCGGGAGCAGGGTGCCCATGTCCTTGATGCCCAGATCCCTTTTGATCATGGACTCGCCGAGGTCGCCCAGGGTGGCGCTGACCGCGACCGCCAGCCCCAGCAGCAGGCCCTGCCACCAGGATCCGCCCTCGATCAGGAACTCCATGCACAGCGCACCGGCCGCCATCGCGAAGGCCACCGCGCCGAGCAGCCCTTCGCGGGTCTTGCCGGGGCTGATGCGCGGCGCGAGCTTGGTCTTGCCGAAGCGCCAGCCGACCGCGTAGGCCCCGGTGTCGCTGACGACGGTGAGGAGCAGGAAGGTGACCACGCGCTGCGGCCCGTCGTCGGCGGTGAGCAGCATCGCGACGAAGGTGGCCAGGAAGGGCACGTAGAACGCCGCGAAGACGCCCGCCGTGACGTCCTTGAGGTAGTCCTCGGGCGGTTCGGTCATCCGCCAGACCAGGACCGCGAGGGCCGTCAGGGCCATGGCCACCCAGGCGCCCTCGGCTCCGCGGACGTATCCGGCGATGACCATGGCCGCGCCGCCGACGGCGAGCGGGACCAGCGGGGCCTTGACGCCCTTCTTCTCCTGCAGCCGGGAGGTGAGCTCCCACAGCCCCACGACGACCGCGACGACGATGACGCCGACGAAGACCGCCTTCACCACGAACAGCGAGGCGAAGATCACCGCGCCGAGACCGATCCCGACCCCTATCGCGGCGCGCAGGTCCCTGCCCGCCCGCTTCTTCGGCGGCGGCGAAGCGTCCTGCGGGGCCTGCGAAGGCGGGGGCGGCGGGCTGGGCATGGGCTCCTGCGGCGGCGTGTCGGCGCGGAAGAGGGGGCCGCCGTTCGCGGCGGCCCCCCGAGCGCGTGCTTCCCGGTCGTCGAAGTCACGGCCGGCGGCATCGGGCACGATGGGCATGGGCCGAGTGTGCGGGCCCACCTGCGCATCGTATGCGGGACCCGCCGGAACCGGCTCCGGCTGCCAGGAAGAGTCGTTCATCAGACTTCGAGGAGCTCGGCTTCCTTGTGCTTGAGGAGCTCGTCCACCTGCGCGACGTACTTCGCGGTGGTGTCGTCGAGCTCCTTCTCCGCGCGGCGCACCTCGTCCTCGCCGGCCTCCTTGTCCTTGACCAGCTTGTCGAGGGCGTCCTTCGCCTTGCGGCGGACGGAGCGGATGGAGACCTTGGAGTCCTCGGCCTTGTTCTTGGCGACCTTGATGTACTCCTTGCGGCGGTCCTGCGTCAGCTCGGGGAAGGTAACCCGGATGATGCTGCCGTCGTTGCTGGGGTTGACGCCGAGGTCGGAGTCGCGGATCGCCTGCTCGATGTTGCGCAGGGCGCTCTTGTCGAACGGGGTCACGATCGCCATGCGCGGCTCGGGCACCGAGAAGGAGGCGAGCTGGTTGATGGGCGTGATGGCGCCGTAGTAGTCCGCCACGATCTTGTTGAACATCGCCGGGTGCGCACGGCCGGTGCGAATCGCCGCGAAGTCTTCCTTGGCGACGACGACGGCCTTTTCCATCTTCTCCTCGGCCTCGAGGAGGATCTCTTCGGTCACCACGTGCTCCTGCATGTCTTGAATGGATGGTTCAGGCGGGCATGACGGGCGGGGCCGGTCCGGGCTCGGTCCGGCAGCGGACTGCTCAGGCCCGGGTTCCCTGGTCGCTGACGAGCGTGCCGATCTTCTCACCCTTGACGGCGCGGGCGATATTGCCCTCGGCGAGCAGCTCGAAGACGAGGATCGGCAGCTTGTTGTCGCGGCACAGCGTGATGGCGGTGGCGTCCGCGACCTTCAGGTCGCGGGAGAGGACCTCGCCGTATTCGAGCGCGTCGAACTTCACCGCGTCCGGGTTCTTCTTGGGGTCGGAGTCGTAGACCCCGTCGACCCCGTTCTTGCCCATCAGCAGGGCTTCGGCGTCGATCTCCAGGGCGCGCTGGGCGGCCGTGGTGTCGGTGGAGAAGTACGGCATGCCCATGCCGGCGCCGAAGATGACGACGCGGCCCTTCTCCAGGTGCCGCACGGCACGCAGCGGGATGTAGGGCTCCGCGACCTGCCCCATGGTGATGGCGGTCTGCACGCGGGAGTCGATGCCCTCCTTCTCCAGGAAGTCCTGGAGGGCGAGGCAGTTCATCACGGTGCCGAGCATGCCCATGTAGTCGGACCGCGCGCGGTCCATGCCGCGCTGCTGGAGCTCGGCGCCGCGGAAGAAGTTGCCGCCGCCGATCACGACGGCGATCTCCGCGCCGTCACGGACCACCGCGGCGATCTCGCGCGCGATGGCGTGGACGACGTCGGGGTCGACGCCCAGTCCTCTGCCACCCGAGAAGGCCTCGCCCGACAGCTTCAGCATGAAGCGGCGGCCCTTCTTGTCCTGGTCGCTCTTGTCGTCGGATGCGGTGTGGGGGTCCACGCCCTGATTCATGGAGATCTCCTCGTGCACATACGAAGAAGGCCATTGCCGGTGGGTCCTTGCGGTTCCCTCTGCGGCAATGGCCTCCTCGTCAGATCTGCGGTCGCCTCGCGCGAGCGCGGGTGACTGCCTCAGACCCTACCGGGGTCCGGTGTCCGTCGTGTACGGACGGACTCAGATGCCGACCTTGATGCGGCTGAAGCGCTTCAGGGTGACACCGGCCTCGTCCAGGACCTTCTGGACGGACTTCTTGTTGTCCAGCGCGTACGGCTGGCCGAGGAGGGTGGCCTCCTTGAAGAAGCCGTTGACGCGACCCTCGACGATCTTCGCGATGGCGGCCTCGGGCTTGCCCTCCGCGCGGGTGACCTCTTCGGCGATGCGACGCTCGGACTCGACCTTCTCGGCCGGAACGTCTTCCTTGGAGAGCCACTGCGGGGCGAACGCGGCGATGTGCTGCGCGACGCCGCGGGCGACCTCGGCGTTCTCCTTGTCGAGCTCGACCAGGACGCCGATCTGGAACGGCAGGTCGGGCATCGTGCGGTGCATGTACGAGGTCACGTAACCGCCGGTGAACTGCGCGAAGCGGTCCAGGACGATCTTCTCGCCGAGGTTGGCGTTGGCCTCGTCGACGAAGGCGGTGACGGTCTTGCCGGGCTCGATCTCGGAGGCGAGCAGCGCCTCGAGGTCGGCCGGGGAGGTGGCGGCGACGTGCGCGGCCAGCTGGTTGGCGACGGCCAGGAACTTGTCGCCCTTGGCGACGAAGTCGGTCTCGCACTTCAGCTCGACGATGACACCGGAGGTGTTGTCGTCGGAGATGAGGGAGACGACCGCACCGTTCTCGGCAGAACGGCCCTCGCGCTTGGCGACGCCCTTCTGACCCTTGATGCGGAGCGCTTCCATGGCCTTGTCGACGTCACCGTCGGCGTCCACAAGCGCGTTCTTGCAGTCCAGCATGCCGGCGCCGGTGAGCTCGCGGAGCTTCTTGACGTCAGCGGCGGTGTAGTTCGCCATGAGTCTGTGATTCTCTCTCGAAGTCGTAGATCTACGGGTGAACGGCGGAGGCGCCGCGCCTCAGGCGCGGCTCCCCCGCCGTCATCGTCCGTGCTGTGAGTGCCCGGCGTGTGAACGCCGGGCGCTCCCCGTGGGTCAGGCCTGCTCGGCGTCGGCGGCCGGGGCCTCGGCGGCGGGGGCCTCGACGGCCTCGGCGGCCGGGGTGACCTCGGCGGCGACCTCGGCGGCGGCGTCGGCGTCCACCTTGGCGGCGTCGACATCGGCGGCCGGGGCCTCGTCAGCCTTCTTGTCGCCCTCGAGCAGGTCGCGCTCCCACTCGGCGAGCGGCTCGGCAGCGGCCTTCTCGCCCGGCTTCGAGTCGCCGGTCGCGGCGCCGGAGCGGGCGATGAGGCCCTCGGCGACGGCGTCGGCGATCACGCGGGTGAGCAGGGTGACGGAGCGGATCGCGTCGTCGTTGCCCGGGATCTTGTAGTCGACCTCGTCGGGGTCGCAGTTGGTGTCGAGGATCGCGACGACCGGGATGTGGAGCTTGCGCGCCTCACCGACGGCGATGTGCTCCTTCTTGGTGTCGACGATCCAGACGGCGCTGGGGACCTTCGACATCTCGCGGATACCACCGAGGGTCTTCTCCAGCTTGGTCTTCTCGCGGGAGAGGACCAGGAGCTCCTTCTTGGTGAGACCCGAGGCGGCGACGTCCTCGAAGTCGATCGCCTCAAGCTCCTTCAGACGCTGGAGGCGCTTGTAGACGGTGGAGAAGTTGGTGAGCATGCCACCCAGCCAGCGCTGGTTGACGTACGGCATGCCGACGCGCGTCGCCTGCTCGGCGATGGCCTCCTGCGCCTGCTTCTTGGTACCGACGAACATGATGGAGCCACCGTGCGCGACGGTCTCCTTCACGAACTCGTAGGCGCGGTCGATGTACGACAGCGACTGCAGCAGGTCGATGATGTAGATGCCGTTGCGCTCCGTGAAGATGAAGCGCTTCATCTTCGGGTTCCAACGGCGGGTCTGGTGACCGAAGTGGACGCCGCTCTCCAGCAGCTCCCGCATCGTGACGACGGCCATGGCCATCTCCTTGGTTTCTCGGTTTGGTTCCTGACGCCCCGCCGCGCCCTGCCCCGAAAGGGACCGAGAGACGCTCTCACCGTGCCGGTTCCGGCTGGTGCTGGGGCGTGCGAAGTCGACCCGGTGACCCGGATCGCCACAAGAAGTGTACGGGACCCGGCGGTGTGCCGGGTGACGCCGTTGTCCACACTCCGCGCTCCGTCCACAGGCCCCGCCCGCCGGCCGGCGGGGCGCGGGACGCTGGGCGCCATGACGACTCTGCTGCTCAGCCTGCTGCTGACCTTGGTCCAGGCCGCCGTTCCCGGCGTGCGCCCGCTGCCCGCACCGCTCTCCGTGGTGCGCTGGTGGGACCCGCCGCCCACGCCGTACGCGGCCGGGCACCGGGGCGTGGACCTCTCCGCGCCGGTGGGCACGCAGGTGCGGGCGGTCGCCGCGGGCCGTGTGCACTTCGCGGGCCCGGTCGCGGGCCGGGGGGTGCTCTCCCTCGCCCTGCCGAACGGCCTGCGCACGACGTACGAACCGGTGCGCGCCCTGGTCTCACAGGGCGAGGAGGTCACGGCGGGCCAGGTGGTGGCGGTCCTGACGGAGGGCTCCCACTGCCCGGCCCCGTGCCTGCACTGGGGCCTGCTGGCGGGCGAGGTCTACCTCAACCCCCTGGCCCTGCTCCCCCGGCCCACACCCCGGCTGCTGCCGGACCGGGCCCCGGACGCCCCGCAGGGCTCAGCCCCGGACGCCCCGCAGCGCCATGGCCACGGCGGCCTCGGTGACCACGTCCGGGTCCTCGGCGGCTCCGAGCTCGATGCGACGGACGGCCGCGTCCACGACGCCTTGCAGCAGCATCGCGGCCAGTTTCGGCTCCCGCTGCCCCAGGGCGGCCAGCGCCTCGACGATCATGGCCACCAGACCCCCGTGGGCCGCGCGGATCTTCTCCCGCGCTCCCGCGTCGAGTTCGCTCGCGGAGATCGCCACCACCGCCCGGTGGCGCCGGTCGCCGACCAGCCCGAGCTGGCTGCGCACATAGGCCTCGATCTTCGCCTCGGGCGTCCCGGCCCGTTCCATGGCCGCCTCGATCTCGGCGGCCCAGATGGGGAAGTCCACCGCGCACAGCTCTTCGACCACGGCCGCGCGGGACCGGAAGTACTCGTACACGGAGGACCGGGCGAGGCCGGTGCGCTCCGCGAGGGCGGGGAAGGTCAGCGCCTCCGTCCCGCCTTCGGACAACAGGGAACGCGCGGCGTCCAACAGGGCCCCGCGCTGCATCGACCGGTGCTCGGCCACGGAGGCCGCTCGAATCCTGGGCACCTCTCCACTCTACGGAGGTACCGCAAGCTCACCGCCCCACATCGGCGAGCTTGGCCCGGAGTTGGAGCACGGACTTGGTGTGGATCTGGCTGACGCGGCTCTCGGTGACCCCCAGCACGTTGCCGATCTCGGCCAGGGTGAGCCCCTCGTAGTAGTAGAGGGTGACGACCGTCTTCTCCCGCTCGGGAAGCGTGTTGATGGCCCGGGCCAGCAGGCGCCGCAGCTCCCGGTCCTCCGCCACCTCCACGGGGTCGTCGGCCGTGGTGTCCTCGAGGGTGTCCATCAGGGAGAGGCGGTCGCCGCCCTCCCCGCCGGCGTGCAGCAGCTCCTCGAGGGCGACCACGTTGGCCAGGGACAGCTGGCTGAAGACCGTGTGCAGGTCCTCCACGCCGATCCCCATCTCGCCGGCGACCTCGCTCTCCGTGGGAGTGCGCCGCAGCTGGGCCTCCAGCGTGGCGTAGGCCCGTTCCACGGCCCGCGCCTTCTGCCGTACCGAACGGGGGATCCAGTCCAGGGCGCGCAGCTCGTCGATCATCGCCCCGCGGATCCGGGTGATCGCGTAGGTCTCGAATTTGATCGACCGGTCGATGTCGAACTTCTCGATGGCGTCGATCAGTCCGAAGACGCCGGAGGAGACGAAGTCCGCCTGCTCCACATTGGGCGGCAGCCCCACGCTGACCCGGCCGGCCACGTACTTGACCAGCGGCGAGTAGTGCAGGATCAGCTGCTCCCGCAGCCGCTCGTCACCGGACTCCTTGTACGAGCGCCAGAGCACCTCCAGGGACGAGGGCGCGGTGGGCCGCACACTGCCGCGGGCAGCGGGGGGAACCGCAGCGCGGTCGGACCCTGAGGTGTGCTGGGGCATGCTTCGCCTTTGCCGGAGCCGGATTCCTTGGGAGCGTAGCGTGACGAAAGTGTCGCGGTGCGCGAAGAGTACGGGATGGCGCGGGGACGAAGCGGCGCCCCGACTCGCACGGGCGACCCGGGACCGGCGCCTCGCGCACGGTCCCGGCGACCGCCACCGGGAGGACCGCGTCTTCCATCGGTTTCACTCTTTCACCGGAACGCCCCAGGTCAACGACCGCCTCGCCGGGTGGCTCCGGTTCGTATGCCGCGTTCCGGCGTTTGTCTGCTCAACTGCCAGGCGTCGCCCTGCCGTTCGACGAACCCCAGAGAGTGAAGTTCGTACAGTCTGCCGGTGACTTCATCGGTTCCGTTGCCGCAGGCACGTGCCAACTCCTCGGCGGTGACCGCCCGGCCGACCACGAGCGCGTCGAGCACCCGGCCGGTCTCCCGGTCCAGCAGGTCGCGGGCCAGGACGGGCCCGCGCCGCTCGGGGGCCAGTTCCCCGATGGAGCCGACGAGTTCGACGACCTCCGCCGCATCGGTGACGAGCACCGCCTCGCCCCGCAGCAGTTCGTGCACTCCGGCGGAGAGCCCGCTGGTGGCCGGTCCGGGGATGCCCATGGTGAACCTGCCGAGCTCCTGGGCCCGCCGGGCGGTGACCAGCGAACCGCTGCGGTGCGCGGCCTCCACCACGACGGTGCCGCGGGTCAGGGCGGCGATGACCCGGTTGCGCAGCACGAACCGGCTCGGGGTGGGGTGGCTGCCCGGCCCCAGCTCCCCCAGCAGCAGCCCCTGCCCGGCGATCCGGCCGAGGAGTCCCGCGTGTCCGCGGGGATAGGCGACGTCCACCCCGCAGGCGAGCACCGCCGCGGTGGCACCGCCCGAGGCGAGGGCCCCGCGGTGCGCGGCGCCGTCGATCCCGTACGCGGCTCCGGAGACGACCACCCAGCCCCGCTCGGCGAGGCCGGCGGCCAGGCTCTGGGCCATGTGCGCCCCGTACGGAGTACAGGCCCGGGCCCCCACCACGGCGACGGAGCGCAGCGCCCAGGTCCGCAGGTTCGGTCGGCCCCGCAGCCAGAGCCCCACGGGCCGGGCGTCCCCGAGATCGTCCAGCTGGGTCGGCCACTCCGCCGAGCCGGGACAGACGAACCGGGTCCCGGACTGAGCGGCCGCCTCCAGGTCCCGCCGGGGGTCGGCCAGCGCGGCCCGTCTGCGGTACCCGGCGAGCCGCTCGGCCCTCACCCCGGCCGGCGCCTTCGCCTCCGGCCCGGTCAGCAGGCGCATCAGCCCGACGGCCCCGTACTCCCGCAACCAGCGCCCGCCCCGCTCCTCCCCGGGCTCCAGCACCCGTGTCAGCGCCGCCCGGGCCAGCAGCTCCGGCTCCGCGACCCCGCCCGGACCGCCTGCGGACCCGCACTCCGCTACCCCGGGCGGCGGCTCGGGCCCACCGCCCCGGTCCGCGTCGGGCTTCCCGTCCCGCGCCCCCGTCATGACCCGGCCCCCGCCGCCAGGGTCGCCCCGCGGGCAATGCCGGTCCGCAGCTCCAGGGCCACGGCCACGTCCGGCACTTCGGGCCGGTCGCGACCCCGCAGGTCGGCGACGGTCCAGGCGACGCGCAGCACCCGGTCCAGCCCGCGCGCGGTGAGCAGTCCGCGCTCCATGTCGCGCTCGGCCTGGACCAGCGCGCCGGGGCCCGCCCGCCACCGGGTGCGCAGCTCCTGGCCGGGCACCTCGGAGTTGAGCCGCCACGGGGTGTCGGCGAGCCGGAGGGCGGCGCGCTCCCTCGCTTCGCGCACCCGGTCGGCGACCACCGCGGTGGACTCGCCCCGGCCGCCCTGCCCCAGGAGGTCGGAGCGGGTCACGGGCTCGACCTCCACCCTCAGGTCCACCCGGTCGAGCAGCGGCCCGGACAGCCTGCCCTGGTAGCGCCTGATCACCGACGGAGGACATTCGCACCCGGTCCCCTGGAGGGTGTGGCGCCCGCACGGGCACGGGTTCGCGGCGAGGACCATGAGGAACCGGGCCGGCAGCCGGACCACCCCGGCCGCCCGGGCGATGACCACGTGCCCCGATTCGAGGGGCTGGCGCAGGGCGTCCAGCGCCCGGCCGTGGAATTCGGCGGCCTCGTCCAGGAACAGCACGCCGCGGTGGGCGAGCGAGACGGCGCCCGGTCTGGGGACCCCGTTGCCGCCGCCCACCAGCGACTGCATGGTCGCCGAGTGGTGCGGTGCGCAGTAGGGCGGCCGGGCGACGAGCGGTTCGCCGGGCGGGAGGATGCCCGCCACCGAGTGGACGGCGGTGACCTCCACGGACTCCTGGCGGCTGAGCGGCGGCAGGATCCACGGCAGCCGCTCGGCCAGCATGGTCTTGCCCGCCCCGGGAGGCCCGCTCAGGAAGAGGTGGTGGCCCCCGCCGGCGGCCACTTCCAGGGCCCGGCGCGCGGTGTGCTGGCCCGCCACGTCGGCGAGGTCGGGGACGTCCCCGGCGTCCAGGCCAAAGCGGCCGGGCGCCAGTCCGCTGCCGAGGCCCGCCCCGGGAAGGACCAGGCCGGCCAGTATCGGGTCGGGGCGGCCCGGCGGCTCCGGGGGATCCTCCTCGGGGACCGGCTCGTCGGTCAGCACCGCGATCAGCTGGCGCAGGCTGCGCACGCCGAGCACCGAGACGTCCGGCACGAGCGCGGCCTCCGCGGCGCACTGCTGCGGGACCACCACCTGCCGGTACCCGGCCTCGGCCGCCGCGAGGACCGCCGGGAGGATCCCGCGGACCGGACGCACCCGGCCGTCGAGGCCCAGCTCGCCGATCAGGACGAGATCGGCGATCACGCCCGGGTCGACCACCTCGGCGGCGCCCAGCACGGCGGCCGCCACCGCCAGGTCGAAGCCGGCTCCGGACTTCGGGACGGAGGCCGGGCTGAGGCCGACGGTGAGCTTCTTCTGCGGCCAGGCGGCCCCCGAGTTCACCACGGCGGCCCGCACCCGGTCCCGGCTCTCCACCAGGGTCTTGTCCGGCAGCCCCACCAGGGTGAAGGCGGCGACCCCGGGCTCCAGGTCGGCCTGGACCTCCACCACCACGCCGTCGACGCCCACCAGGGCGACCGAGCAGGCTCGGGCGAATCCCATCAGGCCGCCCCCCTGACGTGCTCCACCAGGGGCGCACCGCGCCGCGGCAGCAGGACTCCGACCAGGTCGATGCGCACCCCGCCCGGCGGCGGTCCGCCGTGGTCGGCGAGCCACCGGCCGGCGAGCTGCCGCAAGCGCTCGGCCTTGCCGGGCCGCACGGCCGCCATGGGGTGCTCGAACGCCCCCGCCCGGCGGGTCTTCACCTCGCAGACGACGAGGGCGTCACCGTCCCGGGCGACGATGTCGATCTCCCCGCCGCGGCACCGCCAGTTCCGCGCGATCACGGTCATCCCGGCCTCGGCCAGCAGCCGCGCCGCGAGCTCCTCGCCGTACCGCCCCAATGCCTGCTGCGCCACGCCCTTCGCGTTCATCCGGCACCACCTCCGGTACCGACGATCGCGCTCCCCCGCCCACCTTGTGGATCTTGGTGGACAACTCCGCCGTTGTGGACAACCCGGTCACCCGTACGGCGGACGACCTCAGCTGCCCGGCAGTTCGAGGTCGCTCTTGTTGAGTTCCTCGATGTTCACGTCCTTGAACGTCAGCACCCGCACCTGCTTCACGAACCGGGCCGGCCGGTACATGTCCCAGACCCAGGCATCGGCCATGGAGACCTCGAAGAAGACCTCCCCCTGGACCGAGTGCACCTGCATCTCGTAGTCGTTGGTGAGGTAGAAACGGCGTTCGGTCTCGATCACGTACTTGAACAGCCCGACGACGTCGCGGTACTCCCGATAGAGCTTCAGCTCCATCTCGGTCTCGTACTTTTCGAGGTCCTCGGCACTCATGGCATGTTCCCCTTCAGCCGTGCGTCCCCCTATTGTGCGCCAGGCCCCCGCACCCCTAAACGATTTCCGGGGCCAGGACCACGGGCGCACCCGGAGGACCGTCGTCGAGCAGCGTACGGAGCAGCTCGGCGAGTCTGGTCGGATACACCGTCTCACGCGCCGAGAGAAGTTCCCCGGAGGTCCACCACCTGGCTCCGGTGACACTGCGCCGCTCCAGCTCGGTGAACGCGGTCGGCAGGGCTTCCGTCTGGGCGGTTCGGGCCAGGAAGTACCACTCGTCCTGCTCCCAGCGGCGCCCGTCGAAGGGGAAGGAGCAGTACCGGTGCCACAGCACGGGCCCGAGATCCACCTGTGTGATCCCCGTCTCCTCCGCCAGTTCCCTGAGCGCCGCCTGCTCGCGGCTCTCGCCGTCCTCGAGTCCGCCGCCGGGGGTGAACCACCAGTCGTCCGCGGGGTCGGCCGGTTCGAAGCCGTGCAGGAGCAGGATCCGGTCGGCCGGGTCCAGCAGGATCAGCCGCGATACCTTGCGCGGGACGGCGACGGGGCCCGGAACGACCGGGACGGCGACGGGGCCCGGAACGACCGGGACGGCGACGGGGTCGGTGGCAGCGGAGCCGGAGCCTGCGGGGAGATCGCGCGCCGCGGCCGGCTCCGCCCGGTCAGCGGACACCGGCCGGATCCCGCCGCCGTCCCCGCCCGAGGGCCCGCGCGACGGGCCCGTAGGCGGCGCCCAGCAGCACCAGGACGGCGCCGGCCGCCACGGTCACGAGCTGGATCCGCAGCGGGCCGGGCCGGGAGGTTCCGCCGGGCAGCCCCGCATACGTCCCGGGCCGCTCCAGCATCCCCGGGGAGGGCCAGGCCACGGCGTCGACGCGGGCGCTGACGGTGGACCTGGGCACGGTCCCCTGACCGGCCTCCTGCAGGTGGGCCCGGGAGTCGACGGAGGCGGCACGCCGGTCGCCGAGCAGGAAGAGGTTGCCCTCCGGAACGGTCACCTCGAAGGGGGCCCCGGGCCCGGGCGCCTGCCCGGGCGGCATCACCAGGCCGGAGTCGGGCTTGGTGCGGTCGGCGTAGGGCTCGTCGAGGGCCGTGCCGTTCACGGTGAGCTCGCCGTCCGCACCGCAGCACTTCACGGTGTCGCCGCCGATGCCGACGACCCGCTTGAGCATGGGCAGATCGCTCCACATGGAATCAGTAAAGATGACGACGTCCCCGCGGCGCACCTCGCCGCCGTCGATCCGCTCGGCCAGCACCCGGTCGCCGGGCAGCACCGTGGGCATCATCGAGTCCGTGGGCACGGTGTAGGGCCGGTAGACCAGCGCGCCCCAGACGAAGCCGCCGAGGAAGAGCGCGAAGCCGACGGCCACGGCGATGCCCGACACCACGTTGCCGACACCGCCGCGGCCGTCCTTGCCACCGCGTATTGCCTGTGTTCCGCCCATTGCAGCGCCCCCACGTCGGAGATCGTCGACCTGGGCGGCACCCTACCCGTCGGTACGGCCCGTGGGCAGCCTCCGCCGGCGCCACATGACGAGCGGCACGGCGCCCACGAGTCCGAGCGCGGCCGGCCCCAGCCCGACCGGTGCCAGGCCGGCGGCGCCGAGGCCGAGGGCGGTCGCCGCGGCCTGGTTGCCGATGCCCGGCTGGTCGAAGGTGTCCGGGATGGGAAGGGTGGACCAGCGGGTGATCGGCCACGCGACCACGACGGCCCGCCCGACGACGTCGTCGACGGGCACGAAGCCCTTGGTGGAGTCCTGCATGTGGTAGCGGGAGTCCTGGGAGTTCTGGCGGTGGTCACCCATCACCCAGACCTTGCCCTCGGGCACGGTGAGGGGGCCGAAGGGAGCGTCGTCGCAGGCGGTGTTGCCGGGGAAGATGTACGGCTCGTCGAGCGCCTTGCCGTTGACGACGACCGGTCCCCCCTTCTTGCACTCGACCGTGTCCCCGCCGATGGCGATGACCCGCTTGATCAGGTCCTTCTCGGCCGCGTCCGGCATCAGGCCGATCTTGCTCAGGACCTGCTGGGCGAAGTTCGGCTCCGGGGTGGGCTCGCCGGACAGCCAGTTGGCCGGGTCGTGGAAGACGACGACCTCGCCCCGCTCCGGCTCGGAGCCGAACCACGGCGTCAGCTTGTCCACCAGCACCCGGTCCCCGCGCTGCAGGGTGTTCTGCATCGAATCGGAGGGGATCGAGAACGCCTGCACGAGGAAGGTCTTGATCAGCAGGGCCAGCAGCAGCGCGATACCGATCAGGAGCGGGAGCTCCTTCCAGAACGAGCGGTGCGGGCGCGCCTCGGCTCCGTCCGTCTCGGCCTCGTGCCCGGCGGCGTCGTCCGGCCGCTCCTCGCCCTCGTCACGTCCGGACCGTGCGCCTACCGCCACGTCCCCCACATCCACTCCTCACTCCGATTCGCCGCCCGCTGCCGAACGGACAGCGGGCCCTCCCCTCCCCTAACGAGCGGGAGTTCCCGAAGGCTCGGGAGACCCAGGACACACTATGCGAACGGCGGGGCGGGGCGGCGCCGCCGGCGCCCCCGGGCGCCGCGCCGGGCCTGGTCCGGGACCGTGCGCCGGGCCTGGTCCGGGACCATCCGGAAGGTCGCGGGCGTGTCCAGCCGGCGCCAGTGCCCGAACGGCCAGGCGATCACGACGGCCTCGCCGACGACCTCGTTCTCGTCGATCGTGCCCTCGAAGCGCTCGTCGAGGTGGTAACGGGAGTCGGCTGAGTTCGCCCGGTGGTCACCCATCACGAAGAGCCGGCCCGGCGGCACCCGCACCTCGAAGCGGATCTCCGAGGGCGCGTTGCCCGCGTTCACGTACGGCTCATCCAGCGGCGAGCCGTTGACGGTGACCCGCCCGCGGGCGTCGCAGCACTTGACGGTGTCCCCGCCGACGCCGATGACGCGCTTGATCAGGTCCTGCTCGTCCGCCGAGGGCAGCAGGCCGATGAAGGTGAGCGTCTGCTTGATCTGCTTCACCCCGACCGGGTCCGGGGCCGGCCGGGCCGCCTCGCCCTTGAGCCAGCCGCCCGGGTCCTCGAACACGACGACGTCGCCGCGCTCGACCTCGGAGCCGAACCAGGGGGTCAGCTTGTCGACCAGCACCCGGTCGCCGATCCGGATGGTCTGCTCCATCGACCCCGACGGGATGAAGAAGGCCTGCACCAGGAACGTCTTGAGGAGCAGGGCGATGCACAGGGCCACGACCACGAGCAGCGGCAGCTCGCCCGCCCGGCGCGTGCGGCGGCGCCGCCGTACCCGCCGGGCCGTCCGCCGGCGTTCGGCCCGACCGCCCTCCACGACGACGGGTTCCGGCTCCGGCTCGGGTCTGCGCTCCGGTTCCCGCCCGCCGCGCGGCCGTCCGCGGCTACCCATGGCCGCCGCCGGCGCCACCCCAGCGCGAGAGCGGCCAGCCGATCCACCCGGCCCGCCCGATCACCTTCTCCACCGGCACCATCCCCCCGCCCGGCTCCCCCAGGTGGTCCCGCGAATCGCGGGACTGGGAGCGGTGATCACCCATCACCCACAGGGTCCCAAGGGGTACGACGATCCGGAAGGGGACCGTCGAGGGCGCGTCGCCGGGGTAGAGGTACGGCTCCCGCAGGGGGACGCCGTTGACCTCGATGCGCCCCTCGGCGTCGCAGCACACTACGTCGTCGCCGCCGACGCCCACGACCCGCTTGACGAAGTCGGTGTCGGAGGGCTCCGCGAGTCCGAGCGCCGAGGCCGCGCCGCGCAGCAGCTCGCCGACCGGATGGCCCGCGGGGCGCTCCCGTACGAAGGACCCGGTGCCGTCGAAGACCACCACGTCACCACGGCGCGGCTGCTCGCCGAAGCGGTACGCCAGCTTGTCGACCAGCAGCCGGTCGCCGACCTCGAGCGTGGGCTCCATGGAGCGGCTCGGGATCAGGAACGGCTGGACCACGAAGTTGCCGAGCAGCAGCAGGAAGACGGTGCAGAGCACACCGAGCGCGCCGGCCCGCCGCCAGGTCAGCGGCCGCAGGACCGCGGAAAACGCGAAACGCGACCGCCCTTCCCCCTCGACGGGGGAAGAGTGGCCGCGCTGCGTGTGAGGTGCTTCGGTGTCCATCGGGGGCGAGCCTATCCGGCCGCCCCGGCACACCGGAGGGGACCTCAGTTGTCGCGCTTCTCCTTGATCTTCGCGGCCTTGCCGCGGAGCTCACGGAGGTAGTACAGCTTCGCGCGGCGCACGTCACCGCGGGTGACGAGCTCGATCTTCTCGAAGATCGGGGAGTGGACCGGGAAGGTGCGCTCCACGCCGACGCTGAAGGAGACCTTGCGCACGGTGAAGGTCTCGGAGACACCGGCGCCCTGGCGGCGGATGACGACACCCTTGAACTGCTGGATACGGGAGCGGTTGCCCTCGATCACGCGGACGTGCACGTTGATCGTGTCACCCGGGCGGAAGGCCGGGACGTCCGAGCGGAGCGTGGCGGCGTTGACGCCATCGAGCAGGTGAGACATGTTCTTCGTCTGCTTTCTTCGCACGACGCCACAGGTCGCCGGTGCGGGTTTCCGTAGAGAATTCGGGAGCCGTGTCACTCGGCGGGCGACGGTCCCCCTGTGGCAGGGGCGTCCGCGAGCACACAACAGCCGCCTATTCTTCCACGGCCTGCGGCCTGCGCCAAAATCGGCCGTCGGCCGACGGCGTCCAGCCCAGGATGGACAGGATCTCCCGGTCCTTCTTGTCGAAGGCGGAGGCATCGCAGCGCTCGATCAGGTCGGGGCGGTTGCGGGCGGTCCTGCGGAAGGCCTCGTCCCGGCGCCAGCGGGCGATCTTCCCGTGGTGGCCGCTGAGCAGCACCTCCGGGATGTCCCGGCCGCGCCACAGCGGGGGCTTGGTGTAGACGGGCCCCTCCAGCAGGTTCGCCATCTGGCCGGGTGCGAAGGAGTCGTCGCGGTGCGATTCGGCGTTGCCGAGCACCCCGGGGAGCAGCCGGGCCACGGCCTCGGTGACGACCAGGACGGCGGCCTCGCCGCCCGCCAGGACGTAGTCGCCGATGGAGACCTCGTACACCGGCATGCGGGTGGCGTACTCGTCCATGACGCGGCGGTCGATGCCCTCGTAGCGGGCCGGGGTGAAGACCAGCCAGGGCCGTTCGGAGAGTTCGACGGCCAGTTCCTGGGTGAAGGGCCGGCCGCTGGGGGTGGGAACGACCATGACCGGCCCGTGCGCGCCCGCCTCGTAGCCGTCGGCCAGCGCCGTGTCCAGGGCCTCGCCCCACGGCTCGGTCTTCATGACCATGCCGGGCCCGCCGCCGTAGGGGGTGTCGTCGACCGTGTTGTGCCGGTCGTACGTCCAGTCCCGCAGGTCGTGGACGTGCACGTCGAGGCGGCCGCGGGCGCGGGCCTTGCCGACGAGGGAGACGTTCAGCGGTTCCAGGTACTCGGGGAAGATCGTGACGACGTCGAGACGCATCAGGCGTCGTCCTCCGCGGCCCCGGGCTCCTCGTCGCGGGTCGAGGCGACCACGGCCTCGCGTTCGTCGATCAGCCCCGGCGGCGGGGTGATGACGCAGCGCTGCTCCTCCAGGTCGATCTCGGCGACGATGTCCTCGACGAAGGGGATCATCACCTCGGAGCCGTCCGGCCGCTCGACGATGAAGAGGTCCTGCGAGGGGAGGTGGGAGATCTCGGTGATCCGGCCGATCTCGGTGCCGTCGGCGAGGACGACGTCGAGGTCCATCAGCTGGTGGTCGTAGTACTCGTCCTCCTCCTCGGGCAGTTCCGCGGGGTCGACCTCGGCGATCAGGAGGATGTTGCGCAGCGCCTCGGCGCCGGTGCGGTCCTTCACGCCGGCGAAGCGGAGCAGCAGCCGCCCGCTGTGCACGCGGCCCGTCTCGATCGTCAGCGGTCCCGCCGTCGCGGGCTCCGTCTTCAGCACGGCGCCGGGACTGAGCCGCAGTTCCGGCTCGTCGGTGCGCACCTCGACGGTGACCTCACCCTTGATGCCGTGGGCGCGGCCGATCCGCGCGACTACCAACTCCACTGTGCTCTTCCCTTACTGCGGCGTGGTCGCTCACATCAATGGTCGCTCTGCCCGGGGGCGGAAACGACTCGGGCCGGGGCGGGCGACGTGCGCCCTCCCCGGCCCGTGCCGGTGGTTCAACTGCTCAGCGGACCTGGTCCACGTCGACGAGGTCGACGCGGATACCGCGGCCGCCGATGGCACCCACGACGGTACGCAGAGCACGTGCGGTGCGGCCGTTGCGGCCGATCACCTTGCCGAGGTCGTCGGGGTGGACCCGGACCTCGAGCACCTGTCCGCGGCGCAGGTCGCGCGAGGCGACCTGCACGTCGTCGGGGTTGTCCACAATGCCCTTCACGAGGTGCTCAAGAGCCTCCTCGAGCATGCTCAGGCCTCGGTCGACTCGGCGGTGGCCTCAGCCTCGTCCGCCTTCTTGTCGGCCTTCTTCGCCTTCTGGGTGATGGCCTCGCCCTTGGCGTCGCCACCCTCGAGGGTCTTGGCGAACTCGTCGAAGGAGCGACGCTTGCTCTCCTTCGTCTCGGGCTGCAGCAGCGGCGCGGGGGCGGGGAGGCCCTTGTGGGCCTGCCAGTCACCGGTCAGCTTCAGGATGGCGAGCACAGCCTCGGTGGGCTGGGCGCCGACCGACAGCCAGTACTGCGCACGCTCGGCGTTGACCTCGATGCGCGACGGGTTGTAGGTCGGGTGGTAGATACCGATCTCTTCGATCGCGCGACCGTCCCGGCGGGTGCGGGCGTCGGCGACGACGATGCGGTAGTGCGGCTGGCGAATCTTGCCGAGGCGCTTGAGCTTGATCTTGACTGCCACTGGAGTGGTGTCTCCTGAACTTGACGTGGTTGGGCACATGAGATGCCACGTGGGGTTGCGGTACTCGGGTGCCCGATGGACGCGTCAGCCGGAGGAGAGAGGGGTCCTATGCGACTGTCGAGTACAGCTAGCCATTGTGCCATACGCCCGCGGCGCCGCCGAGCGGGGTGACCGGCTCCCGCCGCGGGCGGCCCGGCCCGTCGGCCGGGCGGTCCCCGGCCGCGCGCCGGGCGGCGGTCGCCGCCGGACCGGGCCGCCACCGGTTCCGCCCGTCCGGCCCGGCGGCAGGGGCGTCAGGAGGCCGCCGCCACCGCCACCTCGGGGATGCGGAACGGCTTCATGCATCCGCCGCAGACGATCGGGGCCTGGGCGAGCACGGAAGGGACCACCCGGACGTTGCGACCGCAGTCGCAGACCGCCTTGACGCGGACGCCGCCGCCCGAGGAGCCGTGCCGGGCGGCCGGCCCGCGGAAGCTGCGCTTGGTGTCGGCGGCCGTGGCGGCCGTGTGCGCCTTCAGGGCCCGCTGCAGCCGCTCGATGGTGGGCCGGTAGCGCCGCTTGGCCTCGGGGTTGAGCGCGACCAGCGAGAAGCCGCTGCTCGCGTGGGGTTCCTCGGAGTGGTCCAGTCCCATCTCCTCGGCGATCGCGAGGAATCTGCGGTTGTGGTAGCGGCCGGCGCGCGAGGTGTCACGGACACCGCGGGCGGCGGCGATGCCGTGGACTGCCTCGTGCAGCAGTCGCTCGAAGGAGAGTTCGGCGCCGCAGGCGGACGAGGACTCTCCGATCAGGGACTCGGGCGCGGCAAGGTCAGGCAGCTCGGGGTGGTACCGCTGAATGTCGGCCCACGCCTGCGCCAGCTCTGCGGCGAGAACAGGTGGTGTCGTGCTCACGTCGTGACAACGAGCCGGGGTGCCCCGGTGTTCCGATTCCGGGCCATTCCAAATTTTTTTGCACGTACCAGTCAGTTCAGCCTCATGCGTCCTGACGAGGACGGGTGCGCCGATCCCCGGAGGAGTCGGTACGTAACGACGAGTACGCCCCGGTGTGCGGCGCGGGGGCCGCGCACCGGGGCGCATCGGTCGACAGACCGTCAGAGGATCACGCGGTCAGTAGGAGCGCGCGACGATCGCGAGCGTACCGGGGGCGTCGTCGGTCTCCGGGACCGACCCGTCCTCGGCGATCAGGCAGCGCACGGAGACCGCCTGCTCGGCCAGCTTCGCCTCGCCCTCCGGGCCCAGGTCGGCCCACGGGATCCGGGCCCAGCCGCCTGCGACGGCGGCTTCGGCGGCCTCCCCGATGGTCGTGACGTCCGAGGTCCGGGCCTCACGGCGCTCGCGGGACTCGCGCAGCAGCTGCGCCTGGTCCTCCTCCAGCACCTTGGGCAGCAGGTCGGCGAGCTCGTCGAGCCGCACCGGGGTCTTCCCGCCCGGGATGCGGCGGGCCAGCATCGCCGTGCCGGCCTCCAGGTCGCGGGGGCCGATCTCGATGCGGACCGGTACGCCCTTGAGCTCCCAGTCCACGGCACGGCGGCCGAAGGGCGTGTCCACGCGGTCGTCGACCTGTACGCGCAGACCCGCGGCCTTCAGCTGGGCGCCCAGCTCGCGGACCTTCGCCACGGCCTCGTCGCCCTTGATCGCCACGACGACGACCTGCACGTGCGCGAGGCGCGGCGGGACGCGCAGGCCGTTGTCGTCGCCGTGGGACATGATCAGGCCGCCGACCATGCGGGTCGAGACGCCCCACGAGGTCTGCCAGACGAGCTCCTGCTTGCCCTCCTTCGACAGGTACTGCGTGTTGAACGCCTTGGCGAAGTTGGTGCCCAGCTCGTGGCTCGTACCCAGCTGGAGGGCCTTGCCGTCGCCCATCATGCCTTCGAGGGTGAGGGTGTTGATGGCGCCGGCGAAGCGCTCCTTGGCGGTCTTGCGGCCGAGCACGACGTCGATGCCGAGCACGTTCGTCATGAAGTCGCCGTAGACGTCCGTGTGGATCCGGGCGGCGTAGTCGCGGGCTTCCTCGTACGTGGCGTGGGCGGTGTGGCCCTCCTGCCAGAGGAACTCGCTCGTACGGAGGAACACGCGGGGGCGCATCTCCCAGCGGACCACGTTGGCCCACTGGTTGATCAGCAGGGGCAGGTCGCGGTAGCTCTGGACCCACTTGGAGAAGTAGTCGTTGATGATCGTCTCGGAAGTGGGACGGACCACGACCGGCTCTTCCAGCTCCTTGCCGCCGCCGTGCGTGACGACCGCGAGCTCGGGGGCGAAGCCCTCGACGTGCTCGGCCTCCCTCGTCAGGTACGACTGCGGGATGAACAGCGGGAAGTAGGCGTTCTGGGCGCCGGCGTCCTTGATCCGCGCGTCCATCTCCTGCTGCATCCGCTCCCACAGGCCGTAGCCGTACGGTCGGATGACCATCGTGCCGCGGACCGGACCGTTGTCGGCCAGCTCGGCCTTGTTGATCAGATCCTGGTACCAGCGGGGGAAATCCTCCGCCTGCGGGGTGAGAACGGGTGCCTTTGCCATGGCGCGAATGGTACGGCGCCCGGCGCGCCGAGCGTGAATCGGGTGGCTCGTTCCTCTGGACGCGGAGGCGGATGGGGAGTTCCCTGTCAACGGGGGCAAGGGGGCGACACGGAATCAGGAGCGCTCTTTCTATGACACCGACGCCGACCGCGACGCTCGTCGCCCGGGACTGGGCCGAGATCCAGGAACGGATGCTGGTACCGCTGTACGAGGCGGTCTACGACCGGCTGGAGCTCGGGCCGGGAGACCGGCTGCTGGGCCTCGGCTGCGGGGCCGGGCTGCCGCTGCTGCTGGCGGCCGGACGGGGAGCCGCGGCCACCGGCGTGGAGGCGGATCCGGCCCGGCGGGCGCTGGCCCGCGAGCGGCTGCTGGAGGTGCTGGCGGCTCCGCCGTCCGCCTCGGCGGACGGCTCGCCGGGCGGCCCGTACGACGCCCTGCTGGCCTTCTCCCCCGACCCGCCGGCTCTGGAGCGGGCCCTGCCCGCCGTGCGGCGGGGCGGGGCGGTGGTGCTGGCCGACTGGGGGCCCGCCGAGCGGTGCACCGTGCCGGCGGTCCTGGGCGGCGGACCCGCGCCGCGTGACCTGGACGCGCTCGTGGAGCGGGCCGGGCTGCGCCCGGACGGGTCGGGGCGGGTGTTCTGCCCCTTCGGCTACGCGGACGTGGACAGCGCGGTGCGCGGTCTGCTGTCGACGGGGCTGTACCCGGTCGCGGGCATCGGCTCGGCCGGGGCCGACGACCGGGCCGCACCGTTCGGGATGGCCGACGCCGCGCTGGCGGAGAAGGAACTGGTCCTCGCCCTTCACCCGTTCGAGCGGCCCGACGGGGCCGTTTGGCTGCCGAACATCTTCCGGTATGTGATCGCCCGGGTGGCCTGAGCGCTCCGCCTCAGCCGGTGCCGTGGCCCTTCGTCAGGCGGGTGATCCCGGCGGCGGCGTAGGCGGCCGGTTCGTCCAGGGTCTCGTTGGCGAGCAGGGCCTCGGCCAGGGCGTCGAGTTTCGGGCGGTTCTCGCGCAGCAGGCGGCAGGCGTCCGCGTAGCACTCGTCGACGATCCGCCGCATCTCGTGGTCCACCGCGTCCAGGGTGGCGGGGGCGGCGGACAGGCCGTAGGGGCTGCCGCCGTCGGACGGGATGGCGGTGAGCTTGCCGACGCGCTCGCTCATGCCCCACCGCCCGACCATGCCGCGGGCGAGGTTGGTGACCTGCTCCAGGTCGTTCTCCGCGCCCGTGGTGATGACGTCGTAGACCACGTGCTCGGCCGCCATGCCGCCGAGCGCGCCGATGATGCGGCCGCGCAGGTACGGCTCCGTGTAGGCGTACCGGTCGGCGTCCGGGGTGGAGAGGGTGACGCCGAGGGCCCGACCGCGGGGCACGATGGTGATCTTGCGGACCGGGTCGGCGCCCGGCTGGAGCATGCCGAGCAGTGCGTGGCCGCTCTCGTGGTAGGCCGTGCGGCGGCGTTCCTCCAGCGGCATGACCAGGGACCGCTCGGCGCCGAGCTGAACCTTCTCCAGGGCGTCGGACAGGTCGGCCTGGGTCACCTCGTCCTGCCGGCGTTTGACGGCCAGCAGTGCCGCCTCGTTGGCCAGGTTGGCCAGTTCGGCGCCGGTCATGCCGGGGGTGGTGCGGGCCACCTGGGCGAGGTCGACGCCCGGGGCGAGCGGGATGTCCCGGGTGTGGATGCGCAGGATGGCCTCGCGGCCGCCGCGGTCGGGCGGGGAGACGACCACCGTGCGGTCGAAGCGGCCGGGCCGGGTCAGGGCGGGGTCCAGGACGTCCGCGCGGTTGGTGGCGGCGAGGACGACGACGCCCTCCGAGCCGGAGAAGCCGTCCATCTCGGTGAGGATCTGGTTGAGGGTCTGCTCGCGTTCGTCGTGGCCGCCCACGGCCCCGCCGGCGCCGCGCACGCGCCCGATGGTGTCGATCTCGTCGATGAAGATGATCGCGGGAGCCACCTTGCGGGCCTCGGTGAACAGCTCGCGGACCCGGGAGGCGCCCACGCCGACGATCATCTCGATGAACTCGGAGGCCGAGGCGGAGAAGAACGGCACTCCGGCCTCGCCCGCCACCGCCCGCGCGAGCAGTGTCTTGCCGGTGCCGGGCGGGCCGGACAGCAGGACCCCGCCGGGCATCCGAGCGCCCAGCCTGCGGTAGGCCTGCGGGTTCTTGAGGAAGTCGACGACGTCGTTCAGCTCGCCCTCGACCTCGTCGATGCCCGCCACGTCCGCGAAGGTGGTCCGCTGGTCGCCCCGCTCCAGTTCCACCGGCTTGGGCGGTGCCTTGCGGCCCAGTCCGGCCATGCCGCCGCCCATGCCCGCGCTCATCCGGCGGGCGACGAACACCCACAGCAGGACCAGCAGCAGCATCGGGGCGAGGGAGAGCAGGAGGTTGGCCAGGAAGCTGCGCTGCACGACGACCGGGGAGGCGGTCACGGTGACGTTCTGCCGGGTGAGGTTCGCCCACAGGTCGTCGTCGGCGAAGGCGGGCCGCTGGGTGACGAACTTGGTGTAGTCGCCCTTGTCGCCGTCGGGCATCGGCTGCCCGGTCTTCAGCTGGCCCTGGATCGCGTCGCCCTTGGAGTAGATCTTGGAGACGTTGCCGGCCGCGACCTGCTTGCTGAACTCGGTGTAGGAGATCGTCGGCTCGTCCCCCTCGTTGAAGAAGGACAGCACCAGGTTGGTGATCAGGTAGACGATCAGGGCGGCGAGGATCAGCCCGCGCCAGCCGCCCGGCATCCGCTTCTTCGGCGCGGGGGTGGGCGGCGCGCCCTCGGAGCGCCAGGGCGTGTCGGCCCGGTCGCGGGGCGGTACGGGGGTGGGGGTGGGCACGGGGCGCCTCCTTCTGCCGTCCTCCCGGCAGACGATAAGCGACAAATCCCCCCGTTGCCCCCGCGCACGGCGCAGGGCCCCGGCCGTGGGGTCACGTCCGGGGCCCTGCGCAGACTGCCGTGCGGGTGCTACTTCATGAACTTCTTGAACTCGTCCGGGAGGTCGAAGTCCTGCCCCGGCTGGCCGCTGCCCGCCGGGAGGCCGAACGGGTTGGCCCCCGGCGCCGGCTCCACCTGCGGCCCCTGCTCGCGGCGGGCCGCGGCGGCGGCCTCCTCTTCCTTGCGCTTCATCGGGTTGCCGCTCTTGCGCTTGCCCTTGGCCTGCTTGACCTGCTTCTTCTGCCGGCCGGGGCCGCCGCCCATCCCCGGGATGCCGGGCATGCCGGGCATGCCGCCGCCCTGGGCCATGCGGGACATCATCTTGCGGGCGTCGAAGAAGCGCTCGACCAGCGCCTTGACGGCGCTGACCTCGGTGCCGGAGCCCTTGGCGATACGGGCGCGGCGCGAGCCGTTGATGATCGTCGGGTCCTGGCGCTCGGCCGGGGTCATCGACTTGATGATCGCGGCGGTGCGGTCCACGTCGCGCTCGTCGATGTTGTTGATCTGGTCCTTGATCTGCCCCATGCCGGGCAGCATGCCGAGCAGCTTGGAGATGGAGCCCATCTTGCGGACCTGCTCCATCTGGGCCAGGAAGTCGTCGAGCGTGAACTCCTTGGGGCCCTTGGCGAGCTTGGCCGCCATCTTCTCGGCCTCGGCCTGCGAGAAGGTCTTCTCCGCCTGCTCGATGAGGGTGAGCATGTCACCCATGTCGAGGATCCGGCCCGCCATGCGGTCCGGGTGAAAGGCGTCGAACTCGTCGAGCTTCTCGCCGTTCGAGGCGAACATGATCTGCTTGCCGGTGACGTGCGCGATGGAGAGGGCGGCACCGCCGCGCGCGTCGCCGTCGAGCTTGGAGAGCACGACGCCGTCGAAGCCGACGCCGTCGCGGAACGCCTCCGCCGTGTTGACGGCGTCCTGACCGATCATGGCGTCGACGACGAAGAGGATCTCGTCTGGGCTGACGGCGTCGCGGATGTCCGCGGCCTGCCGCATCAGCTCCTGGTCGATGCCGAGGCGGCCGGCGGTGTCGACGATGACGATGTCGTGGTGCTTGGTGCGCGCGTACTCGACGGAGTCCTTGGCCACCTGGACCGGGTCTCCGACGCCGTTGCCGGGCTGGGGGCCGTAGAACGCCACGCCCGCGCGGTCGGCGACGACGGAGAGCTGGTTGACGGCGTTGGGGCGCTGGAGGTCGCACGCGACGAGGAGCGGGGTGTGGCCCTGCCCCTTGAGCCACAGGCCGAGCTTGCCGGCCAGGGTGGTCTTACCGGCACCCTGGAGGCCCGCGAGCATGATCACGGTGGGGGCGGTCTTGGCGAACCGCAGCCGGCGCGTCTCACCGCCGAGGATCGTCACGAGCTCGTCGTTGACGATCTTGAGGACCTGCTGGCCCGGGTTCAGGGCCTTGCTGACCTCTTCGCCGCGCGCGCGTTCCTTGACGTTCGCGATGAAGGAGCGGACGACCGGGAGGGCGACGTCGGCCTCGAGGAGCGCGATACGGATTTCCCGGGCCGCTGCGTCGATGTCAGCCTCGGACAGCCGGCCTTTGCCGCGCAGGCCCTTGAAGGTATTCGCCAAGCGGTCGGAGAGCGTATCGAACACGGTGGTCGCGATTCCTCGGGTCGGGGGCGTGGTGGTCGTCCCCCAGAGTATCGGGCCGCGCCGCCCGTCCGGCCCTGCGGGCGGCTTTTGGACCGGGGCCCGCCCGCGGGCCGCGTCCGCCGGCTCCGGCCCCCCACGCCGCGCGGCACCGGGCGCGCCATGCCCGGTCGGCCGCGGCGGCGTGGCCGGGCGCCGCGGCCGCCGGCCGCGCCCCTACGCCAGGGCCGCCTGCACCGCGCCGGCCAGGGCGGCCGCCTGCTCCGGGTCCAGCGGTTTGCCGTCCCGGGCGGTGAGGTAGAGGGTGTCCACCGCGTCGGCGCCCAGCGTCGAGACGTGCGCGCTGCGCACCCGGACCCCGCAGGACTCCAGCGCCCGCCCGATCCGGTGCAGCAGACCGACGGCGTCGGGCGCCCGAACCTCCAGGACCGTGGCCACGGAGGACACGTCGGCGACCACCGCGACCCGGGGCGGCGGCGGGACCACCCCGCGCCGGCGCGGGTAGGCCGCCTCGCGCTCCGCGAGCTTCGCCGGCACGTCCAGCGAGCCGTCCAGGGCCCGGACCAGGTCGGTGCGCAGCCGGGCCGCCTCGGGCAGCGCCCCGTACTGCGCCGCCACCCGCCAGCGCAGCACCAGGACCTCGCCCAGCCGGTCCGGGAGTTCCACGGAGCGCAGGTCCGCCGCGCGTACGGTCAGCCGGTGCAGGGCCAGTACCCCGGCCGCCGCCGGCAGGACGCCCGGCTGGTCGGGAACGGCCACGACGAGCTCCACGCCGACCGCGTCCTCCTCCCGGCGGGCGTGCAGCGCGAGCACCGGCTCCCCGGTGCGCAGGGCCTCCACCGCCAGGCGTTCCTGCTCGGTCGTGGCGATCTGCGGCTCGTCCGCGTCCGGCGGGGTCCCGCGCAGCACGGCCGCGACCCGCCCGACGAGGTCGGCGACCAGCGATCCCCGCCAGGCGCTCCACGCCGCCGGTCCGGTGGCCAGGGCGTCGGCCTCGGTCAGGGCGTGCAGGATCTCCAGCGTCCCCACCGTTCCGACGGCCTCGGCGACCGAGCGGACGGTCGCCGGGTCGTCCAGGTCGCGCCGGGTCGCGGTGTCGATCAGCAGCAGGTGGTGGCGTACGAGCGTGCCCAGGACGGCGACGTCCTGCGGGCCGAAGCCGACCCGGGCGGCCATGTCGCGGGCGATCGTCTCGCCCGCCACCGAGTGGTCGCCCGGCCAGCCCTTGCCGATGTCGTGCAGCAGCGCGGCCATCAGGAGCAGGTCCGGGCGACCGACCCGGCGGGTGAGGGCCGAGGCGCGCACCGCCGTCTCGATGAGGTGCCGGTCCACCGTCCAGGTGTGGACGGGATTGCGCTGGGGGCGGCACCGTACCCGCTCCCAGTCGGGCAGCAGCCGCGTGATGAGGCCCTCCGCCTCCATGGCCTCCCAGACGGCCACCATCGGCTCGCCCGCGCCCAGCAGGGTCAGGAGCTGTTCGCGGGCCTCCGCCGGCCACGGCACGGGCAGCGCGCTCCCCTGGGCGGCGAGCCTGCGCAGCGCGTGCAGCGAGACCGGCAGCCCCGCCCGGGCGGCGGCCGCGCCCAGCCGCAGCGCCAGCCCCGGATCGCGGTCGGGGCGCGCGGCGAGGGCCAGTACAGCCTCGCCGTCGGACTCCACGACCCCTTCGGCGAGCGGTGCCCGCGGGGCCGCCGCCGGGCCCCGGGTGCCGAGCAGGCCGCGCAGCCGCGGCCGGGCCGAGCGCGCCCGCAGCACCCGCCCGACCTCCCGCCAGGTGACGTCCCCGGCGTACGCGACGACCCGCGCGGCCTCGTACACCTCCCGGAGCAGCGCGTCCGCGTCGAGCAGCCCGAGCCGCCGCGCGACCTGGTCCTGCTCCTGGAGGGCGAGGCGGTCGGTGGCCCGGCCCGTCACCAGGTGCAGGGCGTCCCGGGCGTCGAGGAGCCGCCTGCGTGCCTCGGCGAGGCCCGCGCGCGGGGCGTCGGCCAGCCAGGACGCCGCGACCGCCCGCAGGGCGGTGGCGTCCCGCAGTCCGCCGCGGGCCTCCTTGAGGTCGGGTTCGAGCAGGAAGCGCAGCTCCCCGGCCCGCTCGGCCCGCTCCCGGCACAGGGAGTCCAGCTGCGGGAGGCGCTTGCCCGCCTGGTTGCGCCAGTCGGCCAGGACGGAGGTACGCAGGCCCGCGAGCAGGCCCGCGTCCCCGGCGACCGGCCGGGCGTCGAGCAGCCCGAGGTGCACCTTGAGGTCCTCGGCGGCGGTCTTGCGGGCCTCGCCGGGGGTGCGTACGGAGTGGTCGAGGGCGAGGCCCAGGTCCCACACCGGGTACCAGAGGCGGTCGGCCAGCGCGCTGAGCCGCCCCGGCTCGGCCTTGCCGTCGTGCAGCAGCAGCAGGTCCAGGTCGCTGCGGGGGGAGAGCTCGCCCCGCCCGTAGCCGCCGACGGCCACCAGGGCGGCGCCGCGTACGCCGGCCTCCCGGACGGCGGCCGTGAACAGGCCGGTCAGCCATGTGTCGGTCAGGCCGGCCAGGGCGGAACGCCGGGAAGGCCCGGACCGCGACTCCTCCTGGAGGAGTCGCAGCCGGGCCGCGGCGTATCCGCCGGGTTCCGGGTCGGCCGTGTGGTCGGTGGTCTCTTCGACGCGCGTCACCCGGGAGCTCCCGTCACCTAGAGCGCGTCAGCGCCGCGCTCGCCGGTGCGGACCCGGACGACGGAGTCCACCGGGACGCTCCACACCTTGCCGTCGCCGATCTTGCCGGTGGCGGCGGCCCGCACGATGACGTCGATCACGTCGTCGGCGTCGGTGTCGTCGGTGAGCACCTCGATGCGGATCTTGGGCACGAGGTCCACGGTGTACTCGGCGCCGCGGTAGACCTCGGTGTGGCCGCGCTGGCGGCCGTAGCCGCTGGCCTCGGTGACCGTGAGTCCCTGGACCCCGAAGGCCTGGAGCGCCTCCTTGATCTCGTCCAGCTTGTGCGGCTTGACGATCGCGGTGATCAGCTTCATGCGTCTACCTTCTTGCTCGCGGCGGCGGCGGGGACGGGTGCGGCGGTGCTCCGGGAGGAGGCTCCGCCGCCCGCTCCGCTGAAGTCGTAGGCCGTCTCGGCGTGTTCGACCTGGTCGATGCCGGAGACCTCGTCGTCCTCGCTGACCCGCATCCCCATCGTCTTGTCGAGGAGGAAGGCGAGCAGCGCGGACGCGACGAGAGAGTAGGCGAGGACGGCGAAGACCCCGACGGCCTGCTTGCCGAGCTGCTCCAGGCCGCCGCCGTAGAAGAGGCCCGCGACGTCGGACTGGACCCCGCCGGTGGCGAAGAGGCCCACGAGCAGGGAGCCGGCGATCCCGCCGACGAGGTGCACGCCGACCACGTCGAGGGAGTCGTCGAAGCCGAAGCGGTACTTGAGGCCGACCGCCATGGCGCAGAGCACGCCGGCGATGGCGCCGACGGCGATCGCGCCGAGCGGGCTGACGGCGCCGCCGGCCGGGGTGATGGCGACGAGGCCCGCGACCGCGCCGGAGGCCGCGCCGAGGGTGGTGAAGGAGCCGTGGCGCAGCTTCTCGTAGGCGAGCCAGGCGAGCATGGCGGCGGCCGTGGCGACCTGGGTGTTGACGAACATGACCGCGCCGACGCCGTCGTCGTTGCCGAGCCAGGAGCCCGCGTTGAACCCGAACCAGCCGAACCACAGCAGACCGGCGCCGAGCATCACCAGGGGCAGGCTGTGCGGGCGCATCGGGTCCTTCTTGAAGCCGACGCGCTTGCCGATGACCAGGATCACGCCGAGGGCGGCGGCGCCGGCGTTGATGTGGACGGCGGTGCCGCCCGCGAAGTCGATGACACCCATCTCGAAGAGCCAGCCGCCCGAGCCCCAGACCCAGTGGGCGACGGGGAAGTAGACGGCGGTGACCCACAGGGCGGTGAACAGGGCCCAGGCGCTGAACTTCACCCGGTCGGCGAGGGCGCCGCTGATCAGGGCGGGGGTGATGACGGCGAACATCAGCTGGAAGACGGCGAAGACGTAGACCGGGATGGTGTAGCCGTCCCACAGCTCGGTGATGCCGATGCCGCTGAGGCCGAGGTAGTCGGAGTTCCAGCCGATGAGGGAGCCCGAGTCGGTGCCGAAGGCGAGGCTGAAGCCGTAGAGCACCCACAGGATCGTGACGATCCCGAGGCTGATGAAGCTCATCATCAGCATGTTGAGACTGCTCTTGACGCGGACCATGCCTCCGTAGAAGAAGGCCAGCCCCGGGGTCATCAGCATGACCAGGGCGGAGCAGATGAGCATGAACCCGGTGTTCGCGGCAGACAGCGTCGGGGCGTCTGCCGCGAGGGTCGTGATGGCTGATGCCATCGGCGTCTCCTCGTCGTCGGTACGTTCGCGTGCGGGCGATCGTGAAAAACCTGAGCGGCGGTAAGGGCGTCCGGCCGGGGGGTCGGCCCGGAGTGGCCGGTTATTGGCCATGAGATTCGCGCAGGCCGGTTTCCGGCGGCGCCGCTGGGTGTTTCGCCCCGATGACGAAGAGGTCGTGGCTGTTACGGCCCGATGAACACGGCCGAGCACCGATGACCACCGCGACCACCGGTCGGGGCACCACGACGGGGAGCGGCCACCTTCTCGGGAGCGGCGCCGGTCGAGGCGCGGAAGGACAGCCGGCCGCGGCAGCGCCCGGAGGTCCTGGCTGGGGGAGCCTGATCGGGCTTCACGGGGTTGGCTGCCGCGGCCGGGGCCTGGGAGCGGCCGGCGGGGCCGTCAGACGGCCTCCGCGGCTTCGGGCAGCCGGGCGGCGAGGATGTCGGTGAGCCGGACCACCTCGGCGACGTCGCCGTACTCACGGGCCGCGATGTCCACGGTCTTGCGCAGCCGGGTGTTCACGCGCTCGGAACGGACCTTTTGCGCCACGTCCAGGGCCTGGCCGGCGAGGACGGTGGCCTGCTCGGGCTCGCGCTGGAGCAGGTGCACGGTGGCCATGCCGATGAGGTTCAGGGCGTAGGAGCGCTGGTGCTCCTCGTCCTTCTCGAAGAGCTCGACGGCCCGTTCCATGACCGGTTCGGCGAGGGAGGCGTAGGTCGGGCTGCGCCCGGCCACGTAGGCGAGGTCCCGGTAGGAGTGGGAGTTCTCGCCGTTGAGTTCCGCCTCGGAGAAGAAGCGGATCCAGTCGGGTTCGGGCTCGCCCCCGAAGCCGGCGTCGCCGAAGGTGTCCTCGGCCATCCGCACGGCCCGCTTGCAGCGGCTGGGCTGCCCCATGTTGGCGTAGGCGCGGGCCTCCATCGCATACAGCATCGCCTGGGTGCGCGGGCCGGCGCAGTCGCGGCTGCCGTACTGCGCGAGGTGGATGAGTTCCAGGGCGTCCTCGGGGCGGCCGAGGTGGATCATCTGGCGGCTCATCCCGGAGAGGATGTACGAGCCGAGCGGCTTGTCCCCGGCCTCCTTCGCGGCGTGCAGGGCGAGGACGAAGTACTTCTGCGCGGTGGGGTGCAGGCCGACGTCGTAGCTCATCCAGCCGGCCAGTTCGGCGAGTTCGGCGGCGACCTTGAAGAGCCGCTTCATGACGGGCCCGGGGTGGCTCTCCTGGAGCAGGTCGGTGACCTCGTGGAGCTGGCCGACCACGGCCTTGCGGCGCAGCCCGCCGCCGCACTGGGCGTCCCACTGCCGGAACATGACGGTGGTGGCGTCGAGGAGGTCGAGCTCGGGTTCGGACAGCCGCGGCGGGCGCGAGCCGGTGGCGCCGGCCGGCCCCGTCGCACGCGCTCCCCCATCGGCGGCCGGGACCGGAACGAGCCAGCGCTGCATGGGCTCGATCAGGGCGGGGCCCGCGGAGAGGGCGAGCGAGGTGCCGAGGAAGCCGCGGCGGGCCAGCATCAGGTCGCTGCGGGAGAACTCGCCGAGCAGTTCGACGGTCTGCGGGCCGGCCCAGGGCAGGTCGACACCGGAGACGGACGGCGTCTGGTGCGCGGTGCGCAGGCCGAGCTGCTCGATGGCCACGACGGAGCCGAAGCGCTCCGAGAACAGCTCGGAGAGGATCCGCGGGACGGGCTCGCGGGGCTGTTCGCCGTCGAGCCAGCGGCGGACCCGGGAGGTGTCCGTGCTGATGTGGTGGGCGCCCATCTGGCGGGCCCGCCGGTTGACCTGGCGGGCCAGTTCGCCCTTGGACCAGCCGCTGCGGACGAACCAGGAGGTCAGCTGGACATTCCGGTCGGCGGACTCCGCCGACTCCTCGCCCGTTCCGCTTGCGCCGCTGCCGCTCACTGGAACGCCCCCATCCACATCGCCTCTTCCCACGAAACCCTGACGGGAGCGGTGACGGTCGCCACGGACCTTCACAAGTCCTTCACGCATTGCCTCCGGCATAACCACGCTCGGTCCGCCATCGGGGTTCGTGTACCGAAAGTAATCCTACGATCACCCCTCCCGCGAGGCCGTTTCCGGAAACGCCACCATTCGCCACCCCTTCGAATGAACCCGCCACCGGCCAGGCGCGATTCACTTGACACCGAGGTGAAAAGGGATTGGTGGACAGGAGTGCGCTCGGGGCGCACGCGGCGAGGAGTGCGCCGGTGCCGTCAATGCCGTAACCACCGGAGCGTCCGACCCGTTGGAGGGGGCATGGGCATGGGCTTCACGATCGGCGGCAGCCGCGGCACCAGGGAGTTCCGCTCCGGCGCCCGCCGCCGCGGCCGGACCTCGGACTGCACGGCAGTGGCCGAGTACACCGGACTGTGGGGCTGGGACGTGGTCCCCGGAGCCCGCGCCGCGTCCCCGGCACGCGACTGCTCCTGCGGTGACCCGCGGTGCGCCGCCCCCGGAGCGCATCCGCTCCCCTTCGCCCCCACGGTCAAGGCCGGGGCCACCCTGGACGAGGTCACCGGGGCCTGGGGCGAGTACCCGGGGGCCGCGGTACTGCTCCCCGTGGGCCGCAGCTTCGACGTCATCGAGGTCTCCGCGGAGGCCGGCAGCCGCGCGCTGGTCCGGCTGGAGCGGATGGGGCTGCCGCTCGGGCCGGTCATCGAGACCCCGGACGGCCGGGCGCAGTTCTTCGTCGCGCCGGGCGCCGCGGACGAGCTGCCCCAGCTGCTGTACCGGATGGGCTGGGACGACGCCGATCTGGACCTGCGCGCCCTCGGCGACGGCTGCCACGTGACGGCCCCGCCCTCGGACCGGGCCGGGCTCGGCCAGGCCGGCTGGATGCGGCCGCCCGCGCTCGACTCGGCCGGCGGCCCGCCGCAGGCCCGGCTCCTGCTCGGCACCCTCGCTTACATCTGCCACCGGTTCCGCCGCTAGGCCGCGTCTCCCCTCCTCGTGCGGGTGCCCCCGCGTTCCGGCCGGAACGCGGGGGCACCCGCACGAGGAGGGAGGGGCCGTCAGTCGCCGATCAGCGCGTCCACGAACGCCTCCGGCTCGAACGGCGCCAGGTCGTCCGCGCCCTCACCGAGGCCGATGAGCTTGACCGGGACGCCGAGCTCGCGCTGGACGGCGATCACGATGCCGCCCTTGGCGGTGCCGTCGAGCTTGGTCAGGACGATGCCGGTGACGTCCACGACCTCGGCGAAGACGCGGGCCTGGGCGAGGCCGTTCTGGCCGGTGGTGGCGTCCAGGACCAGCAGGATCTCGTCGAGCGGGCCGTGCTTCTCCACGACCCGCTTGACCTTGCCGAGCTCGTCCATCAGGCCGGTCTTGGTGTGCAGGCGGCCCGCGGTGTCGATGAGCACCACGTCGGCGCCCTCGGCGATGCCCTCCTTGACGGCGTCGTAGGCGATCGACGCCGGGTCGCCGCCCTCCGGGCCGCGCACCGTACGGGCCCCGACGCGCTCGCCCCAGGTCTGGAGCTGGTCGGCGGCGGCGGCGCGGAAGGTGTCGGCGGCGCCGAGCACCACACTGCGGCCGTCGGCGACGAGCACGCGCGCCAGCTTGCCCGTGGTCGTGGTCTTGCCGGTGCCGTTGACGCCGACGACCATGATCACGCCGGGGGTGTCCTCGCCGCTCTCGGTCTTCACGGCGCGGTCGAAGTCGGTGCCGATCAGGGTCAGCAGCTCCTCCTTGAGCAGGGTGCGCAGATCCGCCGGGGTGCGGGTGCCGAGCACCTTGACCCGCTCACGGAGCCGGTCGACCAGCTCCTGGGTCGGGACGACACCGACGTCGGCGACGAGGAGGGTCTCCTCGATCTCCTCCCAGGTGTCCTCGTCGAGGTGCTCCCGGGAGAGCAGCGTGAGCAGCCCCTTGCCCAGGGAGTTCTGCGAGCGGGCCAGGCGCGCGCGCAGCCGGACCAGGCGGCCGGCGGTGGGCTCGGGAACCTCGATCGCGGGCGCGGGCGGAGCCTCCACGACCGGGTCCTCGACGGCGGCCGGCGTCGCGAGGGCAGCCTCCGCGTCGGGGAGGTCGACCTCCTCGATGGTTCGGCGCGGCTCGTCGACCGTCGGTGCGGCGTCCTCCCCCACCTGGGGTTCGGCGGGCGGGGCAGTGATGGTCGGCGTGCTCGACGGCGCCGTGGGCGGCAGCTGCTTCTTCTTGCGGCTGCTGACCACGAGCCCGCTGATCGCGCCGACCGCGACCAGGGCGATGACTACAGCAAGGATGAGGATGTCCATAACCCACCCAGTATCGGCCACGGCGGCCCCGGAACCCGGACCTTGACGGTTCCCACCGGGCCGTACGGCGTTTTTTGGGGTTTTAGCGGCAGATCTACGATGATGGGCGACTCCCTGCCACTCCCTCCCCCACGGAGACCGCATGCCTGCCGAAGACACCGCCGTCGAGACCCGCGGCCTGGAGCC
Organism: Streptomyces sp. NPDC045967; assembly: GCF_056430495.1. Classification (NCBI taxonomy): domain Bacteria; kingdom Bacillati; phylum Actinomycetota; class Actinomycetes; order Kitasatosporales; family Streptomycetaceae; genus Streptomyces; species Streptomyces sp. NPDC045967. The sequence goes on along the minus strand of NZ_JBWKLE010000003.1, from coordinate 546,553 downwards.
GGTCCCGGACGGCGAGCGCGTCGGCCGTGTCCGCGAGCTCGTCCCCACCTGGGTGGCCGCCAACATCAGCGTGCTGCTGCTGACCATGGGCGCCGGCCTGGTGATCTTCAACGAGCTCAACATCTGGCAGGTGCTGGTCGTCGCGGTCGCCGCGCCGGTCCTGTCGTACGGGATCGTGGGTCTGATCTCGATAGCCGGCAAGCGCGGCGGCGCCCCGGGCATGGCGCTCTCGCGGGCCGTGTTCGGCCAGCGCGGCAACCTCTTCCCCGGCGCCCTCATATGGGTGGCCCGCTGGGGCTGGGAGACCATCAACGCGGTCAGCGGCGCCTACGCGGTGCTGACCGTGCTCGACCTGCTGTTCGGTGTCAGGAGCAGCACCCCGCTGATCGTGGTCACGCTGCTGTTCTTCGTGGGCGCCACCTTCGTCGTCTCGGGCCTCGGCATCAACGCGCTGCGCGTCTGCTCGACGTGGTCGACGTACCTGTTCGGCGCCTTCAGCGTGCTGGTCCTCGGATACCTGGTGGCCACCACCGACTGGGCCGCCGTCTTCGGCAAGCCGGCCGGCTCCACCGCCATGATGGTCGCGGGGATCGGCACCATCGCCGCCGGCGGCATCAGCTGGGTGCCCTCCGGCCCGGACTTCACCCGCTACCTGCCCCGTACCGCCTCCTCCAAGGCCCTGGTGGGCGCGACGATCGGCGGCGCCGGCGTGGTCGTGCTGCCGATGGTCCTGATGGGCGCCGTCATGGCCGTCGGCACTCCGGACCTCGCCGGCGCCCAGGACCCGGTGTCCTTCATCGGCGAGCTCCTGCCGACCTGGATCGCGGTCCCGTACCTGCTCATCGCGCTGGTCGGCATGCTGCTCATCAACTCGATGTCCATGTACTCGGCCGGCTTCACCGCGCAGACCCTCGGCATCAAGGTCCCGCGCGCCTGGGCGGTCAGCGTCAACGCCCTGATCAGCCTCGTCTTCGGCTTCCTGCTGATGGTGGTGGCGACCGGCTTCTTCGGCTCCTTCATCTCCTTCCTGACCCTGCTGGCCGTGGCCTTCTCCGCCTGGATCGGCGTCTTCGGCGTGGACATGCTGCGCCGCAGGTCCTACGACGGGCCGGCGCTGCTGGACACCACGCGGACCAGCGCCTACTGGTACCGGGGAGGTTTCGCCTGGCAGGCGATGACCGCGTGGGCCCTGGCCCTGGTCGTGGGCCTGCTCTTCACCTCGGTGGACTGGTTCAGCGGGCCGCTCGCCACCACCTGGATCGGGCGGAACGGCCTCGGCTGGGCGGCCGGCATCATCACCTCGGGTGTGCTGTACGCCGTCCTGCCGCGTACGGCGGCCCCGGAAGCGGCGCCGGACGCGGCCGCCGCGGCCGGGGAGCGCGAGCCCGCCGGATCCCTGTCCAACTGACGCTGCGTCAGCTAACGTCCCCCTTCGCCCGCCCACCCGCATCCGGCGAAGGGGGACTCCTCCATGCCCATCACCGTGGCCCGGTTCAATCTCGTCGATCCGCACGGCACTCCCGAATCCCTCTCCGCGCGCTACAAGGCGGCGCTGGACATGGCGAGGTACGCGGACGACCGCGGCATCGACACCGTCCAGACCGAGGAGCACCACGGCACCGACAACAACTGGCTGCCCTCCCCCTTCGCCTTCGCGGGCGCCGTGCTCGGTGCCACCCGCCGGATCGCGGTCACCGTCTCGGCCATCATCGGCCCGCTGTACGACCCGCTGAAGGTGGCCGAGGACATCGCCGTGCTGGACCTGCTGAGCGGGGGGCGCCTGGTCACGGTGGCGGGCATCGGCTACCGGCCGCAGGAGTACGAGCAGCACGGTGTGGAGTGGGGGCGGCGCGGCCGGCTCCAGGACGAACTGCTGGAGACCCTGCTGCAGGCGTGGACCGGCGAGCCGTTCCCCTTCCGCGGCCGCACCGTACGCGTGACCCCGCGGCCGTTCACACGGCCGCACCCGATGCTCCTGGTCGGTGGCAGCTCGCAGGCGGCGGCCCGGCGCGCGGCCCGGCTGGGCCTGCCGTTCTTCCCCAGCGCGCACCTGCCGGAGCTGGAGGCGTACTACCGGGAGCGGCTCGCCGAGTACGGCACGGAGGGCTTCTGCATGATGCCCGCGGCCGAGACCCCGCTGCTGCACATCGCGGAGGACCCGGACCGGGTCTGGGCCGAGCACGGGGAGCGCTTCCTGCACGAGGCGGGCACGTACGCCTCCTGGCAGTCGAAGGACATCCGCAGCGCCGTGCGGTCGGGCGCGCGCTCGGTGTCCGAGCTGCGCGCGGAGGGGGTCTACCGGGTGCTCACCCCGGACGAGGCCGTCGCCTACGCCCGAGGTGCGGGCGAGGCGGGGAACCTGGTGCTGCACCCGCTGTGCGGCGGGATGCCCCTGGACGAGGGCTGGCGCAGCCTGCACCTTCTGTGCGAACAGGTACTGCCCCGGCTCAAGGACTGAGCCGGGGCAGTAGCGAGGAGACGGGGTGGTTGGCGGGGGATGGTTACCCCATCTCCTCCAGCGCCTTGCCCTTGGTCTCCGGCACCCACTTGAGGATGAAGGGGATCGAGAGCAGGGCGAAGAACGTGTAGATCATGTAGGCGCCGGACAGGTTCCAGTCCGACAGGCTCGGGAACGAGACGGTGATGACCCAGTTGGCGATCCACTGGGCGGCCGCGGCGACGCCGAGGGCGGCGGCGCGGATCCGGCCCGGGAACATCTCACCGAGGAGCACCCAGACCACCACGCCCCAGGACAGGGCGAAGAAGAGCACGAAGCAGTTGGCGGCGACCAGGGCCACGATGCCCTGCGCGTGCGGCAGGGCGATGTCGCCGCCGACGCCGGACTTGTAGGAGAAGGCCCAGGCGGCGCACGCGAGGGAGATCGACATGCCGGCGGAACCGATGAGGGCCAGCGGCTTGCGGCCGATGCGGTCCACGAAGACCATCGCGATCACCGTACCGATGATGTTCACGACCGAGGTCTCGAAGGAGTAGAGGAACGAGGCGCTCGGGTCGATGCCGACCGACTGCCACAGCGAGGAGCTGTAGTAGAAGATCACGTTGATACCGACGAGCTGCTGGAAGACGGAGAGGCCGATGCCGATCCAGACGATCGGCAGGAAGCCGAAGCGGCCGCCGAGGAGGTCCTTGAACGTCGACTTGTGCTCCGAGTGGATGGCCCGGTCGATCTCGCGGACCCGGGCGTCGGCGTCGATGCCCGACCCCTCGACCTCGCGCAGCACCGTCTTGGCCTTCTCCATGCGCCCGACCCAGACCAGGAAGCGCGGGGACTCGGGGATGGCGAAGGACAGCAGGCCGTAGAGGACGGCCGGGATGACCATCACGCCGAGCATCCACTGCCAGGCTTCCAGGCCGCCGATCTCCCCGCGCTGGTCGCCGTCAGCGAGGTTGAGGATGCCCCAGTTGACGAGCTGGGAGATGGCGATGCCGATCACGATCGCGGCCTGCTGGAAGGAGGCGAGGCGGCCGCGGTAGGCGGGCGGGGAGACCTCGGCGATGTAGGCCGGGCCGATGACCGAGGCCATGCCGATGGCGAAGCCGCCGACGACCCGCCACATGGCGAGGTCCCAGAGGGCGAACGGGAGGGCCGAGCCGATGGCGCTGGCGGTGAACAGGACCGCGGCGATCTGCATGCAGCGGATGCGGCCGATCCGGTCGGCGATGCGGCCGGCGGTGGCGGCGCCGAGGGCGCAGCCGATCAGCGCGGCGGCGATCACCTGGGCGAGGGCGGCGGAGCCGACGTCGAAGCGGTCGCGGATCGCCTCGACGGCGCCGTTGATGACGGAGCTGTCGTAGCCGAAGAGGAATCCGCCCATGGCCGCGGCCGCGGTGATGAAGATGACGTGCCCGAGGTGGTCGGGCTGCGCCGCCCGGCCCCCGCCGGAAGCGGGTGGGTTCGCTGTGCTGGTCAAGGTGCGCTCCTGGGCCCGGCGCCGACGGCGGGCGGTGTGGGGGTCGTCGTGTCTATGCGCGTGTTCCTCTAGTGGCGCACAGCATGCGGCTCACCACCACCTGAACGTGGACACGGCACACCAGAGCTTATGACTTCACTTCCTGAAGTCAAGACCTCGAAAGGAATGCAGTGTGCACCGGTAGTGACGGGCAGGCTCGGGGCTCAGCGTTCATTTCCTGAACAGAATGAGCCGAAGGGAGGATCAGCGCAGCCGCTGGCTGATCACTTTGGAGACCCCGTCCCCCTGCATCGAGACCCCGTAGAGGGCGTCCGCGACCTCCATCGTCCGCTTCTGGTGCGTGATCACGATGAGCTGCGAGCTCTCCTGGAGCTCCTCCATGATCCGGATGAGGCGCTGCAGGTTGGTGTCGTCGAGTGCCGCCTCGACCTCGTCCATCACGTAGAACGGACTGGGCCGCGCCTTGAAGATCGACACCAGCAGGGCCACGGCGGTCAGCGAGCGCTCGCCGCCGGAGAGCAGCGACAGCCGCTTGACCTTCTTGCCCGGCGGGCGGGCCTCGACGTCGACGCCGCTGGTCAGCATGTGCTCGGGATCGGTGAGGACCAGCCGGCCCTCGCCGCCGGGGAACAGCCGGGAGAAGACCCCCTCGAATTCGCGGGCCGTGTCCTGGTACGCCTCGGTGAAGACCTGCTCGACGCGCTCGTCGACCTCCTTCACGACATGAAGGAGGTCGGCGCGGGTCTTGCGGAGGTCCTCCAGCTGCTCGCTGAGGAACTGGTGGCGCTCCTCCAGGGCCGCGAACTCCTCCAGGGCGAGCGGGTTGACCTTGCCGAGCTGCTGGTAGGCGCGCTCGGCCGCCTTGAGCCGCTTCTCCTGCTGGGCGCGGACGAAGGGGCCGGGCAGGTTGCGGGGGTGCTGCGGGTCCTCGGGCAGCGTCTCGCCCTCCGCGGGCGGGGACGGCGGAACGAGCTGGTCGGGGCCGTACTCGGCGGTGAGGCCGGCCGCCTCCATGCCGAACTCCTCCAGCGCCTTGGCCTCCAACGCCTCGATGCGCAGCCGCTTCTCGGCGCCGAGCACCTCGCCGCGGTGCACCGAGTCGGTGAGCTTGTCGAGTTCGCCCTTCAGGTCCCGGCCGGCGCTGCGGGCCTCGGCGAGTTCGTGCTCGCGCAGGCCCTTGGCCTGCTCGGCCCCTGCGCGTTCCGCGTCGGCCCGTCCCAGCGAGACCTCCACGTGGGCGAGCAACTGGCGGGCGCCGTCGGCGACCGCCCGGGCGACCTCCGCCTCGTGCCGCAGGCGCGCCCGGCGGCGCTCCGCGCGGGCGCGGGCCTCCCGCTCGGCGCGGGCCGCCCGATCGAGTGAATCCGCTCGGCCGGCCAGCCCCCGGACCCGCTCCTCGTGCGTCCTGAGCTGGAGCCGGGCTTCCATCTCCGTCTGCCGGGCATTGGCCCCGTCGGCGGCCAGCCGGTCCCGTCGGGTGGTGTCCGGCTCCTCCTGCGCGGGCATCTCCTCGGCTGTCGCGAGCTGCTCGGCGCACTCCTCCACGTCCAGCAGCGCCTGTTCGAGGGCGTCCTGGGCCTTGGCCGCCGCGGTGGCACTGCGCTCGGCCTCGCCCGCCGCGCCCTTCGCCTGTCCGGCGAGGCGGCCGAGCTGCTGTGCGACCCCGGCCCGGGCCCGTTCCCCGGCCCGGCGCCGCTCGGCGAGCTCCTCGACCAGGGCCGCCGCGTCCTGCCGTTGCCCCTGGGCGGCGGCCTGGGCGGCGGTGAGTTCGCCGCACCGGGTGTCGAGACGCGCCAGCTCGGCCGCCGCCTCGTCGACCGCCGCCTGCACTTCGATCAGGCTGGGCGCGCCGGCGGAGCCGCCGTGCGCGAGGTGCGACCCGAGTACATCGCCCTCGACCGTCACCGCCACGGCGTCGGGCCGCTGCGCGAGGAGGGCCTCGGCCTCGTCGAGCGTCCCGACCACGAAGTGGTCCCGCAGCACCCACGCCACGGCCCGCCGCACCTCGGCGTCACCGCCGACCAGCCCCGCGGCGGCGACGACTTCCTCCACGGCCACGCGGGCGCCGCCGGCCGGGCTGGAGGCGGCCGCCCGGACAGCGGCGGCCACCCCGGAGGAGACCGATGCCTGCCCCGGCAGGACGGCCGCGCCGGGCCCCGCGGGCGGGTCCTGGGGAGGGCTCGAGGCAGGGGACCGCCCTTCCGCGGCACTCGCACCCGGCGCCGGCGCCGGGGCCGGGGCCGGTCCGGGCACGCCGACCGCGGGCGAGGTCCGGTTGGGCAGGGTTCCCGGGCCGGGGGGCGCGGGCGGCAGGTCCGGGCCGCAGGGCGCGGGCGGGGTGATCAGGAGAGTGGCGCGGCCCGCGTCCGCCGCGCGGAGGTGGCGGATGGCATCGGCCGCGGAGGCCGGGGAGGACACCGCGAGGGCGTCGGCCGCCGAGCCCAGCGCGGCGGCCACCGCGATCTCGTACCCCGCCGCCACCGACAGCCGCTCCGCCGCCGGCCCCAGCAGCCCGGCCAGCCGCTCCCGGGCAGCCAGCAGCGCCCCGGTACCGTCCTTGCGGCGCAGCCCCAGCGCCAGCGCGTCGCGCCGGGCCGCCACCGCCGCGCGCGAGCGTTCCGCCGCCGTGGCCGCGTCGCGGGCCGCCGCGAAAGCGGCCTCGGCCTCGGCCAGCGCGGCCCGCGCGGCCTCGTACGCGTCCTCCTCCGGCGCGTCGTCGAGGCCGCCGACCTCCGCCGCCAGCGCCTCGTACTCCTCCTGCGCGGCCACCGCGCGAGCCTCGGCCTCGTCGCGCGCCGCGACCAGCCGGTCGATCTCGGCCTGGGCGGCGCCGGCCCGGGAGCGGGCGGCGCCGAGCCGTCCCGTCAGCCGTGCCAGCGCCTCGCGCCGGTCCGCGAGGGCCCGAGCCGCGTCCCGCAGCCGCCGCTCCTCCTCGGCCAGCTCCCGCTCCAGCTCCGCCCGGTGCGCCGCGGTGTCCTCCAGCGCGCAGGAGGCGGCCTCCAGCGCCGCCGTCAGTTCCGCCTCCTGCTCGCGGATCCGCTCGGCCTCCTTCTCCAGGTCCTCGGGATCCCGCCCCCGCCGCTCCTCCTCCGCCGGAGCCGTCGCGCTCGTGACCCGCGCCTGCGCCAGCGACGCGGTACCCCGGATCCGCTCGGCGAGCTGCGAGAGCTCGTACCAGGTCTGCTGCGCCCGCTGGAGCCGCGGCGCGAGCTCCCGTACCGCCTGCTCCAGCTCCGCCTCGCGCCGCAGCGCCTGCGCGAGCCGGGCCTCGGCGGCCTCCTTGCGTTCCTTCAGGGCCGCCTCGTCCGCGATCTCCGCGTCGAGCGCGCGCCGCAGGGTGACCAGGTCGTCCGCGAGCAGCCGCAGCCGCGCGTCGCGCAGGTCGGCCTGGATGACAGCGGCCCGCCGGGCCACCGCGGCCTGCCGACCCAGGGGTTTGAGCTGGCGGCGCAGCTCCTCGTTCAGGTCCTGCACGCGGGCGAGGTTGGCCTGCATCGCGTCCAGTTTCCGCAGCGCCTTCTCCTTGCGCTTGCGGTGCTTCAGTACGCCGGCCGCCTCCTCGATGAAGGCGCGGCGCCCCATGGGGTCGGCGTGCAGGACGGAGTCCAGCTGGCCCTGTCCGACGATGACGTGCATCTCGCGGCCGATGCCGGAGTCGGAGAGCAGCTCCTGGATGTCGAGCAGCCGGCAGGTGTCCCCGTTGATCTGGTACTCGCTGCTGCCGCCGCGGAACATGATCCGGGTGATGGTGACTTCGGCGTAGTCGATGGGCAGCGCGCCGTCGGCGTTGTCGATCGTCAGCGAGACCTCGGCGCGGCCGAGCGGCGGCCGCCCGGTGGTCCCGGCGAAGATGACGTCCTCCATCTTGCCGCCGCGCAGGGATTTGGCCCCTTGCTCGCCCATGACCCAGGACAGCGCGTCGACGACGTTGGACTTGCCGGAGCCGTTCGGACCCACGACGCAGGTGATGCCCGGCTCGAAGCGCAGGGTGGTCGCGGAAGCAAAGGATTTGAAGCCACGCAGGGTCAGGGACTTGAGGTGCACGCCGCCGGACTCTACCCGTCGCGTTCCCTTTCACCCCTGAAGGTGCGGGGCGGGGTGCGGGCACCACCGGCGCGAACGGTGTCGGCGCCCAGCCGCCCGTCCGGGCCGTCCAAAGAAAGAAGGGACGCCGAAGCGTCCCTTGCAGATCATGCGGGGCTGTAGTCGAGCGACGTCATGAGTGCTGTCAGGTGAGCGCAGGCTCCGCCTGGGGTACGTCGATCTCGATGCTGTCGAGCAGCGAGTCTCCGTCGTGCTGAGCGGCGGCCGCGTTCAGCGCGTCGTTCTCGGACTGAATCCGTACGAGCTCGGACTCGAGGTCCTGGACGCGCTGCTGAAGCCGTCGCATCTCGGCGAGGAGTCGCGGGTCGGAACCGCCGACGTAACCGAGAAGCGCCTTTGCCATGATGGATGGTCCTCCACACTGAGTGACCGACCGAAGTGGTGTGGGTCGTGAGGGAATCGCACCCGCGGATGTCCGGCAGCGACTGTCAGTCACTGCGCTTACTACTGCCAGCACTGCCAAACAGCTCGGGTGCGCGGGGCTTCCAGCGTCTCACCAAAAAGTTTGACGGTCAACACGATCACGCCCCGTATCGGCGGGCAGCCCGGGCCCCGCAAGGGGCGTGGAGATCATCCTCATCTCCGAGCCTTCCACGGATCGGCCGCGTCGGCAACGCCTCGACGGAGAATGCCCAGTTCCGACCGTGTGCGGACGGGTTCAGAGTGTGATCAGTACATGATCAGCGAAACGGTCAGCGGATCGCGAAGCCGTCGTAGCCGCCGCGCGGTGTGCCCCAGATCTCCGTGACTCCGTCCACCCGGCCGGGCGTGTCGGCCGAGCGCAGCCAGTCGAGGAGCCGGTGGCAATTCTCACGTTGACCTTCGGCCACCACCTGCACCCGCCCGTCGTCGAGGTTGAGCGCGAAACCGACGACCCCGCCGATCTCCAGGGCGTTCTCCCTGGTGAACCAGCGGAAGCCCACTCCCTGCACGCGACCGCGCACCCAGGCGATCAGACGGACCTCTTCGTTCATGCGTGAACGCTAACCGGGCGAACACTTTCGGGACACATCGCCCCCTTGGCCCCATGGCGTACAGTCGCGCACCAATGAACTCACCCGTTTGGGTGAGTAAGGGACGATCTTGGTCTGTATGGAAAGGCACGACGCCGATGGGACGCCACGGACTCCATGCCGCACCGCGCCGCGGCGGCAAGCGCGGCACCGCCGTGCGCACCGGCCTGCTGGGCGTCTCGGTGGCCGTGGCGCTCGGGACGGCGGCCGTCACGACGGGCATGGTTCCGGTCGGCGGTTCCTTCCCCTACGTGGGTGTCTCCGGTGCGGACTCCGCCGGATCGGCGCAGTCCCGTGGCGCAGGGGCCACACCGAGCCCCGGCGGCAGTGCCGTGGAGGAGCAGGGCGGCCTCGCCAACCTGTCGGGCCGTGTCCCCACCGGCTCCGCCCCCGCGAGCCCGTCGGCCTCCGCGTCGCCGAGCCCTTCCGCCTCTCCGAGCCCTTCCGCCTCCCCGAGCCCTTCCGCCTCGTCAAGCCCGGCCACGTCCTCCCCAGCCTCGCCTTCGGCGCCCGTCGCGGCCCCCTCCGCGCCGAGCACGGCGCCGTCCCCGCCGCCGTCGCGCAAGGCCACCGCGCGGCCCGCCCCCGTGCCGGCGGAGCCCTCCACCCAGGCGCCCGCCCCCCGGCCGCCCCTCGACAACCACTCCGCCGAGGAGGCCGCCGTGGTCGCCCTGGTGAACCGGGAGCGCGCGCAGGCCGGCTGCGGACCGGTCCGGGCGAACCCGCCGCTCGCCACCCTGGCCGGCGCCTTCAGCCGGGACATGGCCGCCCGCGGGTTCTTCGGCCACACCGATCCGGACGGCAACACCCCGTGGGACCGCGCCGCGAAGGCCGGGATCTCGGGCCTGGCCGGGGAGAACATCGCCCGCGGCCAGGGCGACGCCGAGACCGTGATGAAGTCCTGGATGAACAGCCCGGGCCACCGGGCGAACATCCTCAACTGCGAGTTCCGCACCCTGGGCGTCGGCGCCCACTTCGCCGCCGGCGGCCCCTGGTGGACCCAGGACTTCGGCTACTAGGGGTACCCGCCCCGAAGGGTCCTGTACGAAGCGCCCCCAGGGTTTCCTAGCCCGCGGCCAGCGCCGCGCGGCCCGCGACGACGACGCGGGTGTGCTCGGCGACGCGCCGGCCCAGGTGCTCGGCGGTCGCGATGTCGGCCTTGTGGACCGCCTCCGCGCCCTCGTCGGAGTTGCTCTGGGCCGCGGCGCCGGAGAAGAAGCCGAGGCGGTTGAGGTCGTTCTCCGAACCGGTGCTGGAGTTCCAGCCCGGCTTCAGCCCCAGGTTCACCCAGCTCATACCGTGCTGCGCCGCCAGGATCTGGAAGAACTGCAGGGTGTGCAGCTTGTCGCCGCTCTTGGAGCCGGAGTTGGTGAAGCCGGCCGCCACCTTGTCCTGCCACACGTCGCCGAACCAGCGCTTGGACGTGGCCTCGGCGAAGGCGTGGAAGGCACCCGAGGCGGTGCCCATGTAGGTCGGCGAGCCGAAGACGATCGCGTCGGAGGCGTCGAGCAGCGCCCACTGGGCGTCGTCGATCTCGTCGACCTTGACGACGTGGACGGTCGCGCCCGCCTCGGTGGCGCCGTTGCGGACGGCCTCGGCGATGACCGCGGTGTGGCCGTAGCCGGAGTGGTAGGCGATCGAGACGACGGGGGTGTGCGTGGTACCGGACAAGGCGGTCTCTCCTCGGGACGTCCCCCGCGCCGCCGTTGCGGCGCGGCGGGGAAGGCTGCGACGAGAAACAGAGAAGCACTAACTTTTAGAAAGCGCAACCCACTGGTTAGCGCTGCACAGAGGTACGCTTGCCGCATGGACACACTCCCCGCCTGTACCGGGGCCGCCGATCCCGGACTCGCGTTCGACGTCTTCGCGCGCACGTGCCCGTCCCGGGAGACCCTGGAGCACGTCACCGGCCGCTGGGGCAGCCTCACCGTGGGCGCCCTGCGCGAGGGCCCGTGCCGGTTCAACGAGCTGCGCCGCCGGGTGGACGGCGTGAGCGAGAAGATGCTCGCGCAGACCCTGCACGCGCTGGAGCGCGACGGCATCGTCCACCGCGAGGCGCAGCCGACGAACCCGCCGCGCGTGGACTACGAACTCACGCCGATGGGCGTGGAGGTGGCGGACCGGCTGCTCTCCCTCATCCACTTCCTGGAGGCGAGCATGCCGGAGGTGCTGGGGGCCCGGCGGTCCTACGACGCCGCGCGCGGAGCCCGCTGACAGCGCGGGCAGAAGTAGCTCGACCTGTTCATCCAGGGCCGGCGCCGCATCGGGGTGCCGCAGCGCCGGCAGGGCTCGTCCTCGCGCCCGTAGGCGTCGAGCGACCGGTCGAAGTAGCCCGACTCGCCGTTCACGTTGACGTAGAGGCTGTCGAAGCTGGTGCCGCCGACCGCGAGGGCCGCGTTCATGACGTCCCGGACGTGCCCCAGGAGTTCCGCGCTCCGGGGGCGCGTGAGCGTGGCGGTGGGGCGCTCGTAGTGCAGCCTGGCGCGCCACAGCGCCTCGTCCGCGTAGATGTTGCCGACCCCGCTGATCAGGGACTGGTCGAGCAGCGCCCGCTTGACGGTGGTGCGCCGGCCGCGCAGCGCCAGGTGGTAGGCACCCTCGTCGAACAACGGGTCCAGGGGGTCGCGCGCGATGTGCGCGATGACGTCGGGCAGCCCGTCGGCGCTGTCGGCCGCGACCTCGTGCAGGGACAGCCCGCCGAAGGTCCGCTGGTCGACGAAGCGCAGTTCGGTTCCGGCGGAGCCGCTGCCGGAATCGGTGAACCGCACCCGGATCCGCAGGTGCTTCTCGTCAGGGGCGCCCTCGGGCTGCACGAGCAGCTGTCCGCTCATGCCGAGGTGGCCGAGGACGGACAGGTCCCGGTCGGCGAGGGGCAGCCACAGGTACTTCCCGCGCCGCTGCGGCACCCCGATGGTCGCCCCGCGCAGCCGGGCCGCGAAGTCGGCGCCGCCGCCCGGGTGCCGCCGTACCGCCCGCGGGTGCAGGACCTCGACGGCCTCGACGGTCCGCCCGGCCACCCACCGCGCGAGACCCCGCCGCACGACCTCGACCTCGGGCAGCTCGGGCACGGTCTCTCCTCGGTGGTGCGGCGGTGGGGCGCTGCGGCCGAGCCTACCGGCCGCGCCGCGGCGGCCCGGAAACGGGACCGCCCCGCCACCTGCCGGGGCAGGTGGCGGGGCGGGGGAAGCCCGAAGGAAGGGTCAGGCGCCCGGAGCGGCGGGCGTCGGCGTCCCGCCCTCCCCGGCCGCGGCGCCGGCTTCGGCGACCGCGTCGGCTTCGGCGTCCGCACCGGTTTCGGCGGCCGCGCCGGCCGCGGCGGCAGCCGCGTTCCGTTCGTCCGCCGCGGTGCGGATGCCGCGCCAGGCGGATTCCGCCGCCTGCTGTTCCGCTTCCTTCTTGCTGCGGCCGGTGCCGGTGCCGTACGAGACACCACCGACGCGGGCAGCAGCAGTGAAGGTCTTCTCGTGGTCCGGACCGGTCTCGGTGACCAGGTATTCCGGTACGCCAAGACCTTCGGCCGCCGTGAGTTCCTGGAGACTGGTCTTCCAGTCCAGGCCGGCTCCCAGGTTGGAGGACTTCTCGATGAGCGGGTCGAAGAGCCGGTGGACCAGCTCCGAGGCCGCGTCGAGGCCCTGGTCGAGGTAGACCGCGCCGATCACCGCTTCGAGCGTGTCGGCGAGAATCGAGGCCTTGTCCCGGCCACCCGTGCCCTCTTCACCCCGGCCGAGCCGGATGAAGGAGCCGAGTTCGAGGCCGCGCCCGACCTCCGCCAGTGCACGCGAGTTGACCACCGCGGCCCGAAGTTTGGCCAGCTGGCCTTCGGGGAGGTCCGGGTGGGTCGTGTACAGCGTGTCCGTGACCACCAGGCCGAGCACGGAGTCCCCGAGGAACTCCAGCCGCTCGTTGGTGGGCAGACCGCCGTTCTCGTACGCGTACGAGCGGTGGGTCAGTGCACGCACCAGAAGGGCGGACTCGAGTCGATACCCGAGCCGCCCTTCCAGAAGCTTGTGGGACGAGGCCGCGTTGCTACTGTCTGCCTGCTTCTCAGCGTTGGACAGTTCAGACATTGCGCCTCTCACCAGCCGCTCAGACCTCGAGGACCTGGCGCTTGTTGTAGGTGCCGCAGCTCGGGCACGCAATGTGCTGGAGCTTCGGCTCCTGGCAACGCTCGCACGAAACCAGGGTGGGGACCGCAGCCTTCCACTGCGACCGGCGGTGGCGCGTGTTGCTGCGCGACATCTTCCGCTTCGGAACAGCCACGGCTACTTCTCCTGCTTCTCGGCGGCGCCCTGAACTCCGTCAGAGGCAGTGCCGCTCATGTTGTCCTTCTCGTCGTCCTGATCGGTCACGACGAGTCCTTGCAATGCCGCCCAACGAATGTCGACGGCGTCGTGGTGGTGGTCCGGGTCATCGTTCAGGCTGAGCCCGCAGTCGGGGCACAGTCCGAGACAGTCCTCCCGGCACACCGGCTGCAGCGGCAGTGCGAGCACCACCGCGTCGCGCAGCACGGGTTCGAGGTCGAACAAACCGTCCTCGAGGAAGAGCGTGTCCTCGTCGTCCTCGGCGTCGTCGGCCGGCTCCGCCCTGGAGCGGCTCCGGTCGTCGGCGTCAGGGTACGAGAACATCTCCTGGAAGTCCGCCTTGAGCTCGCGCCCGACGGCCTCCAGACACCTTACGCACTCCCCGGTCGCCGATGCACGGACGGTGCCTGTGACGAGCACCCCTTCCATGACCGACTCCAGGCGGAGGTTGAGCTTCATCGGGGCGCCTTCCGGCACTCCGATGACCCCGGCGAGACCGAGGTCCGCCGGCGCCGCGATCTCGCGGGACAGCCGCTGCATGGCACCAGGACGCCGACCCAGCTCGTGCGTGTCGAACACGAGGGGGTTGCGGTGGTCGAGGCGGGTATTCAGGGCCGTTCCTGCTTTCACAGATCGCTGAAGATCGAGTTTCCGCCCTCAGATGGGCAGCATGGATCGCGGTGCATACGCGCGACCGAACAGCCAGGATACCCGGCGCCGCGCTCTGCGCCCAATCCGCAGCCGGGCACCGCCTAGCGCCCCTGCTCGTACTGGCGGAGCTGCTCCAGGTTGATCATGCTCGTGTCGAAGAAACTGGTCTCGTCGAGCGAGGGCTGCTGGGCCTGGGGCTGCGCACCGTAGGAAGCGGCGTACGCCGCTCCGGTGGAACCGGTGCCCGCACCGGCGTACGGGTCGGGCTGCTGCCCGTAGCCCGCGTACGGGTCGGGCTGCTGCGCGTCGTACTGCCCGGCGTAGGCCCCGGCGGAGCCCGCGGTCGCCCCGGCGTACGGGTCCTGGTGGTCCTGGTAGGCGTAGCCGTCCTGCTGCCCGGGCTGCTGCTGGTAGCCGTACGTGTCGTACACCGGCTGGGGCTGCGCCGGGACCGGCGCGTGCACGGGCTGGGGCTCGGCCAGGCCCGCGAGGAAGTCGGCGTCGCTCGCCGAGCGCGACTGCTGCACGCCGGCCGCGTCCTGGGCCGCCACGTGCGCGCCGAGGTCGTCCGTGGGAACCCGTCCCAGCAGCTTCTGCCGGCCGCGGCCGACGGCCTCCAGGGTCTTGGAGAGCACCGCCTCGAAGGTCGCGAGCTTGGTGTCCACGTAGGCGTCCGCCTGCTGCCGCTGCGTCTCGGGGTCGTGGCTGCGCTCGGGCGCCTCGTCGTAGTCGGGGTCCGGGTAGCCCTGCCCGTCCAGACCCGATCCGCGGCCCAGCAGCTTCTCCCGGCCGCGGTCCACCGACCCGATGGTCTTGGTGAGCACGACCTCGAAGTTGGCCAGCTTGCTGTCGACGTAGTCGTCGGCCTCGGCGCGGATCTCCTCGGCCTCCCGGCGGGCCTCCGCCAGGATCCGGTCCGCCTCGGCCCGGGAGCGCCGCGCGACCTCGGTGTCGGAGATCAGCGAACCGCGCTGGCTGTGCGCGGACTCGATGATCCGCTCCGCCTCCCGGCGGGCCTCCTCGACCATCTGCTCCCGCCCGCCGATCAGTTCCTGGGCCTGGGCGAGCGAGCCGGGGAGCGCCTGGCGGACCTCTTCGAGCAGGGCGAGGAGCTCGGCGCGGTTGATCACGCAGGAGGCCGACATGGGCATGGACCGGGCGCCGCCGACGGCCGCGACGATCTCGTCGAGCTTCTTCTGCACGTCCATGGGGGCTCGCACTCTCTCGGCCTCGGGCGGTTCCCGAGTCGGACGGCACGACTGTAAGGCCAGCGGACGGCCCCCCGACACCGGCTGACGGGACGTCAGGCGCTCAGCGCTCGCCCAGTCGCTGCATCAGCGCGGTGTGCACGTGCGCCGGGAGCAGGTGGGCGACGTCGCCGCCCCAGGTGGCGACCTCCTTGACCAGGGAGGACGACAGGAAGCTGTAGGTGGGGTTCGTGGGCACGAAGAGGGTCTCGACGCCCGACAGCCCGATGTTCATCTGGGCCATCTGCAGCTCGTAGTCGAAGTCGCTGACGGCGCGCAGACCCTTGACGATGGCCGGGATGTCCCGCTGCTTGCAGAAGTCGACGAGCAGTCCGTGGAAGGACTCGACCTGCACGTTCCCGTAGTCGGCCGTCGCCTCGCGGATCAGCTCGATCCGCTCCTCGACGGTGAACAGGCCCTGCTTCGACTGGTTGATCATCACGGCGACGTGCACGACGTCGTAGAGCCGGGAGGCACGTCCGATGATGTCGAGGTGTCCGTTGGTGATGGGATCGAAGGATCCCGGACAGACGGCGCGGCGCAACTGAACTCCCTCGTTCATGAGTCTTCGCTGGTGAAGGCGGCGCGACCGTACCAAAGGGTGCCCTCGCCGTACTTCCGGGACCGGAGCGGCTCGAAGCCCTCGGGCCACGGGAAGGCACCGCTCCTGGTGCTGCGTTCCACGGTGACGAGCGCGTCGTCCGTGAGCCAGCCATTGGACCGGAGTGTGAGCAGGATCTCGCGAAGATCGTCGTGGCCGACGGCGTACGGGGGGTCGAGGAAGACGATGTCGTACGGCTCCCCGACCGGCCTCGCCGCGACCACCTGCTCGGCCTTGCCCGCCCGGAATTCCGCCCCGGGCAGGCCGACCGTCTCGATGTTGTCCCGGATGGACCGGGCGGCCTTGGGGTCGGTCTCGACCAGCAGGGCGTGGTCCGCGCCGCGGGAGAGGGCCTCCAGGCCCACGGCGCCGGATCCGGCGTAGAGGTCGAGCACCCGGGCCGCCGCGAGGCCGTGCAGCGACTCCCACGTGGAGAAGAGGCCTTCGCGCATCCGGTCGGAGGTCGGCCGGGTACCGGTGCCCGGGGGCACGGCCAGCCGTCGCCCGCCGGCGCTGCCGGCGATCACGCGGGTCATCGATGAGGTCCTTCGGTCTTCGAACGGTGGGCCCCCCTATTGTCAGCCCTTCTCCAGGTACTGCTCGCGTTCGGTGTCGAGCAGGGCGTCCAGCGCGGTCCGCAGGCCGGGCAGCCGCTCCAGTGCCGGGTCCTGGTCGACCACGCGGGTGGCCTCCTCCCGGGCCTGGGCGATGACCTCCTCGTCCTCGATGACGGCCAGCATCCGCAGGCTGGAGCGCACGCCCGACTGGGCCTGGCCGAGGACGTCGCCCTCGCGGCGCTGCTCCAGGTCGATGCGGGAGAGTTCGAAGCCGTCGAGGGTGGCGGCGACGGCGGCCAGCCGGGCGCGGGCGGGGCTCGCCTCGTGCATCTCGCTGACCAGCAGGCAGAGGCCGGGGGCGGCTCCGCGGCCGACCCGGCCGCGGAGCTGGTGGAGCTGGGAGACGCCGAACCGGTCCGCGTCCATGATCACCATGGCGGTGGAGTTGGGCACGTTCACCCCGACCTCGATGACCGTGGTGGCGACCAGCACCTTGACCTCGCCCGCGGCGAAGCGGCGCATCACGTCGTCCTTGTCGGCGGGGTCCATCCGCCCGTGCAGCACCTCGACGGAGAGTCCGGCCAGCGGACCGCGCGAGAGCTGCTCGGCGATGTCGAGGACGGCGAGCGGCGGCCGGCGCTCCTCGTCGTCCGGCGCGGGGGCCTTGGCCGCGGACTTCTTCTTCGGCTCCTCCTCGTCGCCGATCCGGGGGCAGACCACATAGGCCTGGTGGCCCTTCTCCACCTCCTCGCGGACCCGTTCCCAGGCCCGGGCGAGGAAGTGCGGCTTGTCCTTGGCGGGCACCACGTGCGTGGCGATCGGGGAGCGCCCGGCGGGCAGCTGGTCCAGGACGGAGGTCTCCAGGTCGCCGAAGACGGTCATGGCCACGGTGCGCGGGATCGGGGTCGCCGTCATGACCAGCAGGTGCGGGGGCTGCTTGCCCTTCGACCGCAGCGCGTCGCGCTGCTCCACTCCGAAGCGGTGCTGCTCGTCGACGACCACCAGGCCGAGGTCGTGGAACTGGACCTTGTCCTCGATCAGGGCGTGCGTGCCGATCACGATGCCGGCCTCACCCGTGACGAGGTCGAGCAGGGCCTGCCGGCGCGCGGCCGTCCCCATGGATCCGGTGAGCAGCACCACCTTGGTGCCCCGGTCGGAGCCGCCGAGCATGCCCCCTTCGGCCAGCTCGCCCATCATCTCGGTGATGGAACGGTGGTGCTGCTGGGCGAGCACCTCGGTGGGCGCGAGCATCGCGGCCTGCCCGCCGGAGTCGACGACGGCGAGCATCGCCCGCAGCGCGACCAGCGTCTTGCCGGAGCCGACCTCGCCCTGGAGGAGGCGGTGCATGGGGTGGCTGGTGGCCAGGTCGCCGAAGATCTCCGCGGAGACGCTCCGCTGGCCGTCGGTGAGGGTGAAGGGGAGCTTGGCGTCGAAGGAGTCGAGCAGTCCGCCGGGGACGGGGCGCCGGGGTACGGCCGGCAACTGGGAGTCGGCGTGGCGGCGGCGCGCGAGGGCGACCTGCAGGACGAAGGCCTCGTCCCACTTCAGGCGCTGGCGCGCGGCGTCGATGTCGGCCTTGGCGGCCGGCCGGTGGATCTTCAGCAGGGCCTCGGTGAGGGGCAGCAGCCCGCGGCCCTCGCGCAGGGCGGGCGGCAGCGGGTCCACGGCCTCCCCGGCGCCGGGCAGCACCGCGTCCACGCACTTGGCGATCTTCCAGGACTCCAGCTTGGCGCAGGCCGGGTAGATCGGGATGAGCTGGTGGGCGAAGGCGGTGGCCGCGTCCCGGTCGGAGGCGTCCGCGCCCAGCGGCTCGTAGGCGGGGTGCGCCAGCTGGAGCTTGTGGTTGAACTTCGAGACCTTGCCGGCGAACATCGCGCGGGTGCCGGGCAGCAGGTCCTTGTGCGGCTTGTGCACGCCCGCGCCGAAGAAGACCAGCTGGAGCCGGCCGTTGCCGTCGGTGATGGTCACCTCCAGGCGTTTGCCGCGGCCCCCGTTGAAGGTCAGGACCCGGGCGTCGGCGACCTGCGCGACGACGGTCACGTGCTCGTCGATCTGGTCGGCGAGCTCGGCCAGCGAGGTCAGCTCGCCGCGCTCGGCGTACCGCCGCGGGTAGTGGTGGAGCAGGTCCAGGGCCGTGTGCAGGCCGAGCTGCTCGGCCAGCACCTTGGCGGTGGCTGGGCCGAGCGTCTTCTTGAGGTCTTCGTCGAGCGCGGGCACGTGTTCCATTGCACACCATGCCGCCGACAAGCCGGCTATTCGACCCCGATGAGGAGCGGCGCCGAGTACCGCCCGCCCCGGTAGGTGACCGTGTCCACGGCCAGGTGCCCGTGCTGGACGTGCGCCTCCAGGTGCTCGGCGAGGCTGTCCGGCACCTCCGGTCCCAGGACGAGGGTGACGAGTTCGCCGCCGGATCCCAGCATCCGCTCCAGGACGGCCACGGCCGTCTCGGGCAGGCTCGCGCCGATGACGGCGACGTCGCCGTCGATGAGCCCGAGGACGTCCCCGGCCTGGCAGATGCCGGCCGAGGTGAAGGACTGCCGTTCCGCGACGGCGAGTTCGCCGTAGCGGGTGGCGCCGGCCGCCGCCGTCATGGCGACCACGTCCTCGTCGAAGCTGGCCTCCGGGTCGTGCACGGCGAGGGCGGCCAGCCCCTGGACGGCGGAGCGGGTGGGGATGACGGCCACGCGCACCCCGTCGGCGCGGGCCCGTACCGCGGCCGCGGCCGCGATGGCGCGCAGTTCGGCGCCGCCCGGCAGCAGGACCACCTCGCGGGCGTGCGCGCGGCGGACGGCGTCGACCAGATCGGCGACGGCCGGGGCCTCCCCGGGGCGTACGAGCACGGTGGTCGCGCCCGCCTCCCCGCACAGGCCCGCCAGCCCTTCGCCGGGGACGACGGCGACCACGGCCCGCTGGGCGCGGGGCCCGCGCGCACGGCGCCGCTCGTCGCCGAAGTGCGTGATGCGTATGCGGTACGGCCGGCCGGCGACGACTCCGGCCTCCACCGCCGCGCCCGGGTCGTCGACGTGGACGTGGACGTTCCACAGCCCTTCGCCGCCGACCACGACCAGGGACTCGCCGAGGGCGTCGAGCCGCGCGCGCAGCTCCCCGACCGCCGCCTCGGATGCCTCCAGCAGGTAGACCACCTCGTACGCCGGCCCCTCGTCCTCCTGCGCGCAGGGCTCGGGGGTGCGCGGTACGGACACGGCCCCGCCCGGTACCGCCTCGGCGGCCGGCTCCTCGCCGGAGAGCGCCTGCCACAGGGCTCCGAGTACGGCGACCAGCCCGCACCCCCCGGCGTCGACCACACCGGCCCGGCCCAGCGCCTCCAACTGGCCCGGGGTCTCGGCCAGGGCCGCCCGGGCCGCGTCGTAGGCGGCGCGGGCCACGTCGGCGGCACGGGCCGCGCTCCCGGCGGCCTCACCGGCGCGTGCGGCCGCCGCGGCGACGGTGAGCATGGTGCCCTCCACCGGGTGCGCGACCGCTCCGTACGCCTCCTCCGCGGCCCGGGTCAGCGCCCGGGCCAGCAGCCGGCCGGGCGCCTGCCCGCCGGGCTCGCCGCCGAGCACGTCGGCCACTCCGCGCAGCAGCTGGGCCAGGATGGTCCCCGAGTTCCCGCGGGCTCCGAGCAGGGCGCCGTGGGCGTAGGCCCGCACGGCCCGGGCCAGGGAGGCGGGCGCCGCCTCGGGCGTGGCGTCGGTCACGTCCCCGGTGTCCGCGGTGCCCGAGCCGAAGGCCTCTTCGAGGGCGCGGTGGGCCGATTCGGCGGTGAGGTGGAGGTTGGTCCCGGTGTCGGCGTCGGCCACCGGGTAGACGTTGATCGCGTCGATGTCCTCACGGGCCCGGCCCAGTGCGGCCAGGGCCAGCGAGCTCCAGGCGCGCACCGCTTCGGCGTCGAGCTCGTCCGGGCGCTGGGGCTGCGGCTCGTGCGGCACCGGGCGTTCCTCCTTGTGCGGGCCAGGGTTCACCGCAGGGTAACCAAGGACGGCCCCGGCGTCCGGCCCTCGGGGCGGGGGCAGCGGCGGTCATGGTAGTTTTCTTGGACGGACGCAGTCGTTGTATGCTGCTCCGGTTGCCCGATGAGAGTCGGGCCAATCCCCCCCGGCAAACCACTTCAGACCTCTGATTCCGGTGCGCCGGGTTCACTGTAAGTGCATCTGAAGTCTTTGGAGTGACCTGTGGCTGCCAACTGCGACGTTTGCGCCAAGGGGCCGAGCTTCGGCAACAGCATCTCCCACTCGCACCGCCGCACCTCGCGTCGCTGGAACCCGAACATCCAGCGCGTCCGTGCCGTGGTCAATGGGACGCCGAAGCGCCTCAACGCCTGCACCTCGTGCATCAAGGCCGGCAAGGTCTCGCGCTGACGCCTCCCGTCGTAGCGCAGCCCTTCCGGTTGCCTGGAAGACCGGTTCACCTCTGGTGAACCGGTCTTTTGCCTTTCCCGGGCCGGTCAGGGCGCCGGGCGGGAAAGGGCGACAAGCCGGGAAGAGCGACGGCCGCCGGGGTCAGCGCCGGCGCCAGGCGTGGTCCACCGGTCCGATGCCGCCGCCGAGCGGGAAGCCGGCGGCGATGGCCCCCGTGACGTACTCCTTGGCGGCCGTGACCGCCGCCGGAACCGCCAGGCCCTTGGCCAATCCCGCCGCGACGGCGCTGGCGAGCGTGCAGCCCGTGCCGTGGGTGTGCCGGTTGTCGTGCCGGGGGGCCCGCAGCCACCGCTCCTCGGTCCCGTCGGTCAGCAGGTCCACGGCCTCGTCCCCGTCCGCCGCGAGGTGGCCGCCCTTGATCAGCGCCCACCGGGGGCCGTAGCCGAGGATCGCGTCGGCGGCCCGCCGCATGTCGTCCTCGCCCTCCACCGATACGCCCGTGAGCCAGGCGACCTCGTCGAGGTTGGGCGTGGCCACGGTGGCGCGCGGGAGCAGCTCCCGCCGCACGGCCTCCAGCGCCGAGGCGGCGAGCAGCGCGTCCCCGTGCTTGGAGACCCCCACCGGGTCCACGACGGCCGGGGCGGGGGTGTCGGCGAGCAGCGCGGCCACCGTCTCCACGAGCACGGCGGACGCGAGCATCCCGGTTTTCACGGCCCGGACGCCGATGTCGTCCACGACGGCCCGGTACTGGGCCGTGACGGCTTCCGCGGGCAGCTCCCACGTGCCGTGGACCCCGAGCGAGTTCTGCGCCGTCACCGCGGTCACCACGCTCATGCCGTGCACGCCGAGCGCCTGCATGGTCTTGAGGTCGGCCTGGATGCCGGCGCCGCCGCCGGAGTCGGATCCGGCGACGGTCAGGCACAGCGGCGGGGCCGTGCTCACAGCGGGCTGTCCTCGGTGGCCGGGTCGGCTCCGAAGTGGTCCCAGCCGCTGCTGCTGGTCCACGGGGCGCCGTCCACGGTGACCTGGGGCAGCGCGGAGCGGTTGAGCACCTCGCCGATGACCTTCCAGCGGGCCGGGAGCTTCACGTCGGGCGGGAAGGTGGCCACGATGGCGTGGTCCTCTCCCCCGGTGAGCACCCACTGCAGCGGGTCCACGCCGACGGCCTGGCCGATGTCGTGCATCTGGGTCGGGATGTCGACGGCTCCCGAGCGCAGGTCGATCCGCACCTTGCTGGCCTCGGCGATGTGCCCGAGGTCGGCGATCAGACCGTCGCTGACGTCGGTCATCGCGGTGGCGCCGAGCCCGGCGGCCGCGGGGCCCGCGTGGTAGGGCGGCTCGGGGCGCCGGTGCGCCTCGACGAAGGCGCGCGGGGAGCGGAAGCCGCGCGAGAGGACCGCGAAGCCGGCGGCGGACCAGCCGAGCCAGCCGGTGACGGCCACGACGTCGCCGGGCTGGGCGCCGGAGCGCAGCACGGGCTCGTGGTTGCGCAGGTCGCCGAGGGCGGTGATGGCGACGGTGATGGTGTCGCCGCGCACCACGTCCCCGCCGACCACGGCCGCGCCCGCGACCTGGCACTCGTCGCGGATGCCGTCCATCAGCTCGGTGGGCCAGGTCACCGGCAGTTCGGCCGGCACCACGAGGCCGAGGAGCAGGGCGGTCGGCACCGCTCCCATGGCGGCGATGTCGGCGAGGTTCTGCGCGGCGGCCTTGCGGCCGACGTCGTAGGCGGTGGACCAGTCGCGCCGGAAGTGCCTGCCCTCCAGCAGGATGTCGGTGCTCGCCACGACCCGCCGGTCCGGCGCCGACACCACCGCGGCGTCGTCGCCCGGCCCGAGCCGGACCGCCGGGGTGGTGGTGAGCCGTGAGGTGAGCTCACGAATGAGCCCGAACTCCCCCAGCTCGCCCACAGTGCCCTTCATCGCTGTGCCCCTTCTTGCCCAGTCCGCTTGCGGTCGCGAGCCCTCACAGCTCTGGGTACCGTCAACAGATACGTCAACTTCAGCTCTCCGTACGCCCCGCCGTGCGTGGCGCCGGGCTCGCGGGTCTCCCCGTGGTGCGCGGCGACGCGGTACCGTGGCGTCCCTTCTTCCCCCGGCCCTTCCGCTCGTGTCGGGCCCACCCGAAGGTTAGGGGAAATGATCCTCGTGGCCGCCCTGGAGGTTCCGTGGTACAGGCGTACATCCTCATCCAGACCGAGGTGGGCAAGGCGTCGTTCGTCGCCGAGTCCATCGGCCAGATCCCGGGGGTGATCCAGGCCGAGGACGTGACGGGACCGTACGACGTGATCGTGCGCGCCCAGGCCGACACCGTGGACGAGCTCGGCCGCATGGTCGTGGCCAAGGTCCAGCAGGTGGAGGGGATCACCCGCACCCTGACCTGCCCGGTGGTCCATCTGTAGCCCCCGTCTACTCTTGGCCGGTGATGTCCCTCCACCGCCGACCCGTCCCTGTCCGCATCGTGTCGGGCGTGTCCGCCGTGCCCGCCGCGCTGGCCCTGCTGGCCGTCGCGGCGTGCTCGCCGGGCGGCTCCGGCACCGCCCGGGTGGAACCGCCGCCCCCGCCGCCGGCCGAGGTCGCGGGGCTCTGTGCGGCGCTGCACGAGGAACTCCCGGATTCGGTGGCCGGCCTGGAGCGGACCGTCACCGAGCCCCCGTCCGCACTGACCGCCGCGTGGGGCGGCTCGGCGATCGTACTGCGGTGCGGTATCCCCAAGCCCCCCGCGATGGCCGATCCGGACCAGGAGGGCGTCCATGTGAACGGGGTCGCCTGGCTGCTGGAGAAGCTTGACGACGGGGGGTTCCGGTTCACCACCGGCGGGCGGGAGGCGTACACGGAGGTCGTGGTCGACAAGGAGCATGCCACGGACGCGGGCATGCTCGTCGGGCTGTCCACGGCCGTCGCCGCGACCGTGCCCGAGGGCGTCTCGTCGTACTGAGACCGCCGCCCCTCACACCGACCGCCCGCCGGCCCGCCCCTGGGGGCCGGCAGGCGGGCGGTCTGCGGTGCGATCCGCTGCGGCTAGCGCAGCCCGGTGGAGCGGCGCAGGGCCGCCTGGATCAGGAGGTCGACGAGTTCCGGGTACTCGATGCCCGACTCCTGCCACATCCGCGGGTACATGGAGATCGGCGTGAAGCCCGGCATCGTGTTGATCTCGTTGATGACGAAGGTGCCGTCCTCGGTGAGGAAGAAGTCGGCGCGCACCAGGCCCTCGCAGGACGCGGCCTCGAAGGCCCGGATCGCGAGCCGCTGCACCTCGGCGGTCTGCTCCGCAGTGAGCGGGGCGGGCACGATCCCGGAGGCGGAGTCGATGTACTTCGCCTCGAAGTCGTAGAAGTCGTGGCTGGAGACCGGCGGGATCTCGGCGGGCGCGCTCGCGCGCGGACCGTCCTCGAACTCCAGCACCCCGCACTCGATCTCCCGGCCGCGCAGCAGCGCCTCCACGATGATCTTCGGGTCGTGGCGCTGCGCCTCGCGGACGGCGTCGTCCAGGCCGGAGGCGTCGTCCACCTTCGTGATGCCGATGGAGGAGCCGGCGCGCGCGGGCTTGATGAACAGCGGCCAGCCGTGCTCGGCGGCGAAGTCCAGGATGCGGCCGCGGGCGGCGGCGGGGTCGGCGCTCCACTCGCGGGGGCGGATGGTCACGTACGGGCCCACGCGCAGCCCGAAGGAGGTGAACACCCGCTTCATGTAGTCCTTGTCCTGGCCGACGGCCGAGGCGAGGACGCCGGAGCCGACGTACGGGACCCCGGACAGCTCCAGGAGCCCCTGGAGGGTGCCGTCCTCGCCGTACGGGCCGTGCAGGACGGGGAAGACCACGTCGACCTCGCCCAGGGCCTTGGGGACGGCCCCGGGCTCGGTGTAGACGACCTCGCGGCTGGCGGGGTCGACGGAGAGCACGACGGCGCCGTCCTCGGAGTCGGCCAGCTCCGAGACGCTCGGCAGCCGGCGGTCGGTGATGGCCATCCGCTCGGGCTCGTCGGCGGTCAGGGCCCACCGGCCGTCCGTGGTGATGCCGATGGGCAGCACCTCGTACGTGGTGCGGTCGATGGAGCGCAGCACCGCGCCCGCCGTGACGACCGAAATGGCGTGTTCCGAGCTGCGGCCGCCGAACACGACGGCCACGCGGGGCTTGCGGCCCTGCTGCTCAGGGGTCTGGGGGAGGTTCTCGCTGCTCATATCGCCACGAGAGTACCCGCTCGAACGTCCGGAACGGAGTCAGCGGCGTTCCGGTTTGGCGCTGCGCCCCATCAGCTCCTTGAGCGCGACCAGCGTCGGCTTGCCGTGGTGGACGATGTCGACGACGGTCTCGGTGATCGGCATGTCGACGCCGTGCCGGTGGGCCAGATCGGCCACGGACTGGCAGGACTTGACGCCCTCGGCGGTCTGCCGGGTGACCGCGATGGTCTCCTCCAGGGTCATGCCCCGGCCGAGGTTGGTGCCGAAGGTGTGGTTGCGGGAGAGCGGCGAGGAGCAGGTGGCGACGAGGTCGCCGAGTCCGGCGAGGCCGGCGAAGGTCAGCGGGTCGGCGCCCATCGCCAGGCCCAGCCGGGTCGTCTCGGCGAGCCCGCGGGTGATGAGCGAGCCCTTGGTGTTGTCGCCCAGCCCCATGCCGTCCGCGATGCCGACGGCGAGGCCGATGACGTTCTTGACGGCGCCGCCGAGCTCGCAGCCCACGACGTCGGTGTTGGTGTAGGGGCGGAAGTAGGGGGTGTGGCAGGCGGCCTGGAGGCGCCGGGCCACGGCCTCGTCCACACAGGCGACGACGGAGGCGGCGGGCTGCCGGGCGGCGATCTCGCGGGCCAGGTTGGGGCCGGTGACCACCGCGACGCGCTCGGCGGGCACCTTGCCGACCTCCTCGATGACCTCGCTCATCCGCTTGGCGGTGCCGAGTTCGATGCCCTTCATCAGGGAGACGAGCACGGTGTCGGGGGCGAGCAGGGGGGCCCACGCGGCGAGGTTGCCGCGCAGCGTCTGGGAGGGGACGGCGAGGACGGTGAAGTCGGCGCCGCGGGCGGCCTCGGCCGGGTCGGTGGTGGCGCGCAGGTTCTCGGGGAGTTGGATCCCCGGCAGGTAGTCCACGTTCGTCCGGCCGGTGTTGACGGCGTCGGCCAGCTCCTGCCGGCGGCCCCACAGGGTCACCTCGCAGCCGGCGTCGGCGAGCACCATGCCGAAGGCCGTGCCCCAGGAGCCGGTTCCGTAGACGGCTGCCTTCACGGGACGTGTCACTTCTTGCCCTCCCCCGCGGCCTTGCGCCGCTGTTCCGCCCTGGCCCTGCGATGGTCGTACGGCTGCTCGGGCGCGGTCTCGCCGCGCACCTCCTCCAGCAGCGCGGTGATGGCCGCCATGATCACCTCGGTGGCCTCCTTGAGCACCTCCGGGGTGGGTTCCCGGTCGTAGAAGGCGGAGAGGTCCACCGGCGGCCCCGCGAGCACCTGGAGGGTCTTGCGTGGGAAGAGCCGGACCTTGTCCTCGCGGGCGTAGGGCGGCATCGCCAGGTTCGCGCCCCACTGGGCCACGGGGATGACGGGCGCCTTGGTGATCAGGGCGACCCGGGCGGCGCCGGTCTTCCCGGCCATCGGCCACATGTCGGGGTCGCGGGTGAGGGTGCCCTCCGGGTAGAAGGCCACGCATTCGCCGCGCTCGATCGCGTCGACGGCGGCCCGGAACGCGTCCAGGGCGTTGGTGCTCTCCCGGTAGACCGGGATCTGCCCCGATCCGCGCAGGATCGCGCCGACGACCGGAACCTTGAAGAGGGCCGCCTTGGCGAGCAGTCGCGGTACCCGGCCGGTGTTGTACTGGAAGTGCGCGTAGGAGAGCGGGTCCAGGTACGAGTTGTGATTGACGGCGGTGATGAATCCGCCCTCGGCCGGAATGTGCTCCATTCCCCGCCAGTCCCGCTTGAAGAGCACTACCAGCGGCGGTTTTGCGATGACCGCCGCCAGGCGGTACCAGAAGCCGATTCTGCGGCGGGACACTCGGACACCTTCCTCTGCGACCGGGGCGGGACCTCCCGGCGGTAGCCGGGGGAGCTCGGGCACCTCGTCGGCCGGACAAGTGTCGCCCCAGGCCCGGTCTCTGTCGAGAACACCGTACGCCCCGCTCGCACGGCCGCGGTCCCGGGCCGCCCGGCGGAGGCGACAATGGGCCGGACCACGCCCCAGCCATGACGTGACCACGGGCGGGGCACGTAACCCAGCGCGCCGGAGGGAAGGGGTCGGTCACGAACGCCGTGTGGAGCCTGGTGGTCCCGTTGAAGCCCCTGTCGGCGGCCAAGAGCCGGCTCGCGGCCGCGGTGGGCGCCTCCCGCCCGGGGCTCGCCCTCGCCTTCGCCCAGGACACCGTGGCGGCGGCGCTGGCCTGCGCCGCCGTCGCGGATGTGGTGGTCGTCACGGACGATGCGGCGGCCTCCGCCGCGCTCTCCCGGCTGGGGGCGCGGATCGTCGCGGACGGCCCGGGGGCGGGGCTCAACGCGGCACTGGCCCACGGGGTGCGGGCGGTACGGGCGGACCGGCCGCGGGCCGCGGTGGCCGCGATGAACGCCGACCTGCCGGCGCTGCGCCCGCCCGAATTGCTACGGGTGCTCGAAAAGGCCGCGCTATTTCCCCGGGCATTTCTGGCAGATGCGGCCGGAATCGGCACGACCTTGCTTTCCGCTGCTCCGGACGTGGAATTGGCACCCGCCTTCGGCGGCCGTTCACGGGTCCGGCATTCGGCTTCGGGGGCGGAGGAAATCCTTCTGCCCGGTGTGGACAGCGTGCGCCGGGACGTGGATACGGCCCGGGACCTGCGGACGGCGCTCCTGCTCGGGGTGGGCCCCCACACCGCCCGATACAGTGCCCGTATGCAGGCGACCGCGTACACGTACGACTCCCGGACCCGCAGCGGCAGTGTGCTGCTGGACGACGGCACCCCGGTGCCCTTCGAGGCCCCGGCCTTCGACGCGGGCGGCCTGCGGCTGCTGCGGCCCGGCCAGCGGGTCCGGATCGAGACGGACGGCGAGGGCGCGGGCCTGCGGATCACCCTGGTCACGCTGCAGACCTTCTGAAGCGGAACGCACCGCGGGCCGGTTTCCCCGCGGAGGGGAAACCGGCCCGGCGTGTGTGACCCGCGCGCCTACTTGCTGCGGGCGGTGGTCTTCTTCGCGGTGGCCTTGCGCGTCGCCGTCTTCTTGGCGGGCGACTTCGTCGCCGTGGTCTTCTTCGCGGCCGGCGCGGTCTTCTTCGCGGTCGCCGTCGCCTTCTTGGCCGGGGTGGCCTTCTTGGCGGTGGTCTTCGAGGCGGCAGGGGTGGTGGTCTTCTTCGCCGCCGTGGTCTTCGCCGTGGTCTTCTTCGCGGCCGGGGCGGCCTTCTTGGCGGTGGTCTTCTTCGCCGCCGTGGTCTTCGCGGCGGTCGACTTCGCCGCGGTCTTCTTCACGGCCGCCCGCTTGCCCGCGGCCTTCGCGATGGTGGGGGGCGTGCCGGAAAGGCTGCCCTTGGGCGCCTTCTTCACGGACACCTCGCCGCCCTTGGGCAGCTTCTTGGTGCCGCTGACCAGGTCCTTGAAGCCCTGGCCCGCGCGGAAACGGGGGACGGAGGTCTTCTTGACCCGGACGCGCTCACCCGTCTGCGGGTTGCGGGCGTAACGGGCCGGACGGTCGACCTTCTCGAACGAGCCGAAGCCCGTGACCGAGACCCGGTCGCCCGCGACGGTAGCGCGGACGATCGCGTCCAGTACCGCGTCGACAGCGTCCGCGGCCTGCTGGCGGCCGCCCAGCTTGTCGGCAATCGCTTCTACGAGCTGCGCCTTGTTCAACGTCTTCCCCTTCGGAGACTTCGCCAGAACGAATGTGTTCAAGCTTATTTCGCACGTTAGGCGGATATATACCGCAAATCAAACACGAAACGGGCTAATCACCCTAGTGCCGCAACGCCGGAGGACGTTACGGAGTTCCTTCGCATCAGTCGCCTTCAGGGAATCGACCCTCGTCGAGGTCCTTCATCAACCTGTCCAGGCGCCTTGCCGCATCGGCGAGATCGTGCTTCGCCGCAGCCGTGACGACCAGCAGCTTCCGGGACAGCGCCATCCTTACGCCCTCCGGGACTTGCAGTGAGCGCACCCGTGTGTGTGCTTCTTTCAGCCGGTCCGCGACGCGTCCGTAGAGCTCAAGTTGACTGTCGCGTTCCATGCACAGATTGTGCCATCTGGGGCGAGTTGTCGCCTCACGGGGCCTCAACACGCAGCTGTGCCCCCCACGGGAGGGTGGGGGGCACAGCGCGCTGAAAGCAATCGGCCGGGGGCGAATAAGCCCTGTTCAGGCTGGAATCAGACCCGGATCGTGCGGGGCTTGAAGGCGGGGCGGCCACTTTCGTAGGTGGTGATGTCGGCTTCGTTCTGAAGGGTGAGGGAGATGTCGTCCAGCCCTTCCAGGAGCCTCCACCGGGCGTTGTCGTCGAGTTCGAACTCGGCCTCGACGCCTTCGGCTCGGACCTTGCGGTCGACGAGGTCGACGGTGATCTCGGCGGTGGGGTCCGCCTCGGTCAGCTCCCACAGCCGTTCGACGGCCTCCTGGGGCAGAACAACGGTCAGCAGGCCGTTCTTCAGCGAGTTCCCGCGGAAGATGTCGGCGAAGCGGGAGGAGATGACGGTCTTGAAGCCGAAGTTCTGCAGGGCCCACACGGCGTGCTCGCGGGAGGAGCCGGTGCCGAAGTCGGGGCCGGCGACCAGGACGGTCGCCCCCGCGCGTTCGGGGCGGTTGGTGACGAACTCCGGGTCTTTGCGCCAGGCCTCGAAGAGCCCGTCCTCGAACCCGTCCCGGGTGATCTTCTTCAGCCAGTGGGCGGGGATGATCTGGTCGGTGTCGACGTTGCTGCGGCGCAGCGGGACGGCCCGGCCGGTGTGGGTGGTGAAGGCTTCCATGGTTCTCAGACTCCGGCGGTGGCGTGGGCGTCGGACAGGTCGGCGGGTGAGGCCAGATGGCCCAGTACCGCGGTGGCGGCGGCCACCTGCGGGGAGACCAGGTGGGTGCGTCCGCCCTTGCCCTGGCGGCCTTCGAAGTTGCGGTTGGAGGTGGACGCGGAACGCTCACCGGGGGCCAGTTGGTCGGGGTTCATGCCCAGGCACATCGAGCAGCCCGCGTGCCGCCATTCGGCGCCGGCCTCCTTGAAGACCTTGTCCAGGCCCTCCTCCACGGCCTGCAGGGCGACCCGGACCGAGCCGGGGACGACCAGCATCCGTACGCCGTCGGCGACTTTGCGGCCCTCGACGATCCCGGCGACGGCGCGCAGGTCCTCGATGCGGCCGTTGGTGCAGGAACCTACGAAGACGGTGTCGACCTTGATCTCGCGCAGCGGCTGCCCGGCGGTCAACCCCATGTACTCCAGGGCCTTTTCTGCGGCCAGGCGCTCCGAAGCGTCCTCGTACGAAGCGGGGTCGGGGACGTTGGCCGACAGCGGCGCGCCCTGGCCCGGGTTGGTGCCCCAGGTGACGAACGGGGACAGCGCGGCGCCGTCGATGACGACCTCGGCGTCGAAGACGGCGTCGTCGTCGGTGCGCAGGGTCTGCCAGTAGGCGACCGCCTGCTCCCACTCCTCGCCCTCGGGGGCGTGGTCGCGGCCCTTGAGGTAGTCGAAGGTCGTCTGGTCAGGGGCGATCATGCCCGCGCGGGCACCGGCCTCGATCGACATGTTGCAGATGGTCATGCGCGCTTCCATCGACAGCTGCTCGATCGCCCGACCCCGGTACTCCAGGATGTAGCCCTGACCGCCACCGGTACCGATCTTCGCGATGATCGCCAGGATCAGGTCCTTCGCGGTCACGCCCTCGGCCAGCTCGCCCGTCACCGTGATCGCCATCGTCTTCGGACGGGCCAGCGGCAGCGTCTGGGTGGCCAGCACGTGCTCGACCTGGCTGGTTCCGATGCCGAAGGCCAGCGCGCCGAAGGCGCCGTGCGTGGAGGTGTGCGAGTCGCCGCAGACCACGGTGGTGCCGGGCTGGGTCAGGCCCAGCTGCGGTCCCACGACGTGGACGACGCCCTGTTCGACATCACCGAGCGAGTGCAGGCGCACACCGAACTCGGAGCAGTTCTTGCGCAGCGTCTCGAGCTGGGCCCGGGAGACCGGGTCGGCGATCGGCTTGTCGATGTCGATGGTGGGGGTGTTGTGGTCCTCGGTCGCGATGGTGAGGTCGAGGCGTCGGACCTTGCGGCCGGCCTGGCGCAGACCTTCGAAGGCCTGGGGGCTGGTCACCTCGTGCAGCAGGTGCAGATCGATGAAGAGGAGGTCGGGCTCGCCTTCGGCGCGCCGGACGACATGGTCGTCCCAGACCTTCTCCGCGAGTGTCCTACCCATCGCTTTCCCTCCGGCCGGCCGGTTGTGCCGGCGCTTCATAGAGATCTCGTGCGCCTGACCGCCCGTACCCCACGTCCCGGACGACGGCTCGGACCCAGTGGTTCGTGGACCCGCACATACAGACTCGCTCGTTCTTGGAAAAATTGAACTTGCGTTTCACAGTGTGAGACGTGAATATCGTTTCATGGACAACTCTAGCGGCGTCGGCGTTCTCGACAAGGCAGCTCTGGTACTGAGCGCACTGGAGTCCGGTCCGGCCACCCTCGCCGGGCTGGTCGCGGCGACAGGGCTCGCACGACCCACGGCACATCGCCTTGCCGTGGCACTGGAACACCACCGGATGGTGGCGAGGGACATGCAGGGCCGGTTCATCCTCGGACCGCGGCTGGCGGAGCTCGCCGCCGCGGCCGGCGAGGACCGCCTGCTGGCCACGGCGGGACCGGTACTGACCCACCTGCGGGACGTGACGGGCGAGAGCGCGCAGCTCTACCGCCGGCAGGGGGACATGCGCATCTGCGTCGCGGCCGCGGAACGGCTGTCGGGCCTGCGGGACACCGTCCCGGTGGGTTCGACCCTCCCGATGAAGGCGGGTTCCGCCGCGCAGATCCTGATGGCCTGGGAGGAGCCGGAGCGGCTCCACCGTGGGCTGCAGGGCGCGCGCTTCACGGCGACCGCGCTCTCGGGCGTCCGGCGCCGCGGCTGGGCGCAGTCGATCGGCGAGCGGGAGCCCGGTGTGGCCTCCGTCTCGGCGCCGGTGCGCGGGCCGTCGAACCGGGTGGTGGCCGCCGTGTCGGTCTCCGGGCCGATCGAGCGCCTGACCCGCCACCCGGGCCGGATGCACGCACAGGCCGTCATCGACGCGGCCGCCCGCCTCACGGAGGCGCTGCGCCGCTCCAGCTGACCCCTCCCCCTTCGTCCTGCCTCACCCAACCCCCCGGGTCCGGGGGCGCGTACGACGCCGCACACGTCCGCACACGCGCCTCCGGGCCCGTTCTCTTGCGGGATCGGGAACGCGAAGAGGCCCTCCGCGTGGGACGCGGAGGGCCTCTTCTGAAACGTACCCCCGACCGGATTCGAACCGGCGCTACCGCCTTGAGAGGGCGGCGTGCTAGGCCGCTACACAACGGGGGCGGGCCTTGCAGTCTGCACTGCACTGCGCTGGGCTACCAGGACTCGAACCTAGAACAAAGGAACCAGAAACCTTCGTGTTGCCAATTACACCATAGCCCAAAGTGGTCTATACCAGACCAACGTACCCCCGACCGGATTCGAACCGGCGCTACCGCCTTGAGAGGGCGGCGTGCTAGGCCGCTACACAACGGGGGCCCTAGCGATCCTGCATCAAGACGTACGGGAGCTACCCAGGACACCTCACGGGAAGGATCTGTACCCCCGACCGGATTCGAACCGGCGCTACCGCCTTGAGAGGGCGGCGTGCTAGGCCGCTACACAACGGGGGCAAAGCACTGCGTTACTGCTGCATTGCGCTGGGGTACCAGGACTCGAACCTAGAATAAGGGAACCAGAAACCCTCGTGTTGCCAATTACACTATACCCCACCAAAAGTCAACCCCTTGTGGGATTTTCTTTCGAGTGGCGCCCCCGTCCGGCCTTTCGGCCCGCTCGGGCGGCGCAGAAAGAACATTACCGGATGCCTGACCGTGCTCCAAAACGGGTATCGGCAGCCAGCAGCTCCGGAAGCAGGTCAAGGCACTCGATGCGGTGCACCCCGGCGGGTCCGTCCCCCCGGTCCCCGGCGCGGTCCAGCCAGACGGCGAGCAGTCCCGCGTCGCGGGCGCCCCGGGCGTCGATCTCGGGCTGGTCGCCGACGTAGGCCACCTCGGCGGGCGGCAGCCCCAGCGCCTCGCACGCGGCGAGGAAGGCCCCGGCGGCGGGTTTGGACACGCCGAGCTCCACGGCGCACACCAGGACCTCGAAGCGCTCGCGCAGGCCGAGGTCCCGCAGCTTGGGGTCCTGGTTGGCGGTGGAGGAGTTGGTCAGCACCCCGTGC
This sequence comes from Streptomyces sp. NPDC045967, assembly GCF_056430495.1. Taxonomy (NCBI): domain Bacteria; kingdom Bacillati; phylum Actinomycetota; class Actinomycetes; order Kitasatosporales; family Streptomycetaceae; genus Streptomyces; species Streptomyces sp. NPDC045967. The sequence goes on along the minus strand of NZ_JBWKLE010000003.1, from coordinate 513,448 downwards.
CGGTAGTCCGCCGCGAGGGCGTCGAGGACGGGCACCACGTCGGGGAAGACCGCCCAGGCGGCCTTGTAGTGGGCGACGTACTGGTCGAACCAGGTGTCGGCCTCCGCGTCGGTCATCGCGGGCCGCTCCAGGAACTCCCGCACCCGGTCGCGCCGCTGGCCCTGGAAGGTGCCCCGGCCCGCGGCGAAGCGCGCCCAGTTCCGCTCGGTGATCTCCCGCCACAGCGCGAGGGCCTGCACCGGGGTCCCGTACCGCTCCGCGATGCGTTCGGCCTCAAGGTGCCGTGCGAGCCCGGCGGCGTCGGCCCCGGTGTAGTCGAAGAGGGTGTCGTCGATGTCCCACAGCACGGCGCGGATCGGCATGGGCCGAGCCTACGCCCGCGCCCGCGGCCGCGCGGGCCCCACCGGAACATCGCCCCCGCGGGCACGCCGGACACGCCGCAGGGGGCGGCGGCCGGTATCCGGCGCCGCCCCCTGCGGTGGGGCCTTCGGCGGCCGGGAAGGCCGCGGGTGTCGCTACGCGGAGAGCTTGGCCAGGGCCGCGTCGATGCGGGACAGAGAGCGCTCCTTGCCCAGGATCTGCAGGGACTCGAAGAGCGGCAGGCCGACCGTGCGGCCGGTCACGGCCACGCGGACGGGGGCCTGGGCCTTGCCGAGCTTGAGCCCGTGGGCCTCGCCGGCGGTCAGGACGGCCTGCTTGAGGGACTCCGGGTCGTTCCAGTCGGCGCCGGCCAGGTTCTCGCGGGCCGTGGTCAGCAGGGCCGCGGGCTCGCCCTTCATCGCCTTGTCCCAGGACGCCTGGTCCTCGACCGGCTCCTTGCGGAACAGGAAGTCGACGTTGGCGGTGATCTCCGACAGGACGGCCACCCGCGTCTGGGCGTACGGCGCGATGCGCTCCCACGCCTCGGCGTCGAAGTCCTCGGGCTCCCAGTTGGCGTGCGGGGCCCGCAGCCACGGCGCGCAGCGGTCGGCGAAGACCTTCGGGTCGAGCAGGCGGATGTGGTCGCCGTTGATCGACTCGGCCTTCTTGAGGTCGAAGCGCGCCGGGTTGGCGTTGACCCCGTCGATGTCGAACTTCGCCACCATCTCCTCGATCGAGAAGACGTCCTGGTCCTTGGAGAAGGACCAGCCGAGGAGCGAGAGGTAGTTCAGCAGGCCCTCGGGGAGGAAGCCGCGCTCGCGGTAGAGGTTGAGGGATGCCTCGGGGTCGCGCTTGGAGAGCTTCTTGTTGCCCTCGCCCATGACGTAGGGCAGGTGGCCGAAGGCGGGGGTGCTCTTGGCGACGCCCAGCTCGGTCAGCGCCTTGTACAGGGCGATCTGGCGGGGCGTGGAGGACAGCAGGTCCTCGCCGCGCAGGACGTGCGTGATCTCCATCAGCGCGTCGTCCACCGGGTTGACCAGCGTGTACAGCGGGGCGCCGTTGGCGCGCACGATGCCGAAGTCCGGCACGTTCTCCGGGCTGAAGGACAGCTCGCCGCGCACCAGGTCGGTGAAGGTGATGGTCTCGTCGGGCATCCGGAAGCGGACGATGGAGCTGCGGTGCTCGCCCTGGTACGCCTCGAGCTGCACGGTGGTGAGCTCGCGGCAGTGGCCGTCGTAGCCGGAGGGCTTGCCGGCGGCGCGGGCGGCCGCGCGGCGCGCGTCGAGCTCCTCGGTGGTGCAGTAGCAGCGGTAGGCGTACCCGCCGTCCAGGAGCCTGCGCGCCACGTCCTGGTAGATGTCCATGCGCTCGGACTGGCGGTACGGGGCGTGCGGGCCGCCGACCTCGGGGCCCTCGTCCCAGGTGAAGCCGAGCCAGCGCAGCGAGTCGAGCAGCTGCTCGTACGACTCCTCGGAGTCCCGGGCCGCGTCGGTGTCCTCGATCCGGAAGACGAACGTTCCGCCGTGGTGGCGGGCGAACGCCCAGTTGAAGAGGGCGGTGCGGACCAGGCCCACGTGCGGGTTGCCGGTCGGGGAGGGACAGAAACGGACGCGGGGGGGGTTCGCGTTAGCCACGCTTGATCACCTTGTTGGTGAGAGTGCCGATGCCTTCGATGGTGACGGCGACCTCGTCGCCGACGTTGAGGGGGCCGACTCCGGCCGGGGTCCCCGTGAGGATGACGTCGCCCGGGAGCAGCGTCATGGCCTCGGTGATGTGGACGATCAGGTCCTCGATGGAGCGGACCATGTCGCCGGTGCGGCCGAGCTGGCGCTGTTCGCCGTTCACCGTGCACTGGATGGTCAGGTCGCGCGGGTCCAGGTCGGTCTCGATCCAGGGGCCGAGGGGGCAGGAGCTGTCGAATCCCTTGGCCCGGGCCCACTGCTTCTCACGCTGCTGGACGTCGCGCGCCGTGACGTCGTTGGCGCAGGTGTAGCCGAGGATGACGTCCTTGACCCGCTCCCTGGGGACCTCGCGGCACATGCGGCCGATGACCACGGCGAGTTCCGCCTCGTGGTGGAGGTCCTGGGAGAACGAGGGGTACGTGATGGGGTCGCCCGGGCCGACCACCGAGGTGGAGGGCTTGAAGAAGGTGAGGGGGGCGTCCGGGACCTCGTTGCCGAGCTCCGCCGCGTGCTCCGCGTAGTTGCGGCCGACGGCCACGACCTTGTTCGGGAGCACGGGCGGCAGCAGGCGAACCTTGCTCAGCGGGACCTTGGTGCCGGAGAGCTCGAAGTCCGCGAACGGGATGCCCTTGATGATGTCGAGGACGAGCTCGCCTTCGGCGCCGGGGGCGGCATCGCCCTCGACCGCCCCGAAGGCGACATTGCCGTCGATCGAGAACCTGGCGATGCGCACGTGTTGCGTCTGCCCCTCTGTCTGTCCGCCGCTGGAGTCTGCGGCTCCAGGCTAACGCGGCCGGCAGGGGCGCTTCGCCCTCATTTGCCGGGGCTACGGCGCGGCGACGACCTCGGGGGCGTCCATCAGGATCGTGCGGCGGGGGTTCGCGGTCTGCGTCGGCAGCTCGACGGCGTGCTCCGGTACGGCCGGGGCCGCCTGCAGCTCCTCGGCGTCCTCGAGGTGCGCGAGGGTGGTGCGGCGGGGGTTGGCTATGTTGCGGAACATCGTCGTCTTCATCGGGGTTCGGGGTCCTCGGTTCGATCTGGGATGTCGGTCGTGGCGTGCGCCGGCCGCGGCGCCAACCCTTTAAAAGGTAAGGCTAAACATCCGAATCCCTCACGGAACCGGGAAGTAATGGCCACAGCCGTGTGAGTTTGCTCACCCGTGACCCGGCATTACCGGCATAACGGACAGTCAACTCACTGCCGCGAAACGGACATTGCACCACTGAATGCGTCATTCCGCTCCTGATCATGGCGACTGGGACACCTTGCCAGTCACCGTGTTTGCATGGTGTAAGTCCGGTTTCTACCGAAAGCGGTCCCACATGGCGTAGCCCCCCTGTCACAAGCCGTCACCGACCCCCTGGGGGAACGCTCGCACCTTGTTGGAGATCCGCCACTGTGCTGGAATTCGCGGGACCGCCGCGGGAATCAGTCGGCGCGCAGGTGGCGCGATACAGCGCCCAGCGCGGCGGCAAGGAGAGGGAGACGCGCCGGTCACCGACGACCACCATGGGGCCGTCAGTGCCCCACGACTCGACACCGTCCCACCGGTCACCCGGCGGGACGCCTGGTCCAGAGGTTGCGACGCTAGTGCAGGGACGATTCAAGAGGGATGGCAAGGGGTCTCCCCAGGCCCGCCAGGGCCGAGGGGAAGCCGCGGCTGACCAGGAGCCCCGCGGCGGGACCGACCGTGGCTCCTCGCCCCAGCACGCCCAGAACCGCGGGCCGGCTGTCGAAGGCGCGGGCCCCGACGCCTCCGCCGCGGCGAAGGCGCGGGCCAAGGGCCGCGGCAAGACCGGCAAGCCGGGCAAGGCCCAGGCCGCCGGGGCCGTCGAGCAGGACGTGGCGATACCCAAGGCCCCCAGTGGGTCCGGTTCCCGCCTCGCCATGCAGAACTGGCGCATCAGCACGCGACTGGTGTCGCTGCTGACCCTGCCCGTCGTCGCCGCCACCACGCTCGGTGGCGTCCGTATCAACGACTCGCTCAACGACATCGCGCAGCTCGAGCACATGCAGCTGCTGACGACGATGACCCGGCAGGCCACCAACCTGGCCGCCGCGCTCCAGGAGGAGCGCGACAAGTCCGCCGGTCCGCTGTCCGCCGACAAGTCCGGCAAGGTCAACAGCACCGTCAAGAGCGTCCGCGAGCACACCGACGCCGCCGCCGAGGCCTTCGCCCGTGCGACCGACAAGGTCGACAACTCGGAGGACAAGGACGAGACGCTCAAGTCGATCCGCAACAACATCCTGCAGATCGGCCGCCAGCTCACCCTCATCGAGGACATCCGCACCAAGGCGTACGCGAACGGCGCCCAGCAGACCGTCACCGAGTACAACAGCCTCATCGTCTCGCTGCTCTCGCTCTCCCAGGACATGGCGCAGGCCACCTCCAGCCCGGAGATGATCAAGCGCACGCGCGCCCTGTCGGCCTTCTCCGCCGCCAAGGAGTACGCCTCCGTCCAGCGCGCGATCATCGCCGCCTCGCTCCCCGACAGCAACGACCGGCAGGGCGAGCTGAAGGAGAACGACCGTCTGTACGCCCTGTCCGCGCTCAAGGGCGAGCAGCAGTCGAAGAAGACCTTCGAACTGGTCTACCAGGGCAAGTCCGAGGAGCTCCTCGCGTCCCTCGGCGACGGCAACACCGAGATCGGCACCGCCGACCACTACGCGCGGCGCGTGCTGAGCACCAAGGACCAGTTCCTCAAGGAGAAGAACCGGTCCTGGATGGACTGGTACGACGCCGACGACGTCAAGCTCCAGGCGATGGGCCGCATCGAGCTCTCCCTGCTCGAGGACATGGAGCAGAAGGCCCGCGAGCTCAAGAACGAGTCGCAGCAGGACGCCATCATCAACGGTGCGCTGATCCTCCTGGTCCTCGGTGTCTCCCTCGTCGGTGCCTTCGTCATGGCCCGCTCGATGATCCGCTCGCTGCGCCGCCTCCAGGACACCGCGACCCGCGTCGCCCAGGACCGCCTGCCCGAGCTGGTCAAGCAGCTGTCCGAGTCCGACCCGCAGGACGTGGACACGTCCGTGGAGTCGGTCGGCCTGCACACCCGCGACGAGATCGGCCAGGTGGCCGCGGCCTTCGACGACGTGCACCGCGAGGCCGTCCGCCTCGCCGCCGAGCAGGCCCTCCTGCGGGGCAACGTCAACGCGATGTTCACCAACCTCTCGCGCCGCTCCCAGGGCCTCATCCAGCGCCAGCTCTCGCTCATCTCCGAGCTGGAGTCGCGCGAGGCGGACCCGGACCAGCTCTCCTCCCTCTTCAAGCTCGACCACCTCGCGACCCGCATGCGCCGTAACGGCGAGAACCTCCTCGTCCTCGCGGGCGAGGAGCCGGGCCGCCGGTGGACCCGCCCCGTCCCGCTCGTCGACGTGCTCCGCGCCGCCGCGTCCGAGGTGGAGCAGTACGAGCGCATCGAGCTGGCGGCGGTGCCCGGCACCGATGTCGCCGGCCGCGTCGTCAACGACCTCGTGCACCTGCTCGCCGAGCTGCTGGAGAACGCCACCTCGTTCTCCTCCCCGCAGACCAAGGTCAAGGTCACCGGCCACGCGCTGCCGGACGGCCGCGTGCTGGTCGAGATCCACGACACCGGTATCGGCCTGTCCCCCGAGGACCTCGCCGCGATCAACGAGCGGCTCGCGGCGCCGCCGACCGTGGACGTCTCGGTCTCCCGCCGCATGGGCCTGTTCGTGGTCGGCCGCCTGTCCCTGCGACACGGCATCCGCATCCAGCTGCGCCCCTCAGACTCGGGCGGCACGACGGCCCTCGTCATGCTGCCGGTGGACGTCGCCCAGGGCGGCAAGAAGCCCGGCGGTCAGGGCCCCGGCCCGCAGGGCGGCCCCGGCGGCGGACAGGGCGGTCCCGGCGGACAGGGCTCGGTGCCCGGCGCGTCCGCCCGTCCCCCGGTGGGAGCGGCTCCGCAGCGCGGCCAGGTCGCCCCCGGCGGCCAGCGCGCGGCCCTTCCCGGCCGCGACGGCGCCCAGGGCCAGCAGCGTCCGCAGGGTGCCCAGAACCAGCAGGGCGCGCAGAACCCGCAGGGCTCCCAGGCCGGCTGGTCCCCGCAGGGCGGCCAGACCGCGCCGGGCGCCCGCCCGCACCAGGGTGCGACCACCAGCGGGCAGGGCCAGGCCGGCTTCGGCTCCGGTGCGCCGCTGGCGGGCCGTGGTCCGCAGGCCCGTCCGGCCGCCGCGCCCACCGCGTCCGCCCAGCCCGGCTTCCCGCAGGGCAACAGCTTCGAGCGTCCGCAGCAGCCCCAGCCGCAGCAGGCTCAGCAGCACTCCCCGCAGCAGGCCCAGCAGCAGTCCGGTCCCGCGGCCCCGCCCTCGCGCGGCGCCCGGCCCCAGCTGCCGCCGCGCGGCGGCGCCGCGCTGCCCGAGCTGCCCGGCCCGCAGGGCGCCAGCTGGGGCGCCGACCAGGCCCGCGGCCACGACGAGCTCTCGGGCCCCGGCTCGACGGCCGAGTTCGCCCGCCCGGACTTCAACGCCCCCATGCCCCAGGCGAACGCCGACGGCGCCGGCGCGACCGGCCAGTTCGAGCGTCCGGACGTACGCGGTCCCGTGGACCCGGCCGGCACCGGGCAGTTCGCCCGCCCGGGCACCCACCAGCCCGGCGGCCAGCAGCAGCGCCCCGGCGGTCCCGGGGTCGGCGGCTTCCCCCGCCAGCCCCAGACCCCGCAGCAGCCGCAGGCCCCGCAGCCGCAGCAGTACCAGCAGCAGGCGCCGCAGCAGCCCGGCGGTTACGCGCCGGCGCCGCAGCGCCCGCAGGCCCCCGGTCTGCCGCAGGCCACCCGGCCCGAGGCGCTGCCCCCGGCGCCGAGCGCCGGTGACGCCCGCAGCCCGATCTTCGACACCCTGGAGTCGAACTGGTTCCGCGAGGAGGGGCAGCAGCCCGCCGCGCAGGCACCCGCCGAGGCGCAGCAGCCGCAGCAGTCCGCCGCGGCGGCGCCCGCTCCGCAGCGGCTGCCGCAGCGCGGGCAGGCACCGGCCGAGCCCGCCACCGCGGCGACCGGCGCCACGCCGACCGTCAGCTGGCGGTCCTCGCCCAACGACGAGCTGATGCGGCAGGCCGAGCGGGTCCGCCAGCCCGCCGCGGGCGGGATCACCACGTCGGGGCTGCCCCGCCGGGTCCCGCGGGCGAACCTCGTGGCCGGCACGGCGCAGCAGCAGTCCGAGGCGCAGGCCGGTCCGCAGGTCTCGAGGGCTCCGGATGACGTCCGCGGCCGTCTGACCAACCTCAGGCGCGGTATCCAGCAGGGCCGCCAGGCCGGCAACAGCGGTCCGGCGACCGGCAGTTACCACATCGACCCCACTTACCAGCAGGAGCGATAGTTGAGTTCGATGAGCCAGGCGGCACAGAACCTGAACTGGTTGATCACCAACTTCGTGGACAACACCCCAGGGGTGTCCCACACGGTGGTGGTCTCCGCCGACGGACTCCTTCTGGCGATGTCCGAGGGATTCCCGCGCGACCGCGCGGATCAGCTGGCGGCCGTGGCCTCCGGACTGACCTCGCTGACCGCCGGAGCCTCCCGCATCTTCGAGGGCGGCGCCGTCAACCAGACCGTGGTCGAGATGGACCGGGGGTTCCTCTTCCTCATGTCCGTCTCCGACGGATCCTCGCTCGCGGTGCTCGCGCACCCCGAGTGCGACATCGGCCTCGTCGGTTACGAGATGGCCCTCCTCGTGGATCGTGCGGGCAGCGTCCTGACCCCGGACCTGCGCGCGGAACTGCAGGGAAGCCTGCTCATCTGACTCCCCCTACCCCCGGCCGGACGGTACTAACGGCCGGGGGCCCGGAGCATTCGCTCCGGAACCCAGTACCCCCGCCAGGCCGTCATACCGTCCCCCCACCGGCCGCCCCGTCAGACGGCACGCTGACCACTGCTGTCCAGCCCGGAGGATCAATGACCCCGCCCCCCGCCTATCCCGATGCGTACGGAGATTCGTACTCGGAAGGCGACCAACCGCTGGTGCGTCCGTACGCGATGACCGGCGGCCGGACCCGGCCCCGCTACCAGCTCGCGATCGAGGCCCTGGTGAGCACCACGGCCGATCCGATGCACCTGTCCGGCCTGCTTCCGGAGCACCAGCGCATCTGCACCCTGTGCCGCGAGGTCAAGTCGGTCGCGGAGGTCTCGGCGCTGCTGTCGATGCCGCTCGGTGTCGCCCGGATCCTCGTCGCCGACCTGGCGGAGGCCGGAATGGTGGCCATTCACCAGCCGGGCAACGGAGAGGCCGGCGGTACGCCGGACGTGACACTGCTCGAAAGGGTGCTCAGTGGACTTCGCCAGCTCTAACGGAGGCTCCCAGGCCGCGGCGCCGCGCTCCACCACCTCCGCGAAGATCGTGGTGGCGGGCGGCTTCGGCGTGGGCAAGACGACCTTCGTCGGCGCCGTTTCCGAGATCAACCCGCTGCGCACCGAAGCCGTCATGACCTCCGCCTCGGCCGGGATCGACGACCTCACCCACACCGGTGACAAGACGACCACCACGGTCGCAATGGACTTCGGCCGCATCACGCTGGACCAGGACCTGATCCTGTACCTCTTCGGTACGCCGGGCCAGGACCGCTTCTGGTTCATGTGGGACGACCTCGTCCGCGGCGCCATCGGGGCGATCGTCCTGGTCGACACGCGCCGGCTGGCCGACTGCTTCCCCGCGGTCGACTACTTCGAGAACAGCGGCCTGCCGTTCGTCGTCGCCCTCAACGGCTTCGAGGGGCACCAGCCCTACACCCCGGAGGAAGTCCGCGAGGCCCTGCAGATCGGACCGGACGCCCCCATCATCACCACCGACGCCCGCCACCGCGCGGACGCCAAGAGCGCGCTCATCACGCTCGTCGAGCACGCCCTCATGGCGCGCCTGAAGTAAGCGGAGCGCGACTGCCGGACCGAGGGGAGGCGGGCTGTGTCCTACGACACGGCCCGCCCTTCTCGTTCATAACGTTTCGACAGACAATTGGCGCCCGTTGGCCACGGGGTGCGTTCGGCCGGTGCCGCTACGCGCACAACTCCCCCTATTTTTGCCGCAGGAAGGACTCTATGTCCGATTTATGTGGGGCATAAGGATCTGGGAACGGCCGGTTTCAACTGTTTGGAACAGGGCCGTCAACCGTGCTGGAATTCAACGAACTAGCTAGTAGCACCGCCGAGAGGTTGTTGGTCGAGTGAGGCGAAGCAACACGAGCCCCGCGGATGAACCCGCGCGCGGCAACTTCACCCCGCCGCCGCGAGCGGCCGCGTCGCCCGTCGACGCGCCCGTGGAACCGCCGGCGAGCCCCGGGAGCACCAGCAGGTTCTCGCCCCGCAACTGGCGCGTGCCGACCCGCCTGAACGCCATCCTGCTCGTACCGGCCCTCGTCGGCCTGGTCATGGGCGGTTTCCAGGTGAAGGGCTCCGTCGACACCTGGAACGAGGCCAAGGACGCCGAGAAGATAGCCAAGGTCGTCCAGGCCTCCTCCGAGTACGGCCTCGCGCTGCTCAACGAGCGCGACCTCACGGCCGAGCCGCTGCTGAGCGGCAATCCGAACAGCGAGATCGTCACCAAGGCCCGCGGCGCGACCGACGCGGCGAAGGTGAAGTTCGACCAGGCCGTCCAGGACATGCCGAAGAAGCAGGGCATGGAACGGCGCCTGGACCTCTTCCGGGGGGACGAGCCCAAGCTCAAGACGGTCCGCGAGACGGCCTACGCCGCCGCCGCGGAGACGGCGAAGAAGAACCTCCCCACCGCGCCGGGCCCGATCCCGACCGAAGAGGGCTATGTGCTGGTCCAGCACTACCTCATGCAGTTCTCCAACGAGCTCGGCCTCGGCACCGGCAACGTGACCTCCTACGGCCGCATGGTCTACGCGATCCAGCTGGCCAAGGCGGCCAACTCGCTGCAGCGTGCCGTCGGCACCCACCTGCTGGTGCGGCCGAACGCGAACGAGGACATCCGCAAGAGCCAGCTCGTCGCCTTCTCCTCCTACGCCTACCTCGAGGAAATCGCCATCGGCGAGTACGTCGCGGCCGGTACCGAGGAGGACGTGAACCGCCTCAAGCAGGTGATGCAGAAGAAGTCCGACGAGGGCGCCGCCAAGCTCGCCGACGCGAAGGCCAAGGCGGAGGAGGCGGGGGTCCGCTTCGTGCCGCCGCCCGTGGCGGCCAACAAGTCGGTGCTCACCGGCATGACCGAGGCGATAGCCAGCGGCCAGAACAAGACCAAGCTCGCGGCCGAGGGCACCACCCCGATGGCCTGGCAGGCCGCGGCCACCGCGAAGTTCGACGGCTACGACGAGATCGAGAAGGAGCTCCTCGCCAAGGCCGTCGACGACGCCGTCGCGGTCTCCGACGAGGCCCGCACCGACGCCATCGTCAACGGCGCCATCGTCGTCGTCGCCCTGCTCGCCGCCTTCATCATGGCCGGCCTCATGGCCCGCCAGATGGGCCGCGCGATGCGCCGCCTGCGCTCCGCCGCCTTCGACATCGCCGAGCAGCGCCTGCCCTCGCTCGTCGACCAGCTCTCGCGCACCGACCCGGGCAAGGTCGACACCCGGGTCCAGCCGATCCCGATCGACTCCCAGGACGAGATCGGCGAGGTCGCCCGCGCCTTCGACCAGGTCCACCGGGAAGCGGTCCGGCTCGCCGCCGAGCAGGCGCTCCTGCGAGGGAACGTCAACGCGATCTTCACCAACCTCTCCATGCGCAACCAGTCGCTGATCGAGGGGCAGCTGACCCTCATCACCGACCTGGAGAACAACGAGGCGGACCCGGACCAGCTGGAGAACCTCTTCCGCCTGGACCACCTGGCCACCCGTATGCGCCGCAACGGCGAAAACCTCCTCATCCTCGCGGGTGAGGAGCCGGGCCGCCGCTGGGACCAGCCAGTCCCCCTCGTCGACGTCCTGCGCGCCGCCTCCTCCGAGGTGGAGCAGTACGAGCGCATCGAACTCTCGGGCGTCTCCGACGCCGAGATCCACGGCCAGGCCGTGACCGACCTCGTGCACCTGCTCGCCGAGCTGCTGGAGAACGCCACCACCTTCTCCTCCCCGCAGACCAAGGTCCGCGTCAACGCCACGCGTCTGCCCGACGGCCGCGTGATGGTCGAGATCCACGACAAGGGCATCGGCCTGACCGCCGAGGACTTCGCGGACATCAACCACAAGCTGGCCAACCCGCCGACCGTGGACGCCGCGATCTCGCAGCGCATGGGTCTGTTCGTGGTCGGTCGGCTGGCGGACCGCCACAGCATCCGCGTCCAGCTGCGCCCCTCGGGCGAGGCGGCCGGCACCACGTCGCTGATCATGCTTCCCGAGGCCATCACCCACGGTGGCGGCGGCGAGTCCGTTCCGGACGACGACTTCACGGTCTCCTCGATCATCCCGCAGCAGCACGCCCAGCAGGCGGCCCCGCTGCGCACGGCCGCCGAACTCGGCTTCGACGACTCCCGCTACGACCAGCAGGGCGGCGACGTCCGCGAGCTCGACCCGGTCGGGCGGTCCCTGAGCCGCGAGGAGCGGCGAGCCGCCCTGGAGGCACAGGTCGGCTACCCGCAGGAGCAGCAGTACGAGCAGCAGGCCCAGGAGTATCCGGAACCTCAGCCGGAGCACGGCTACCAGCCGTACCAGGGCTACGAGCAGCAGTCCGGGCAGGGCTTCGACGACTCGTACGAGACGGCTCAGGGCCGGCAGGGGTACGAGGAGTACCCGCAGCAGGGCTACGGTTATTCGGAAGCCGGCTACGAGGACCAGCAGCCGGCCGCCCCGGACTACGATGGTGGCTACGACTCCCGGTCGCAGCAGGGGCAGTGGCCCCGACAGAACACGTATCCGGCTGCCTACCAGCAGGATTACGGGACCGAATCGGAATCCCCGGCCGGTCCCGAACCGGTCGCGGAGCGCGTAGGCTTCGACCGTCCGGGCGCCGCTGCCGACACCGGTCACCAGATGACCGGAGCGGGCCTGCCGCGACGCGGCAGCCAGCAGCAGTGGCAGCCGGCACAGAAGGAAGCGGAGTCCTCCGGATCCCTCTTCGAGCAGCGGCCGCAGCGACAGCAGCAGCCCGCTGAGCCGGAGCGGTCCCCGGAGGAGAAGGACGCCACGGCGGCCTGGCGCTCGGGCAACGACGAGCGCTGGCAGCAGGCGGCCAAACTCCGCGAGCCGAAGGCGGGCGGGGTCACCCCGTCCGGCCTCCCTCGGCGGGTGCCCAAGGCCAACCTGGTCGAGGGCGCGGCGGAGACGACCCCGCAGGGCGGCCCCCAGGTCTCCCGCGCTCCGGAGGACGTCCGCGGCAGGTTGAGCAACCTGCGGCGCGGTGTCCAGCAGGGACGCAGTGCGGGATCTGAGCAGTCAAGTAACAGCTATGACCAGGAGCGTTAGTGTGAGCCCGATGAGCCAGGCGGCACAGAACCTGAACTGGTTGATCACCAACTTCGTGGACAACACCCCAGGGGTGTCCCACACGGTGGTGGTCTCCGCCGACGGACTCCTTCTGGCGATGTCCGACGGGTTCCCGCGCGACCGCGCGGATCAGCTGGCGGCCGTGGCCTCCGGACTGACCTCGCTGACCGCCGGAGCCTCCCGCATCTTCGAGGGCGGCGCCGTCAACCAGACCGTGGTCGAGATGGACCGGGGGTTCCTCTTCCTCATGTCCGTCTCCGACGGATCCTCGCTCGCGGTGCTCGCGCACCCCGAGTGCGACATCGGCCTCGTCGGTTACGAGATGGCCCTTCTGGTGGATCGTGCGGGCAGCGTCCTGACCCCGGACCTGCGCGCCGAGCTGCAGGGAAGTCTTCTCAACTAGCAGACAGGCAGTGCGTTTCGCGCCATCGCACCATAGGGTGCGGTGGCGCGGTTCCACAGGGAGTACTGCGTTCTTGGAGTCGGAGGAGGAAACGTGACAACACCCGGAGGTCATCCTTATGGCGGCGCTCAGCAGCCGCAGGGTGGACAGCACGACCAGAACCGCTTCAACTTCCCCTCTGCTCCCAGCCGGCCCGTGCCGGAGTACGACCCCTACCAGCAGCAGCCGTACGGCCAGCCCCAGCAGCCACAACAGCCCCAAATGCCTCAGCAGCCGCCGCGCGCGACACGCCAGCCGGCTCCGAAGGCCCACAACCCGCTGGTGCGTCCGTACGCGATGACCGGCGGCCGTACTCGGCCGCGCTACCAGCTCGCCATCGAGGCGCTGGTCAGTACCACGGCGGACCCCGCGCGGTTGCAAGGGCAGTTGCCCGAGCATCAGCGCATCTGCCGTCTGTGCCAGGAGATCAAATCCGTCGCGGAGATCTCGGCACTCCTCTCCATTCCTCTTGGTGTCGCCCGCATCCTCGTCGCCGACCTGGCGGAGGCGGGCCTTGTCGCCATTCACCAGCCCGGCGGCGACGAGTCTGCCGGCGGCCAGCCAGATGTGACACTGCTCGAAAGGGTGCTCAGTGGACTTCGCAAGCTCTAACGGCGGAGCGGCTCGCTCCACCACCTCCGCGAAGATCGTGGTGGCGGGCGGCTTCGGCGTGGGCAAGACCACGTTCGTCGGCGCGGTCTCCGAGATCAACCCGCTGCGCACCGAAGCCGTGATGACCTCCGCCTCGGCCGGGATCGACGACCTCACCCACACCGGTGACAAGACGACCACCACGGTCGCGATGGACTTCGGCCGCATCACGCTGGACCAGGACCTGATCCTGTACCTCTTCGGTACGCCGGGCCAGGACCGCTTCTGGTTCATGTGGGACGACCTCGTCCGCGGCGCCATCGGCGCCGTCGTGCTCGTGGACACGCGCCGCCTCGCCGACTGCTTCCCGGCCGTCGACTACTTCGAGAACAGCGGCCTGCCGTTCGTCATCGCCCTCAACGGCTTCGACGGCCACCAGCCCTACACCCCGGAGGAAGTCCGCGAGGCCCTGCAGATCGGACCGGACGCCCCCATCATCACCACCGACGCCCGCCACCGCGCGGACGCCAAGAGCGCGCTCATCACGCTCGTCGAGCACGCCCTCATGGCGCGCCTGCGGTAGGAGCGGGGCGTCCCCCCGCCGAACACGCCGCGAAGGCCCCCGTGTCAGGCCGACACGGGGGCCTTCCGCGTGGGGCGAGGGCCTGGGCCCGACCCCCGCCCCACGCGGAAGGCCCCGCACCCTGGAGGTGCGGGGCCTTCTCGGCGTCGGGGCTCAGCCCTGCCAGCTGTGCGGGGCGCGGAAGCCCGGGGTGCGCTCCAGACGGCGCCAGCCGGCCTGGGAGCCGGAGCGGGGGGCGGGAACCGTCTCGGGGGTGGCGGCGGCGCGGGCGAGCAGGATCGCGGTGATCGCGGCCAGCTCCTCGGGCGCGGCGTTGCCCTTTTCGACGCGCAGCAGGGTGTCGGTGCTCATCGGTGGCTTGTCTCCTCTTTACTGCGGCGGGTTGCCGTGCTTGCGCGACGGCAGGTCGGCGTGCTTGTTACGGAGCATCGCGAGGGCGGCCACGAGGGTCTCGCGGGTCTCGGCGGGGTCGATGACGTCGTCGACGAGGCCGCGCTCGGCCGCGTAGTACGGGTGCATCAGCTCCGCCTTGTACTCCTTGACCATGCGCACGCGCATGGCCTCGGGGTCCTCGGCGTCCGCGATCTGCTTGCGGAAGATGACGTTGGCCGCGCCTTCGGCGCCCATGACGGCGATCTCGTTGGTGGGCCAGGCGTAGGTGATGTCGGCGCCGATGGACTGGGAGTCCATGACGATGTACGCACCGCCGTACGCCTTGCGCAGGATCAGCGAGATCCGCGGCACGGTGGCGTTGCAGTACGCGTACAGCAGCTTGGCGCCGTGGCGGATGATGCCGCCGTGTTCCTGGTCGACGCCCGGCAGGAAGCCGGGGACGTCGAGCAGCGTGATGATCGGGATGTTGAAGGCGTCGCACATCTGGACGAAGCGCGCGGCCTTCTCGGAGGCGTGGATGTCCAGGACGCCGGCGAGGTGGCCGGGCTGGTTGGCGACGATGCCGACGACCTGTCCGTCCATCCGGGCCAGGGCGCAGATGATGTTGCGGGCCCAGCGCTCGTGGATCTCCAGGACGTCGCCCTCGTCGACGAGCTCCTCGATGACCTTGAGCATGTCGTACGGGCGGTTGCCGTCGGCGGGTACCAGGTCCAGGAGGACCTCGGAGCGGCGGTCCGCGGGGTCGCTCGTCTCGTGGACGGGCGGGTTCTCGCGGTTGTTGGAGGGCAGCATCGAGATGAGGTAGCGGACCTCGGAGATGCAGGTCTCCTCGTCGTCGTACGCGAAGTGCGCGACGCCCGAGGTCTCGGCGTGCACGTCGGCGCCGCCGAGCCCGTTCTGGGTGATCTCCTCGCCGGTCACCGCGCGGACCACGTCCGGTCCGGTGATGAACATCTGCGAGGTGTCCCGGACCATGAACACGAAGTCCGTCAGGGCCGGGGAGTAGGCGGCGCCGCCGGCGCAGGGGCCCAGCATGACCGAGATCTGCGGGATGACGCCGGATGCCTTGGTGTTGCGCTGGAAGATGCCGCCGTAGCCGGCGAGGGCGGAGACGCCCTCCTGGATGCGGGCGCCGGCGCCGTCGTTGAGGGAGACCAGCGGAGCGCCGGCCGCGATGGCCATGTCCATGATCTTGTGGATCTTCGTGGCGTGGGCTTCGCCCAGGGCGCCGCCGAAGATGCGGAAGTCGTGGGCGTAGACGAAGACGGTGCGGCCCTCGACGGTGCCCCAGCCGGTGATGACACCGTCGGTGTAGGGCTTCTTGCCCTCCAGGCCGAAGCCGGTCGCACGGTGGCGGCGCAGCTGCTCGACCTCCCTGAAGGAACCTTCGTCGAGGAGCAGCGCGATGCGCTCACGGGCGGTCAGCTTGCCCTTGGCGTGCTGGGTCTCGGTGGCGCGGTCACTGGGGCCGCGCCGCGCCTGCTCGCGCAGGGAGTGCAGCTCGGCCACGCGCCCACGGGCGTCCGTCGGCTCGCTCGGGGTCTGGTCCACAACGGTCATGTACCGACCTTACGAAGATCGCGATGAAAAACCTCCGTTCATTCCGCACAGTCTCGGGAGTCTTCCGCTGTCCGGCCCGCACAGTACGACCGGAGGAACCAAGGACTCCGCCAGACGAGACCTTCGTCCTTTGTGGGCCTTCCACACAACGGGCTGACAGACCGGCCAGATGTTGAAATTTGAACAGGATGGGGTTAGCGTCGTCCTCGTTGAAGTAGTTGAACATTCAACAGAACCTCTCCGACTCATCCGAGGAGCACGTCATGGGCATCTTCACCCGCCGCAGCCAGGACACCGCCACTGCCACCTCGGTCGTGGACCCGGCGCTCGCCGCCCTCACCGGCGACTACGTCATCGACGCCGCTCACAGCAGCATCGGCTTCACCGTCCGCCACGCCATGGTCACCAACGTCCGCGGCAGCTTCGACGCCTTCGAGGGCAACCTGCACCTGGACGGCGGGGACCCGACCCGTTCCACCGCCTCCATCGACGTGACGATCGGCTCGGTCAACACCGGCATCGGCGACCGCGACGCCCACCTGCTGGGCAGCGACTTCTTCGACGCCGAGCTCTTCCCCCTGATGACCTTCCGCTCCACCCGGGCGGCGCAGCTCGGCGGCGACGCCTACCGCGTCACCGGCGAGCTCACGATCAAGGACATCACCCGCCCGCTCTCCATCGACCTGGAGTTCACCGGATCCGCCAAGGACGTCTACGGCAACGAGCGCGTCGGCTTCGAGGGCTCCGCCGAGATCCTGCGCTCCGACTGGGGCCTGACCTGGAACGCGGCGCTGGAGGCCGGCGGCGTGATGGTCAGCGACAAGGTCAGGCTGGGCTTCGACATCTCGGCGATCAAGCAGGTCTGACCGGCGCCACCCGCGGGCCGCACGGGGCGGCTACCAGCCGCCCCCGCCGTCGAATCCGCCACCTCCGCCGTCGAACCCGCCACCCCCGCCGAAGTCCCCGCCGCCGAAGTCGGACGGGTTGAAGTCGGCTCCCGAGACGTCCCCGCCCTCGAAACCGCCGCCCGTGCCGCCGCCGAAGTCCGCTGCGTAGGCCGGACCGGACATCATCGAACCGAGCATGGTCCCCATCAGCAGACCGGGCAGGAGACCGCCGCCGAAGTAGCCTCCGGCCCAGGGGCCGTAGGCCGGGCCCGCGTCGTAGTAGGGGCGCGGCCCGCGCTCCGTGTCGACCGTGCGGACCACCGGGTCCAGGCCGTCGCGCAGCCGGACGGCGTCCGCCGCGCAGACCGGGACGGTCCGCGGGGCCCCGCCCGCCGGGGCCCAGGAGGCGTCCTCGCTACTGGGCCCGTGCCGGGGGTCGAAGAAGCAGGGCGAGCGGCGCTCGGGCAGCGGCCTGCCCTGGCGGCGCGCGTCCAGGGCGGCCAGGGCGAAGCGGCCGTCCTCCAGGGCCTGTGTGACCCCCGTGACCTCGTGCGGGTACCGCACGGAAGCCATGATCTGCTTCGCCCTCTCGTACGAGTCGAGCCCCTGCTCGTAGTCCCTGCGCATCGCCTCGTCCGCGCCGGGCTCGCCTGGGTGGAAGTCGAGGCGGTCGAGCTCCTCGCCGAAGGCCGTGATGTCCTCGTCGACGACCACCCTCAGGCGCTCCACGGCCTCACGCCGGTCCTCTTCCTTCCTCCTGCGGTTGCGGCGGACCAGCGCGTAGGCGCCGCCGCCGCCCACCACGGCCAGCGCGCCGAGCGTGACCAGGCCGCCGACCGGAGCGCCGCCCTCCTCGCCGACGCTCCCCCAGGAGGCGGGGGCCCCGCCCTTGACCTGGGTCAGGGCCTGGTCCACGAAGGAGTCCAGCTGTGCGCCCGCGTCCGCCGGAGCGCCGGTCTTCACGGCCTCGGTGAGGTTGCGCACGGCGTTCGGGGGCATGACCGCACGGTCCGCGCCGGCGTTGAAGCCGTCCCCGAGCCGGATCGCGTAGAGCCCGGTGATCCCGGTCTGGGCGCGGACGGCACTGAGCACCTTGTCCTCCGGGAACTCCCCGCCCGCGGGCAGCACGGCGACGAACACCGGCTTGTCCGCGTCCTTGATCTTCTGTGCCAGCGCGTCCGCCTCCGCCCGGGGCAGTTGCGCCTGGGCGCGGGGGTCGACGTAGACGGGACCCTGCCTGAGGGCCTCCGCCACGGCGGCGACGCCGGTGGCGGCCGATGCCTGCGGCGCGACCGCGAGGGCGGTCGCGGACAGGGCCAGCAGCAGACCGGACAGCAACGATCCACAACGTACGGATATCAGCCTGGTCCTCATACGGATGACGCTACCCGAACGGGTGATTTCATGCGTGAGCCGGACATAAGGACCGCCCGTTCACTCGGCCGGTTCGACGCCCGCGTGCAGGAGCCCGTAGGTGAAGGCGTCCTCCAGGGCCTGCCAGGAGGCCGCGATCACGTTCGGGGCCACGCCCACCGTGGACCACTCCCGGACGCCGTCGGTCGTGGCGACCAGCACGCGCGTCGTGGACTCCGTGCCGTGCGTGCCCTCCAGGATGCGGACCTTGTAGTCGACCAGCTCGAACTTGGCGAGCTGCGGATAGAACCGCTCCAGGGCCACCCGCAAGGCGCGGTCCAGCGCGTTGACCGGGCCGTTGCCCTCGGCCGTCGCGACGATCCGCTCGCCCTTGGCCCACAGCTTGACGGTGGCCTCGTTGGCGTGGGTGCCGTCGGGGCGGTCCTCGACGATCGCCCGCCAGGACTCGATGCGGAAGTACTTGCGGGCCCGGCCCTCGGCCTCGGCGCGCAGCAGCAGCTCGAAGGAGGCGTCGGCGGCCTCGTAGGTGTAGCCCTTGAGCTCGCGCTCCTTGACCCGCTCCACGACCCGGGAGATCAGCGCGCGGTCATCGCCGAGGTCGACCCCCAGCTCCTTGCCCTTGAGCTCGATCGAGGCCCGCCCGGCCATGTCGGAGACCAGCATGCGCATCGTGTTGCCGACCCGCTCCGGGTCGATGTGCTGGTAGAGGTCGGGGTCGACCTTGATGGCCGAGGCGTGCAGGCCCGCCTTGTGGGCGAAGGCGGAGACCCCCACGTACGGCTGGTGGGTGGAGGGCGTCAGGTTGACGACTTCGGCGATGGCGTGCGAGATGCGGGTCATCTCGGCGAGGGCGCCCTCGGGGAGCACCCGGCGGCCGTACTTGATCTCCAAGGCGGCCACGACGGGGAACAGGTTCGCGTTGCCGACGCGCTCGCCGTATCCGTTGGCCGTGCACTGCACGTGGGTGGCGCCCGCGTCCACGGCGGCCAGGGTGTTGGCGACGGCGCAGCCCGTGTCGTCCTGGGCGTGGATGCCGAGGCGTGCGCCGGTGTCCGCGAGGACGGTCGCGACGGTCGCGGTGATCTGGGCGGGCAGCATCCCGCCGTTGGTGTCGCAGAGGATGACAACGTCGGCGCCGGCCTCGTGGGCGGCGCGCACGACGGACTTGGCGTACTCGGCGTTGGCCCGGTAGCCGTCGAAGAAGTGCTCGCAGTCGACGAAGACGCGGCGGCCCTGGGCCACCAGGTAGGAGACGGTGTCCCGGACCATCTCCAGGTTCTCGTCCAGGGTGGTGCGCAGGGCGAGTTCGACGTGGCGGTCATGGGACTTGGCGACGAGGGTGATCACGGGGGCGCCGGATTCCAGCAGGGCGCGGACCTGCGGGTCGGCGGCCGCCTCGCCGCCCGCCCGCCGGGTGGCGCCGAAGGCGACGAGCTGGGCGTTCTTGAAGGTGATCTCGGCCCGGGCGCGGGCGAAGAACTCGGTGTCGCGGGGGTTGGCGCCGGGCCAGCCGCCTTCGATGAAGCCCACTCCGAAGTCGTCCAGGTGCCGGGCGATCGTCAGCTTGTCGGCGACCGTGAGGTTGATGCCTTCGCGCTGGGCGCCGTCGCGCAGCGTGGTGTCGAAGACATGGAAGCCGTCGTCGAGGACCGCTGCTGCCGCCCCTGATGTCGTCGTCATGCTGATCTGACTCCTGTCGGATGAGTGGTTCCGGATGCCCGGGGGCCCACTGCCCCCATCATCGCGCGCGGTCCGCTCCCGGCGGGGTGGTGCCGGTAAACGAAAAGACCCCTCGCGGGTAGCGAGAGGTCTGCGCGCGGGTCTGAGGCACGGTGGCCGCTTCCGCGAGGTTCTACCGCGGTTCAGCGGCCACTGTGGACCGGCGCGCTGCTGGCGATAATCACGAGCTGAGCAGGCACGCTCGCAGTGTGCCACACCGTCCGCCGCGGGTGGACAGGAATCTCAGCATGCGGGCAGCGGATCCGGTCCGGCCCCCGAGGACGCGGCCTACGGCGTGAGGGCCTCGGACAGGAACTCCCGGACGTGGTCGAGGATGGCCGACCGGTCCACCGTCGGCAGACCCACCGCGAGCTGGATGCTGAACCCGTCGAGCAGGGCCCGGACGCGTGCCGCCAGGCGATCTGGGTCCACCGGCCGGAACTCCCCGCGCGAGATCCCCTCCGCGAGCAGCGCCACCAGGTCGCGGTGCCAGGCGCCCTCGATGGCGGCCTGGCGGTCGCGCTCCTGGGGGCCCGCGTTCTGGGAGCGGTTCCAGACCTCCAGCCACAGCGTCCAGTGCGGGTCCCGGGGCCGCGTGGGCACGTAGAGGTCCACGTACGCCTCCAGGCGCTCCCGCACCGGGCCGCGGCGCGAGAGCAGCGCCCGCCGCTCGGTGCCCAGCTCGGCCTCGCTCCACTCCAGGGTCTGCAGCAGGAGCTCGTCCTTGCTGCGGAAGTAGTAGAGGAGGTGGCCGCTGCTCATGCCGACCTCACGGCCGAGGCCCGCCATGGTCAGCCCTTCCAGGCCGCGCTCGGCGATCGTGGCCATGGCGGCGACGAGTACGTCCTCGCGCGGGGGTGCGTTCTTGCGCGCCGCCCGTACCGGTACTCCACCCGCCGCCATGGCCCACTCCTCGTCGTCTTCGCGCCGGTGCGGTCGTCAGACCTTCGGCTGCTGCTGGGTGATGCAGTGGATCCCGCCACCCCCGGCGAAAATCGTACGTGCGTCAACCAGTGTCACGGTCCGCTCGGGGAACAGTCCGCGGAAGATCTCCGCTGCCTCCTCGTCGCGCGGGTCGTCGAAGGAGCACAGCACGACACCGCCGTTGCACAGGTAGTGGTTGATGTAGGAGTAGTCCACCCACTCCCCGTCCTCCTCGAGCACGGTCGGCGCCGGGATCTCCACCACCTCGAGCCGGCGGCCCCGCGCGTCGGTGGACGCCCGCAGGATGGCGGCGATGGTCTTGCACCGCTCGTGGTCCGGGTGGGCCGGGTCGGGCTGGGTGTGCACCATCACCACGCCGGGGCGGGCGAAGGCGGCGACGATGTCCACGTGCCCCTGGGTGCCGTAGGTGCCGTAGTCGCCGGCCAGGCCGTACGGGAGCCAGATGGCCTTGGTGGTGCCGAGGTGGGCGTGGATCTCCGCCTCGACCTGCCGGCGGGTCCAGCCGGGGTTGCGGCCCTCGCCGAGCTGCACGGTGTCGGTGAGCAGGACGGTGCCCTCGCCGTCGACGTGGATGGCGCCGCCCTCGTTGACCAGGCGGGTGCTGTAGGTGCGGGTGCCCACCACGTCCGAGACATGCCGGGCGATCTTGGAGTCGTGCTCCCAGCGGGCCCACTCCTGCGCGCCCCAGCCGTTGAACGTCCAGTCGACGGCCGCCAGCTCGCCGGCGTCGTTGGTGACGAAGGTCGGGCCGATGTCGCGCATCCAGGCGTCGTCCAGCTCGCGTTCCACCAGCGTGAGCTCGTGGCCCTCCCCCGCCCCCGCGATGGCGCGGGCGTTCTCCGCGTCGCCCGGCGAGGCGACGAGCGTCACCGGCTCGTACGCCCGCACCGCGCGGGCCACGGCGCCCCAGGCCTCACGGGCCTCGGCGAGTTCCCGCTCGTCGGTGAAGGTGGGGTTGGGGCTGGGCCAGGCCATCCAGGTCCGCTCGTGGGGCGTCCACTCGGCGGGCATCCGGAAGCCGTCGTTCACGGGCTGTGCAGTCATGACAGGCAAGTCCTCAGAGGAAGTACAGGCGGTTAAGGGAGACCGATTCGGCGGCTTCGGAGCGCAGCGGTTCCCCGTCGAGGGAGACCAGGCCGCTGCGCGCGTCCACATCGACCGCGCCCACCCGGGAGTTGAGCAGCAGGTCCGCGGGGCCGATGCCGCGGGTGCCGCGGACGGCGACCCGGCGCCGCCTGGTCGGCATCGCGTCGCTCCCGAGGGCCGCCGCGGCGGCCGAGACGAAGGCGACCGAGATGTCGGCGGCCGTCGCCCCGTACGAGCCGAACTGCGGCCCCAGGACCAGCGGTTCGCAGGTGTCCGTGGCGGCGTTGGGGTCTCCGGTGACGCCGTACGCCGGGAAGCCGGACTTGAGCACCAGTTGCGGCTTGGCGCCGAAGAACTGCGGGCGCCACAGCACGATGTCGGCGAGCTTGCCGACCTCGATCGAGCCGATCTCGTGGGCGAGGCCGTGGGCGATGGCGGGGTTGATGGTCAGCTTGGCCATGTAGCGCAGCACGCGGGCGTTGTCGTCGCCCTCGCCGTCACCGGGCAGCGGGCCCAGCTCGCCCTTCATCTTGGCGGCCATGGCGAAGGTGCGGCGGATGGTCTCGCCGGCGCGGCCCATGCCCTGGGCGTCGGAGGAGGTGATGCCGATGGCGCCGAGGTCGTGCAGGACGTCCTCGGCCCCCATGGTGCCGGCGCGGATCCGGTCGCGGGCCATGGCGGCGTCGCCCGGGAGGTCCGGCTTGAGGTCGTGGACGGAGACGATCATGCCGTAGTGCTCGGCGACCGCGTCCCGGCCGAAGGGCAGGGTGGGGTTGGTGGAGGAGCCGATCACGTTCGGCACGCCCGCCATCTTCAGCACGTTGGGCACGTGCCCGCCGCCGCAGCCCTCGATGTGGAAGGCGTGGATGGTCCGGCCGTCCAGCACCCGCAGGGTGTCCTCGACGGAGAGGCACTCGTTGAGGCCGTCGCTGTGCAGGGCGACCTGTACGTCGTGCTCCTCGGCCACGCGCAGGGCGGTGTCCAGCGCGCGGGTGTGGGCGCCCATGTCCTCGTGCACCTTGAAGCCGGACGCGCCCCCCTCGGCGAGCGCCTCGACCAGCGGGGCGGCGTCCGAGGAGGAGCCGCGGGCCAGGAAGCCGATGTTGACGGGCCAGGCGTCGAAGGCGTTGAAGGCGTGCTTCAGCGCCCACGGGGAGTTGACGCCGACGCCCCAGACCGGGCCGAACTCCTGGCCGATGACCGTGGTGACGCCCGCCGCGAGGGAGGCCTCCATGATGCGCGGGGAGAGCAGGTGCACGTGGGTGTCGACGGCTCCGGCGGTCGCGATCAGTCCCTCGCCGGAGACGATCGAGGTGCCCGTGCCGACGACGACGTCGACCCCGTCGAGGGTGTCGGGGTTGCCCGCCCGGCCGATGGCGTGGATGCGGCCCTCGCGGATGCCGATGGAGACCTTGCGGATGCCGAGGACCGCGTCGATCACCAGGACGTTGCTGATCACGACGTCGCAGGTCTCGCGGACGGCGGCGGCCTTCAGGTGCAGGCCGTCGCGGGCGGTCTTGCCGAATCCGGCCAGGAACTCGTCGCCGGGCTTCTGGGCGTCGTACTCGACGCGGACGGTGAGCCCGGAGTCGCCGAGCCGCACCCGGTCGCCGACGCGCGGGCCGAAGACGGAGGCGTACTCCTGCGGGTCGATGTGCCGGCTGCCCGGCGCGCAGTGGGCGCTGTGGTCGCTGTGCGGGGTCTGCCTGCTCAACGCTGCTCTCCGTCCGCTCGTTCGGCGCCGTCGACCGGCGGGGCCGGTGCGGCGTGGGTGGTGCCGGACGCCGGGGCGGAGCCGGACGGGCCGGCGGCGCCCAGGTATCCGCACGCCTCGGCCCGGGCCAGCGCGAGCTCCTTGGCCCCGGGGGCGTCCAGGGGGCCGTCGACCAGGCCCGCGAAGCCGATCGCGACGCGGGCGCCGCCGATCGGGACGAGCCCGACCTCGCCCTCGCCGTGCGGGTCGAACCGTACGGAGGAGCCCGCCGGCACGCACAGCCGCATGCCGTAGGCGGCCGCACGGTCGAAGTCGAGCCGGGGGTTCGCCTCGAAGAAGTGGAAGTGGGAGGTGACGCTCACCGGCACGGGCGCGGTGTTGCGCACGCGCAGGTGCAGCACCGGCTCGGGCTGGGGGACGCCCGGCCCGGTGAGGACCGCCCCGGGGGCGTCGTCGCCGAGCGGCACCGCGCCTTGGACGGGGGACGAGACCACCGCGAGCCGGGAGCCGTCGTCGAAGACGGCCTCCACGTGCACCTCGGTCACCACGTCGGCCACGCCGGGCAGGACGTCGTCGGGGCCCAGCACGCGGCGGGCCTCCTCGATGGCCTCCGCGAGCCGCTTGCCGTCGCGCGCGGCCTCGCAGACGGTGTCCGCGATCAGCGCGGTGGCCTCCGGGACGTTGAGCCGGAGGCCGCGGGCCCGTCGGGCCCTGGCCAGTTCCGCGGCGCTGCGCAGCAGCAGCCGGTCGCGCTCCGTAGGGGTCAGCCGCACGCCGATCCACCACCTCTTGAGTCAATGGGTTAGAGCATCACTCTAACTCTTTGATTCCGGTCCTTGAAGCATTGACCTCGGACCAGGGCTTGCGTCACATTGAGTGTCGCTCAAAGCCAAGCGGAACCACCCCCCGCCCTGCAAGGGAGTCCCCCTATGCCCATCGAACAGCGCGGAGTCGACACCATCCCCGAGGAGGAGCGGACGAGTGGCCCCCGGGACCTGGTCGCGATCCTGCTCGGGTCCAACCTCTGCCTCGGCGTCATCGTGTTCGGCTGGCTTCCCCCGTCCTTCGGACTGGGGCTGTGGCCCTCGGTCACCGCCATCGTGACCGGCACCCTGGTCGGCATCGCCTTCACCGCGCCGCTGGCGCTGGTCTCCCTGCGCACCGCCACCAACCTCTCCACCTCCAGCGGAGCCCAGTTCGGCGTCCGCGGCCGCCTCGTCGGCTCGGTCGTCGGCCTGCTGCTGTCCCTGGGCTACACCGCGCTGACCCTGTGGATCGGCGGCGACGTCATGGTCGGCGTGCTCGCGCGGCTCACCGGGCTGCCGGACAGCGGCGTCTCGCGGGGCGCCATGTACGGGGCGCTGGCCCTGTGCACGGTCGTCGCTGCCGTCTTCGGCTACCGGCTGCTGCTGCGCATGAGCAAGGTGCTGTCCGTCGGCATGGTGCTCCTGCTCGCCGTCGGCGTCGTCGCCTACGCCCCCGAGTTCACCACCGCGGCGCCGCCGGACACCGCCTACCTGCTCGGCTCCTTCTGGCCGACCTGGCTGCTCGCCGTCGTCGCGGCCGGACTCAGCGGCCCCGTCGCCTTCATCACCCTGCTCGGCGACTACACCCGCTACATCTCCCCGCGCCGCCACGGCTCCCGCAAGGTCCTGTGGGCCACCGGCCTCGGCCTGCTCGTCGGCCTGCTGGTCCCGCAGTTGTTCGGCACCTTCACCGCGCTCGCCGCGCGCGCCGGGACCGACTACGCCGGGCCGCTGGTCGAGGCCGCGCCGTTGTGGTACCTGGTCCCGCTGCTCGCCGCGGCCGCCGCCGGCTCGGTGGGCAACGCCGGGCTGATGCTGTACTCGATGGGGCTCGACCTCGACGCGATCGTGCCCCGGGCCACCCGCACCACGGCCACCGTGATCGCCGCGGCCGTCGCCACCGCGTTCGTCTTCATCGGCTCCTTCGAGTGGGACGTGCAGGCGGCGATGACCTCCTTCGTCCTGCTGCTGACCGCGATCGGCACCCCGTGGGCCGTGATCACCCTGATCGGGCACGTGCGCTGCAAGGGGCAGTACGACGCCGACGCGCTCCAGGTCTTCAACCGCCGCTCGGTGGGCGGGGCCTACTGGTACCGCGGCGGGTGGAACGCGGCCGCCACCGCGTCCTGGGCCATCGGGGCGGGGGTCGGCCTGCTCGCCGTGACCACCCCGTTCTACGAGGGGCCGCTGCTCGCCCTGACCGGCGGTGTGGACTGCTCCTTCGTCCTCTCCGGACTGGTCGGCGGGCTCGTCTACACGGCCCTGACCGCGCGCACCGCTGCGGCGGTGGTCCCGTCCGAGGAGCCGGCGACCGCCTGACCAGCGGGCGGCGCGGCCGCGCCCCCCGCGCCGCCCCGCCCGCCCCGCCCCCATGAACGCGGAGGCCCGCGCTCCACTGTCGGGAGCGCGGGCCTTCGTCCGTACGCGGCGGGGGGCGCCGGATCAGCCGAGCGGGTGCATCCAGCCGTGGGTGTCCGCGGCGTGGCCGGTCTGGAGTTCCAGCAGGGCCTTGCGCAGGCGCATGGTGACCGGGCCGGGCCGCCCGTCGCCCTGCGTCCATGCGGCACGCTCGGACTTGACCGAGCCGACGGGGGTGATGACGGCGGCGGTGCCGCAGGCGAACACCTCGGTGAGGGTGCCGTCGGCGTTGTCGCGCTGCCAGTCCTCGGTGGTCAGGCGGCCCTCCTCGGCGGTGTAGCCGAGGTCGCGGGCGATGGTCAGGAGGGAGTCGCGGGTGATGCCGGGGAGCAGTGAGCCGGTGAGCTCGGGGGTGACGATGCGGTCCCCGTACACGAAGTACAGGTTCATCCCGCCCATCTCCTCGATCCAGCGGTGCTCGACGGCGTCGAGCCAGACCACCTGGTCGCAGCCGTGCGAGGCCGCCTGGGCCTGCGCGACCAGCGAGGCCGCGTAGTTGCCGCCGGTCTTGGCCGCGCCGGTGCCGCCCTTGACCGCGCGGACGTAGTCCTCGGAGAGCCAGACGGAGACGGGCTTGACGCCGCCGGGGAAGTACGCGCCGGCGGGCGAGGCGATGACGATGAAGAGGAACTCGTTCGCCGGGCGGACGCCGAGGCCGACCTCGGAGGCGAACATGAACGGCCGCAGGTAGAGCGATGCCTCGCCGGAGTCCGGGACCCAGGCGCGGTCCTGCTGGATCAGGACGTCGCACGCCTCGATGAACAGCTCGGCCGGCAGCTCCGGCATGGCCATCCGGCGCGCCGATGCCTGGAAGCGCGCGGCGTTGGCCTCGGGGCGGAAGGTGGCGACGGATCCGTCGGGCTGGCGGTAGGCCTTCAGGCCCTCGAAGATCGTCTGCGCGTAGTGCAGCGTCATGTTCGCCGGGTCGATCGACAGGGGCGCGTAGGGGACCAGCTCGGCGTCGTGCCAGCCGCGGCCCTCGGTCCACTTGATCGTCACCATGTGGTCGGTGAAGTGGCGGCCGAAGCCGGGGCTGGCCAGGATCGCCTCGCGCTCCGCGTCGGACAGCGGGTTCGAGGAGGGCTTGAGCTCGATCGTGGGCGTCGTCATGAGTGCTTGTCCTTCACCGGTTGTGTATGGCGGACCGCGCTCACGGCGTACTAGGACGTCCGAGCTTCCCCGCATTCCGCGGCCTCGCGTTCGATTATCGCGCGTGGCCTGGCTGCGGAGAAGCGGGGTAGCGGCCCAGGGGAGATGGTGGCACCCGGGGCCGCACAGGAAAAGCCGCCGGGTCCGTGTGTGACCCGACGGCTTCCTGGAGTGGTGCTGCCGGGTCAGCCGGCTACGCGCGCGGCGAGTGCGTCGCCGATCGCGTCGGTGGAGCGGAAGGTGCCGTCGCGTTCGGCGAGGTCGGCGCTGACCGCCTCCTCGATGCGGACGGCCTGGTCCTCGTAGCCGAGGTGGCGCAGGAGGAGGGCGACGGAGAGGACCGTGGCGGTCGGGTCGGCCTTGCCGGTGCCCGCGATGTCGGGGGCGGAGCCGTGCACGGGCTCGAACATCGAGGGGAAGGCACCGGTCGGGTTGATGTTCCCGGAGGCGGCCAGGCCGATCCCGCCGGTGACGGCCGCGGCGAGGTCGGTGAGGATGTCACCGAAGAGGTTGTCGGTGACGATGACGTCGAAGCGCTCGGGCTGCGTGACGAAGAAGATCGTCGCGGCGTCGACGTGCAGGTAGTCGGTGGTGACCTCGGGGTACTCCCGGCCGACCCGGTCGAAGGTGTTCTTCCACAGGTGCCCCGCGTACACGAGCACGTTGTTCTTGTGGACCAGCGTCAGCTTCTTGCGCGGCCGCGCGTCGGCCCGCTCGAAGGCGTCGCGCACGACGCGCTCGACGCCGTAGGCGGTGTTCACACTGACCTCGGTGGCCACCTCGGCGGGGGTGCCGGTGCGCAGGCTGCCGCCGTTGCCGGTGTACGGACCCTCGGTGCCCTCGCGGACCACGACGAAGTCGATCTCCGGACGGCCGGCCAGCGGGGTCGCCGTGTTCGGGAACAGCTTCGAGGGACGCAGGTTGATGAAGTGGTCGAAGGCGAAGCGGAGCTTCAGCAGCAGCCCGCGCTCCAGCACCCCGGACGGAACCGAGGGATCGCCGATGGCACCCAGCAGGATCGCGTCGTGGTGCTTGAGCGCCTCCAGCTCCGCGTCCGGAAGGGTCTCACCCGTGCGGTGCCAGCGCTGCGCGCCGAGGTCGTACTGCCTGGTCTCCAGCTTCACATCCTGGGGCAGGACCGCGGTAAGGACCTTCAGGCCCTGAGCCACGACTTCCTGGCCGATGCCATCACCGGGGATCACTGCGAGATTGATGCTGGTCGACATGGACGAAACCGTACTCCCTGTCCCAGCCCTCAGACATATTGCGTCCAGCATCCGGACGAACGAGGACGCAACATGTCGTGGGCCCGTGCGTGCCGGGCGGGTGCCCGGCCGTGCCCCGCGGCCGGTGTCAGTGGCCGGTCGAGCCGCCGTTGTCACGGCGGTCGAGGGCCCGCTGGAGCGCGGCGGCGGCGTTGCGGCGGTCGGTGTCGGCGGTGGAGGAGTGGCGGACGCGGCGGACCGCGGCGGTGGTGGGGGTCATGTGGATCGACTCCTTGAGATCACGGCGTGGCGGAGCCACGGATGAGGGGTTCCTTCAAGGCGCCGGAAGAGGCGGGGAGCAGTGCGCCGCAGGGGTTGCCTGCCGGGGGCGCGCGCTCTCGACCACCATTCGCCTGATCGGCGAGACGTTCGGCTCCTACAAAGCTAGGGCAGGTCCGCCTGTATGTCTCCGCAATTACTCGGACTTCCTACTATCTGAGACGCGGAAGCCCCCGCAACGACCCCTTCCAGGCATCCGATTCACCCCTTCTCGGAGCGAAGTTCCCTGATCAGAGCCCTTACGGCAAGGGTGGCGGCAGATTCCGGTGTGGTGACGTATCCCACCTGCCTCACCGGCCTCCGGGGCCCCAGATCGGTGATCTGCACCGCCTCGCCGACCTCGCGGAGCGACAGCTCCGGCAGGATCGCCATGCCGAGCCCGCGGCCGACCATCGTCAGGACCATCCCGTCGTCCTCCGCCGTGACGGTGGCGGGCGGGATCCAGTCCTGCTCGCGCCACCACGCCCGGGTGTAGGAGCCGCAGTTCTCGTGCCAGTCCAGGAGCGGCAGGCTCCTGGGGTCCGGATGCCCGGCCGGGTGGACCAGCGCGTACGCCTCCTGTGCGAGCACCCCGGTCAGCAGGCCGGGCGGCGTCTGCCCGGGCCCGCCCAGGGTGGCGATGCCCAGGTCGGCGCGGCCGGCCGCCACCTCCCCGGCGGCGCCCGCCCCGAGTTCGCGCACTACCCGGACCTCGGGGCGGATCCCCGGGTGGCGGGCCGTCAGCCGCTCCAGGGCGGGCGGCAGCAGGTGCAGGGCCGCGCTGCGGAACGCGGCGATCCGGATGACCCCCGCGAGGATGTCGCCGCCCGGGGCGGTCCGGCCCGCGCCGCGCACCTCCGCGGCCATCACCTCGTACAGCCGCAGGATCCGGCGGGCGTGGCCGACGGCCCGCTCACCCGCGGGGGTGGGCGAGGCCCCGGTCCGCCCCCGCTCGAAGAGCACCGCGCCGATCTTGGCCTCGCTGCCGCGCACGGAGTGCGACACGGCCGACTGGGTGAGTCCGAGCGCGGCGGCAGCGGCGGAGAACCCACCGGACTCGGCGACCGCGAGCAGGAACCTCGTGCTCTCCGTGGACCCGTACCACCGCGGCCTGATGGACGGCGGCCAGGACGGCTTCGCGCTGCACGCCCCGCTGGAGGGCCGCGCGATCGGCCGTGTGATCGCCTCCCGGGACCCGGGCCTGGCCGAGGGCGACCTGGTCTTCCACCGCGAGAGGTGGCGCACCCACGCCCTCGTCACCCTCGGCGCGGCCGGGGCCCGCAGGCTGCGGGTCCCCGACGGGGTCCCCCTGGAGGCGTACCTCTCGATCCTCGGCGGCACCGGCCTCACCGCGTACGCGGCCCTGACCCGCACCGCCGCCCTGCGGGAGGGCGAGGACCTGTTCGTCTCCGCCGCGGCCGGCGGGGTCGGCACCGCCACCGGCCGCATCGCCCGGCTGCTCGGCGCCCGCCGGATCATCGGCAGCGCGGGTTCGCCGGCCAAGGTCCGCCACCTGACCGAGCACCTCGGGTTCGACGCCGCCTTCGACTACCACGACGGCCCCGTCGGCGAGCAGCTCGCGAAGGCGGCGCCGGACGGCATCGACGTCTACGTGGACAACGTCGGCGGGGAGCACCTGGAGGGCGCGATCGGCGCGCTGCGCGCGTACGGGCGGATCGCCTGGGTCGGCGCCGTCTCCACCTACAACGGCGACCGCTCCCCCGCCGCGCCCCGCAACCTCTTCGAGGTCGTCCACAAGTCCCTGCGGCTGGAGGGGGTGCTGGTGCGCGACCACACCGACCTGCAGGAGGAACTGGAGGACCTCCTCGTCCCCCACCTGCGCACGGGCGCCGTCACGACCGACGCCACCGTGGTCCGGGGCTTCGACCGCACGGTGGACGCCTTCCTGGGCATGCTCCGCGGGGAGAACGTGGGCAAGATGCTCGTCCGGCTCGATGTATGAACCCCCGGCCGCGCGCGGCTGATCCGGCCCGATCCGAAAGACGCGCCCTGGGCCCTGTCGTCGAAGCGGCGCCTGGCCCGCGCCACTTCGACGCCAGGACCTAGAGCACGTCCCCGTCGCGCCAGTCGAAGTCGAGCCGGCCTGCGGGATCCGGCAGGGCCCCGCCGGGCGGCGCCCACAGGTAGGTGCTGCCCTCCTCCTCGGGGAGCCGCTCGGGCCCCCGGGGCCCGAGCACCCCGACCGCCCCCTGCCACACCGTCCACCCGCGGCGCTCGTACAGCGCGGCCCCCTCCTCGGACGCCGACAGCGCGCCGAGCACGTACGCCCCTTCGATGACCGCCTCCAGGCCCGCCATGACGGCGCTGCCGATCCCCCGTCCGCGCCGGTCGGTCCGGACGGCCACGGCCTCGACGTACCCGACCCGCAGCGCCCTCCCCCGGTGCAGGACGCGCCGCTGCACCACGCTTCCGTGCGCGACGAGCTCCCCGCTCTCGTGCACCAGTGCGTGCATCCCGCCGAGCCCGTGCTCGAAGTCCTCGTCGGAGAAGTCCCCGTCGAACGCCGGGACGAGCAGCGCCCGGATCTCCTCCAGCGTGCCGGGGCCCAACTGCGAGGTGTGCGCGAGACGTGTCCGTGTATCGGTCATGGAACCAGTGTCCTCCGGCCATGATTCGGCCTGCGCGTTCCTGGCCGACCCCCTGAGGGCACGAGGACACTCGCTCCATGTCGCCCACCACTGAGCAATGGACCCCCCTCCACGGCCGCCCGTACCGGCCCGCCCCCTACCGGCCCGCCCGCATGCCCGCGCCCGAGTCCCTGGCGCGCGCCGCCGAGCTGAGGGCGCGGATGGACGAGCGGCGGACCGTACGCCACTTCTCCCCCGACCCCGTGCCGGAGCAGGTCGTACGGGACGCCATCGCGTGCGCCGCGACCGCCCCGTCCGGCGCCCACCAGCAGCCGTGGACCTTCGTCCTGGTCAAGGACCCGGCCGTGCGCCGCCGGATCCGCGACGCGGCCGAGCGGGAGGAGGTCCTCTCCTACGACGGCCGGCTCGGCGAGGAGTGGCTCGCGGCCCTGCGCCCCCTCGGCACCGACGCCGTCAAGACCCACCTGACGGACGCCCCGGCCCTGGTCGTGGTCTTCCAGCAGCGCTACTGGCTCGGCCCCGACGGCACCCGGCACAAGCACTACTACGTCGACGAGTCGGTCGGCATCGCCGTCGGAATGTTCCTGACCGCTCTGCACCTGTCGGGACTCGCCGCGCTGATCCACACGCCGAGCCCGATGCGCTTCCTCTCCGAGGTGCTGGGCCGCCCGGAGAACGAGAAGGCCTTCGCGGTGGTCCCGGTCGGCTACCCGGCGCAGGACTGCGAGGTCCCGGACCTGGTCCGCAAGTCACTGGACCAGGTCGTCATCGAGGTCTGATCCGGCGGGACCGGCCGCACGCCAAACCGCCCCCGCTCCGGACTTGGGGGTACCGGAGCGGGGGCGGGGTTCACGCGGGCGCGGATCAGCCCATGTGGGGGTAGCCGTACTCGGTCGGCGGGACCAGGGTCTCCTTGATCGAGCGGGTCGAGGTCCAGCGCAGCAGGTTGGACGCGGCGCCGGCCTTGTCGTTGGTGCCGGAGGCGCGGCCGCCGCCGAAGGGCTGCTGGCCGACGACGGCGCCGGTGGACTTGTCGTTGATGTAGAAGTTGCCCGCCGCGAAGCGGAGCTTCTCCATCGCGTGCGCCGCCGCGTAGCGGTCCGCCGCGATGATCGAGCCGGTCAGGGCGTACGCCGAGACGGACTCCATCTGCGCCAGCATCGCGTCGTACTCGTCGTCCTCGTAGACGTGCACGGCGAGGATCGGACCGAAGTACTCGGTCGTGAAGACCTCGTTCTCCGGGTCGGTGCACGCGATGACGGTCGGGCGGACGAAGTAGCCCTCCGAGTCGTCGTACGTGCCGCCCGCGACGATCTCGCAGGTCGGGTCGGCCTTGGCGCGGTCGATCGCGGCCTTGTTCTTCGCGAAGGAGCGCTCGTCGATGACGGCGCCGATGAAGTTGGTCAGGTCGGTGACCGGGCCCATCGCGATGCCGTCGACCTCGGCCGCGAAGGACTCCTTGAAGCCGTCGTTCCAGATCGAGGCCGGGATGTAGGCGCGCGAGGACGCCGAGCACTTCTGGCCCTGGAACTCGAAGGAGCCTCGGGTCAGGGCGGTCTTCAGGATGGCGCGGTCCGCCGACGGGTGGGCGACGACGAAGTCCTTGCCGCCGGTCTCGCCGACCAGGCGCGGGTAGGACCGGTACTTCTCGATGTTGTTCCCGACCGTCTTCCACAGGTACTGGAAGGTCTTGGTCGAGCCGGTGAAGTGGATGCCGGCCAGCTCGGGGTGGGTCAGGGCCACCTCGGAGACGGCGATGCCGTCGCCCGTCACCAGGTTGATGACGCCCTTGGGCAGGCCGGCCTCCTCCAGGAGCTCCATCAGCAGGACCGCGGAGTGCGTCTGCGTCGGGGACGGCTTCCACAGGACCACGTTGCCCATCAGGGCGGGGGCGGTCGGCAGGTTGCCCGCGATGGCGGTGAAGTTGAACGGGGTGATCGCGTAGACGAAGCCCTCGAGCGGGCGGTGGTCGCTGCGGTTCCACACACCGGCGGAGTTGGCGACCGGCTGCTCGGCCAGGATCTGGCGGGCGAAGTGGACGTTGAAGCGCCAGAAGTCGACGAGCTCGCAGGGGGTGTCGATCTCGGCCTGCTGGGCGGTCTTGGACTGGCCCAGCATGGTCGAGGCGGCGAGCTTCTCGCGCCAGGGGCCGGACAGCAGCTCGGCGGCGCGCAGGATGATCGCGGCGCGGTCGTCGAAGGACATCGAGCGCCAGGCCGGGGCGGCGGCCAGGGCGGCGTCGATCGCCTCCTGGGCGTCGGCCTGCGTGGCGTTGGCGTAGGTGCCGAGCACCGACTTGTGGTCGTGCGGCTGGACCACGTCGAAGCGCTCGCCGCCGCCCATCCGCTTGACGCCGTTGATCGTCATGGGGAGGTCGACCGGGTTCTCGGACAGCTGCTTGAGCTGTGCTTCGAGCCGCGCGCGCTCCGGGCTGCCGGGGGCGTACGAGTGGACCGGCTCGTTGACCGGAGCGGGGACCTGGGTCACAGCATCCATGGGGCTGGTAACTCCTTGACCTAGTTCTTGGCTAGTTCTTGGTGATCATCGAGCGGAGGAAGAACAGCAGGTTGGCCGGCTT
The DNA here is from genome assembly GCF_056430495.1 of Streptomyces sp. NPDC045967. Lineage (NCBI taxonomy): Bacteria > Bacillati > Actinomycetota > Actinomycetes > Kitasatosporales > Streptomycetaceae > Streptomyces > Streptomyces sp. NPDC045967. The sequence continues at coordinate 479,431 of NZ_JBWKLE010000003.1, read as the reverse complement.
CTCCGCGAGGCGGCGCATGAAGTAGCCGTACCAGTCCGTCCCGTAGGCGGTGTACACCCGCATCCGGTGGCCCTCCGCGGCGAGCCGCAGGTGCTCCTCGCTGCGGATGCCGTACAGCATCTGGAACTCGTACTCGTCCAGTTTGCGCCCGGCCTGGCGCGCCAGCTCCTGCCCGATGGCGATGAGCCGCGGGTCGTGGGACCCGATCATCGGGTAGCCCTCGCCGTCCATCAGGATCCGCATGATCCGGACGTACGCCTTGTCGATCTCGGCGCGGTCCTGGTAGGCGACCTCGGCGGGCTCCTTGTAGGCGCCCTTGACGATCCGGACGCGGCTGCCGGAGGCGGCCAGGCGGCGTGCGTCGGCCTCGGTGCGGAAGAGGTACGCCTGGATGACGCAGCCGGTCTGCGGGAAGTCCTTCCGCAGCTCCTCGTGGATGGCGAACATCGAGTCGAGGGTGGTGTGGTCCTCGGCGTCGAGCGTCACGGTGGTGCCGATGGCGGCGGCGGCCTCGACGACCGGGCGGACGTTGGCGAGGGCGAGCTCGTGGCCGCCCTCCAGCGCCTGGCCGAACATCGACAGCTTGACGGACATCTCGACGGTCTCGCCGAGGCCGAGGCCCGCGAGGCGCTCGATCAGCTGGAGGTAGGCGTCACGGGCGGCGTACGACTGCGCCACCTCGGTGATGTCCTCGCCGACGACGTCGAGGGTGACCTCCAGGCCGCCGCGCGTGAGCTGCTCGACGATCGGGATCACCTGGTCGACCGTCTCACCGGGGATGAACCGGTCCACCACGGGCTTGGTCACCGGAGCGGCGGAGACGATACGACGCATTGCGGCGCTGCGCGAAGCGGCGAGGATCACGGGACCCAGCACGGGTGCACCTCCAACGGGTGACAGGAAGAAAAGCGCAAGTGGAACCACCGTGAAACCTAAGGACCGGTTCGATCCTCTGCCATCGACAGCTGTCACGCATCCGTGTCCGCGATCTCATACATCTGTCTGAGGAGACCGGGCAGCGGTGGGAGAATGACCGGGTGAAGGGCGATTACCAGGACCTGGTGGACGAGATCTCGGCGCTGCTGGGCGCGCCGGCGACCTTGGAGAACCGCGACTTCCGGTTGATCGCCTTCGGTGCGCACGACAGCGACGACGACGGGGCGATGGACCCGGTGCGCACCCGCTCGATCCTGACCCGGCAGTCCACGGCGGCGGTCCGGTCCTGGTTCGAGGGCTTCGGCATCGCCCGCGCCACCGGTCCGGTGCACATCCCGGCGGCGCCCGAGGCGGGGGTCTTCCGGGGGCGGATCTGCCTGCCGGTGCGGCGCCGGGGCGTCGTGCAGGGCTACGTATGGCTGCTGGACCAGGATCCGGGCCCAGGACCGGGCCCGGCGGAGCTGGCCGCGGCCATGGAGGTCGCCGAGCGCATCGGGGTCCTGCTCGACGAGGAGGCGAAGGCGGGGGCCGATCTGTCGCGCGAGTTCGCCGCGGTGCTGACGGCGGCGCGGGGCTGGCAGCAGGACATGGCGGTGGCCGCGCTGCGGGTGGCGCTGGGCCCCGCCGCGGAGGGACTGCACGCGGCGGTGTGCGTGACGCCGTGGTCCGGGGAGGCGCCTGCCTCGGTGCCGGGCGCCGCCGCGCTCTGCGTGGTGCCGGGCGAAACCGTGCCCGGCGGCCGGGGCGGCCCCGGCGGCCCGGAGGCCGGGACGGCGCCGGGCGGCCGTCCCCCCGCGCTGGCCGTCCTGCTGAGGCTGCGCTCGGCCGACGCGCTGGCTCCCGCCCTGACGGCGGCGGAGCGGCTCCTGCCGCGGGCAGCCGCCGCGGACCCGCGGCAGCGGGCGGCCACCGCCGGGGTCGCCGACCCGGTGCGGGCCCTGCCGGACCTGCCCGCCGCCTGGGACCAGGCCGTCGCCGCGGCCCGGGCGGCCGCCGCGCAGCCCGGCCTGGGGCCCGTCGCGCGGTGGACGGAGATCGGCCCCTACCGGCTGCTGGCGGCGCTGGCCGCCGATCCGGTGGACGATCCGGCGACCCGCGCGCTGCTCGGCCCGGCCCACCGCGAACTCGCCCGTACGGCCGAGGTGTTCCTGGACCACGCCGGGCAGGCGGGCCGCGCGGCGGCGGCGCTCGGCATCCACCGGCAGACGCTGTACTACCGGCTGGGCCGGGTGGAGCAGCTGACCGGCCTGGACCTGGACGAGGGCGAGGACCGGCTGCTGCTGCACATGGCCCTCAAGGCGGCCCGCCTGCGGTGAGGCCGCCTTCCGCCGGTCGGCGTGACGGAGGGGGCTTCCCAGGGCCGGGCTCCGGGGTTCTCCCGATGCCCGCGCGGCCGCGCCGCTGCCTATCGGGGATCGGCGGCACGCTCCGCTTCCGGCTCGGCCGCGGGCTCCGGGCGCGCCAGGGCCGCCGCGGCCGCCGCCCGCAGGCCCTCGGTCAACTCCTCCGGGCTCGCCGCCGACTCCGGGTCGAACAGCCACTGCGTCATCAGCCCGTTCAGCAGCGCTTGGTAGAAGGTGCCGAGCGTGCGCTCCTGCCGTTCGGTGACCTCCTCCTCCGGGGTCCCGGTGAACATCGCGACCAGGCCGCGCCGCCCCTCGGCCTGCGAGGCGGTGAGCAGGCGCGCCAGCTCGGGCATCCGGTCGCGGGCCAGGGCGACCTCCAGGCCCGCCGACCAGACCGGACCGGCCTCCTCCCGGTGCGCGAGGAACCGCTGCCAGACCGCGCGGAACCGCTCCAGCGAGCCTCCCTCGCCCTCCGTCCCGCCCTGGAAGTCCTCGCCCAGCTCGTCCATCAGGGCGACGAACGCCTGGGCCAGCAGCGCGTCCTTCGAGCCGTAGTGGTAGCCGATGGAGGCCAGGTTCGCACCCGAGGCCTTGACGACGTCCCGCGCCGTGGTGCGCACGAAACCCTTCTCCAGCAGGCACTTCTTCGCGCCCTCGAGCAGATCTTCCCGGTGTCCCATGCCGGGCACCGTAGCAAGACGGCCGTCACGGACAGGCGTCCAAGACGAGCGTTCCAGACGTGCGTCACGGGCACGCCGCCGCCGGTGGTACCGGCGGCGCGCACCCCTGACAGGTTAAGGAGCGCCGTACGACGCGAAAGGGCCCGGGGATCGCCCCGGGCCCTTCCCTGTCGGGTGCCGCGGTCAGCCGAGGCTGACCGTGCGCGCCGAGACGGCGCCGATCTCGGCGGCGATGTCCGCGAGGACGTTCGCCGGGACCTCGGCGTCGACCGTCAGCACGGCGAGGGCCTCTCCGTGCTCTTCCGCGCGGGCGACCTGCATGCCGGCGATGTTCAGACCGCCCTCGCCGAGCACGCGGCCGACGGCGCCGACCACGCCCGGCCGGTCGGTGTAGCGCAGCACGACCATGTGGTCGGCCAGCGCCAGGTCCACGTCGTACTCGCCGACGCCGACGATCTTCTGCAGGTGCTTCGGGCCCGCGAGCGTACCGGAGACCGAGACCTCCGAGCCGTCCGACAGGGTGCCGCGCACGGTCACCACGTTGCGGTGGTCCGGGGACTCCGAGCTGGTGGTCAGGCGCACCTCGACACCGCGCTCCTGCGCGAACAGTGGGGCGTTGACGTAGGAGACCGTCTCGTCGACGACGTCCTCGAAGACGCCCTTGAGCGCGGAGAGTTCGAGCACCTTCACGTCGTGCTGGGTGATCTCGCCGCAGACCTCGACGTCGAGGCGGACCGCGACCTCGCCCGCGAGGGCGGTGAAGATGCGGCCGAGCTTCTCGGCGAGCGGCAGGCCGGGGCGGACGTCCTCGGCGATGACGCCGCCCTGGACGTTGACCGCGTCGGGCACGAGTTCCCCGGCGAGCGCGAGGCGCACCGACTTGGCGACGGAGACGCCGGCCTTCTCCTGGGCCTCGTCCGTGGAGGCCCCGAGGTGCGGGGTGCAGACGACCTGGTCGAGCTCGAACAGCGGGGAGTCCGTGCAGGGCTCCTTGGCGTACACGTCGAGGCCCGCGCCGGCGACCCGGCCCTCCTTGATGGCCGAGTACAGCGCGGCCTCGTCCACGATCCCGCCGCGGGCGGCGTTGACGATGCGGACGGACGGCTTCACCTTGTGCAGCGCCTCGTTGCCGATGAGACCGAGGGTCTCGGGGGTCTTCGGCAGGTGCACGGTGATGAAGTCGGCGACCTCGAGGAGCTCGTCCAGCGTCAGCATCTTGACGCCCATCTGGGCGGCGCGCGCGGGCTGGACGTACGGGTCGTACGCGACGATCTTCATGCCGAACGCCGACATCCGCTGCGCGACCAGGACGCCGATGCGGCCGAGGCCGACGACGCCGAGGGTCTTCTCGCTGAGCTCGACGCCCGTGTACTTGTTCCGCTTCCACTCACCGTTCTTCAGCGCGGTGTTGGCCTGCGGGATGTTGCGGGCGGTGGCGACGAGCAGGCCGCAGGCGAGCTCGGCGGCGGTCACGATGTTGGAGGTCGGCGCGTTGACGACCATCACGCCGGCCTTGGTGGCGGCGGACACGTCGACGTTGTCCAGCCCGACGCCGGCGCGGGCGACGACCCGCAGCTTCTTGGCGGCGGCGATGGCCTCGGCGTCGACCTTGGTCGCGGAGCGGACGAGGATCGCGTCGACGTCGACGATCGCGGGCAGCAGCTCGGCGCGGTCGGCGCCGTTGCAGTGGCGGATCTCGAAGTCCGGGCCGAGCGCCTCCACGGTGGCGGGCGACAGCTCTTCGGCGATGAGTACGACAGGTTTCGAGCTCACGTGGTCCTCACAGATCCAGTGCGGACGGCCGTCCCGACGGCCGCAGGCGGTGGAGGGGTAGCCGCGTGGAAGACGCACGACACTGTGGGCCTGACGCGTATGTGTTGAGCAGTGTAGTGGCGGCGGGGGTCCGGATTTCCGCCTGTACGGAAGGATCACCCGTCCGTGGTTGGCCGCCTTGGACAAGCCGGGTGATCTCCCGGCCGTGGCGGCCGTGTGCGGCGGGGCCGGAACACCGTCCCGGCCCCGCCGCGCACCCGATCAGCTCTCGCTGCTGTCGACCCAGCTCATCAGCTTGCGCAGCTTCTTGCCGGTGGTCTCGAGCAGGTGCTCCTCGTCGGCCTTCTTGTACTCGTTGTACTTCGGCAGGCCGGCCTTGTACTCGGCCATCCAGGTGTTGGCGAACTCGCCGTCCTGGATCTCGGCGAGGACCTTCTTCATCTCCGCCTTGGTGGCGTCGGTGATGATCCGCGGGCCGGTGATGTAGTCGCCCCACTCGGCGGTCTCGGAGACCGACCAGCGCATCTTCTCCAGGCCGCCCTCGTACATAAGGTCCACGATGAGCTTCAGCTCGTGCAGGCACTCGAAGTACGCGATCTCCGGCTGGTAGCCGGCCTCGGTCAGGGTCTCGAAACCGGCCTTGACCAGGGCGGAGGCGCCACCGCAGAGGACGGCCTGCTCACCGAACAGGTCGGTTTCGGTCTCCTCGGTGAAGGTGGTCTTGATGACGCCGGCGCGGGTGCCGCCGATGCCGGCCGCGTAGGAGAGCGCGAGGGCGAAGGCGTTGCCCGAGTGGTCCTGCTCGACGGCCGCGATGCACGGGACGCCGCGGCCCTCCTCGTACTGGCGGCGGACCAGGTGGCCCGGGCCCTTCGGGGCGACCAGGGCGACGTCCACGTTGGCCGGGGGCTTGATGAAGCCGTAGCGGACGTTGAAGCCGTGGCCGAAGAAGAGCGCGTCACCCTCCTGGAGGTGGTCCTTGATGGACTCCTCGTAGATCTCGGCCTGCAGCGGGTCCGGGGTGAGGATCATGATGACGTTCGCCCACGCGGCGGCCTCGGCCACCGGGAGGACCTTCAGGCCCTGCTCCTCGGCCTTGGCCTTGGACTTCGAGCCCTCCTTCAGGCCGACGACGACGTCGACGCCGGAGTCACGGAGCGACAGCGCGTGGGCGTGGCCCTGGCTGCCGTAACCGATGACCGCGACCTTGCGGCCCTGGATGATGGACAGGTCGGCGTCGTTCTCGTAGAACAGCTCGGCCACTGGGATATCTCCTTGGTGCGCTGGTGTTGCTCCCACCGTACGGCGGGGAACGGAAGGCGGGTTTCTGGGTCTCGCGATGCGAACGTCAGGCGCTGCGGTCGAGCGCGCGCAGGCTGCGGTCCGTGATGGACCGTCCGCCGCGCCCTATGGCGATGGTGCCGGACTGCACGAGCTCCTTGATGCCGAAGGGCTCCAGCATCTTGAGCATGGCGCCGAGCTTGTCGGTACCGCCGGTGGCCTCGATGGTGACGGCCTCCGGGGAGACGTCGACGGTCTTGGCGCGGAACAGCTGGACGATCTCGACGATCTGCGAGCGGGTCTCGTTGTCGGCCCGGACCTTCACCAGGACGAGTTCGCGCTCGATCGCGTTGTGCGGCTCCAGCTCGACGATCTTGAGCACGTTGACCAGCTTGTTGAGCTGCTTGGTCACCTGCTCCAGCGGAAGGTCCTCGACGTTCACGACGATCGTGATGCGGGAGATGTCGGGGTGCTCGGTGACACCGACCGCGAGGGAGTCGATGTTGAACCCGCGGCGGGAGAACAGCGCGGCGATCCGGGCCAGGATGCCGGGCGTGTTCTCGACCAGGACGGAGAGCGTGTGCTTGGACATGTGAGGCGTTCTCTCTCTCGGCTCTCTCGGCTCAGTCGTCTTCGTTGTCGCCGAAGTCGGGACGGACGCCCCGGGCTGCCATGACCTCGTCGTTGGAGGTGCCGGCGGCGACCATCGGCCAGACCATGGCGTCCTCGTGGACGATGAAGTCGATGACCACCGTACGGTCGTTGATCGCATTGGCCTCGGCGATGACCTTGTCGAGATCGGCCGGGTCCTCGCAGCGCAGGGCGACGCAGCCCATGGCCTCGGACAGCTTGACGAAGTCCGGGACGCGGGTGCCCTTGCGGGGTGCGGCGGACTCGCCGAGCTGGGAGCCGACGGTGTCGTGGCCGGTGTCGTCCGCGTGCAGGACGGTGTTGGAATACCGCTGGTTGTAGAACAGGGTCTGCCACTGGCGGACCATGCCGAGTGCGCCGTTGTTGATGATCGCGACCTTGATCGGGATGTTGTTCAGCGCGCAGGTGACCAGTTCCTGATTGGTCATCTGGAAGCAGCCGTCGCCGTCGATCGCCCAGACCGCGCGCTCGGGCATGCCGACCTTGGCACCCATCGCGGCCGGGACCGCATATCCCATGGTTCCGGCGCCGCCGGAGTTCAGCCAGGTGCGGGGCTCCTCGTACTTGACGAAGTGCGAGGCCCACATCTGGTGCTGGCCGACACCGGCCGCGAAGACCGTGCCCTTGGGCGCCAGCGCGCCGATCCGCTCGATGACCTGCTGCGGCGAGAGGCTGCCGTCCTCCGGCAGGTCGTAGCCCAGCGGGTAGGTCTCGCGCCAGCGGCTGAGGTCGCGCCACCAGGCGCTGTAGTCCCCGGCGTTGCCCTCGGTGTGCTCGGCCTGGACGGCCTGGATCAGGTCGGCGATGACCTCGCGGGCGTCGCCGACGATCGGAACGTCGACCGCGCGGTTCTTGCCGATCTCGGCCGGGTCGATGTCCGCGTGGATGATCTTGGCGTACGGGGCGAAGCTGTCGAGCTTGCCGGTGACGCGGTCGTCGAAGCGGGTCCCGAGCGCGATCAGCAGGTCCGACTTCTGCAGCGCGGTGACGGCCGTGACCGCGCCGTGCATGCCGGGCATGCCGACGTGCAGCGGGTGGCTGTCGGGGAAGGAGCCGAGCGCCATCAGCGTGGTGGTGACCGGGACCCCGGTCAGCTCGGCGAGGACCTTCAGCTCGGCGGTCGCGCCGGACTTCATGACGCCGCCGCCGACGTACAGGACCGGGCGCTTGGCCTGGCAGATCAGTTTGGCCGCCTCGCGGATCTGCTTGGCGTGCGGCTTGGTGACCGGCCGGTAACCGGGGAGGTCCTGGGCGGGCGGCCAGGTGAAGGTGGTCTTCGCCTGCAGGGCGTCCTTGGCGATGTCGACCAGGACCGGGCCCGGGCGGCCGGTGGAGGCGATGTGGAAGGCCTCCGCGATCGTCCGCGGGATGTCCTCGGCCCTGGTGACCAGGAAGTTGTGCTTGGTGATCGGCATGGTGATGCCGACGATGTCCGCCTCCTGGAAGGCGTCGGTGCCGATCGCCTTGGAGGAGACCTGGCCGGTGATGGCGACGAGCGGCACGGAGTCCATGTGCGCGTCGGCGATCGGGGTGACCAGGTTCGTGGCACCCGGGCCGGAGGTGGCCATGCACACGCCGACCTTGCCGGTGGCCTGCGCGTAGCCGGTGGCGGCGTGGCCGGCCCCCTGCTCGTGGCGGACCAGGATGTGACGGACCTTCTTGGAGTCCATCATCGGGTCGTACGCGGGGAGGATGGCGCCGCCCGGGATCCCGAAGACGGTGTCGCACCCCACCTCTTCGAGAGAGCGGATGAGGGACTGCGCACCCGTGACGTGCTCAACTGCGACGGACTGCGGTCCGCCGGAACGGGGCCGCGGCTGCGGATGGTGGGCCCCGGTGGCCTGCTCGGTCATCGGCATTCTCTTCTCGAAGCTGAGGGTTGTACGCGGATTCGGCTCTGTGCCAGTGCAACAAAAAACCCCTCGTGCCAGGAGGCAAGCGAGGGGAGCGCGTCGGGTGCGTTGAGCGGGGACATGCTGGTCCCGGCTTCAGCCGACGCGCTTTCCAAGTACGAGAATTCGGGTGCGCATGGCACTGACCCTCCCTCCGGCGGGAGGGTGATGTCAAGTAGGTGGGACGGGCGTCTCATTATGTGAGCCTCTGTGGATGGCCATCGAACCCCCGGGCGAACCACCGGCCAGGGCCGGCTGCACCGCCCCGCCCGGTACTGGGAACGTACCGCGCACGAGCGCACGCCGCAGCCTGTATTCGTCGAGCGGCCCGGAGAAGGCCAGCCCTTGGCCGTGGGTGCACCCCATGGCGCGTAGCGCGGCGACCTGCTCGGGCAGGTCCACCCCATCGGCCACCGACTGCATGCCCAGGTCGTTTGCGATCCGCAACAGACCTGCGGTGATCTTGTGGAGGCGGGCTGACTCCTCGACGCCCTCCACCAGTCCGCGGTCCAGCTTCAGCACGTCCACCGGGAGGCGCCGCAGCGCGCTGATGGCCGCGTAGCCGCTGCCGAAGCCGTCCAGGGCGATCCCCACCCCGAGCCGGTGCAGGCCCATCAGGCGGCGCTCCAGCTCGTCGAAGGGGACTCTGGGGTCGGATACGGCCAGCTCCAGCACCAGGGCGCCGGAGGGCAGCCCGTGCCGCGTCAGCAGCGCCTCCACGGAGCCCAGGGGCACGGCGCGGTCGAGCAGCCGCTGCGCGGTCATCCGGACGGCCACCGGCACGTCGTGGCCGGCCCGGTACCGGTCGGCGGCCTGTTCCACGGCCTGATCCAGCAGCCAGCGCCCGAGCTCGGCGCCGCGGGCGGCGGTCCCGGCGGCGACGGCGGGCGGGGCGTCCGCGCCCACGACGGCGCCCTCGCTGTACTCGGCCACCCGGAGGAACTCCGCCGGGGTGAAGAGGATGCCCTGGGCCGAACGCCAGCGCGCCTGCGCCGCCACGGCGGAGACCTCACCGGTGGCCAGCGAGACCACGGGCTGGTGCAGCAGGGCGAACTCGCCCTCGTGCAGCGCCGTCCGCAGCCGCCCCGCCAGCTCGGCCTTGCGCACCACCTCGGCCTGCATCTGCGGGGCGTACAACTCGACGCGGTCCTTGCCGGCGGCCTTGGCCCGGTACATCGCGAGGTCCGCGTTGCGCATCAGGGCCGAAGGGGTGATGCCGGGATCGGCGAAGGCCACGCCGATGCTGGCGGCGACCCGGACCTCACTGCCCGCGATGCGGTACGGCTGGGAGAGCGTGGTGCGCAGCCGGTCGGCGATCTCGTGCACCTGGCACTCGCGGGCGCGGCGGTCGCGGCTGCCGTCGCCGAGGATCAGGGCGGCGAACTCGTCCCCGCCGAGGCGCGCGGCGGTGTCCCCGGCCCGGACCGAGTCCTGGAGCCTGCGGGCGGCCTCGACGAGCAGCTCGTCCCCGGCCTGGTGGCCGATCGTGTCGTTGACCGCCTTGAAGCCGTCGAGGTCGATGAAGAGCACGGCGGAGCTGTGGTCGCCGGCCCGCCGGCCGGTCAGGGCCTGGCGGACGCGGCGGGTGAACAGGGCCCGGTTGGGCAGGTCGGTCAGCGGATCGTGCTCGGCGCTGTGCTGGAGCTGCGCCTGGAGCCGGACCCGCTCGGTGACGTCCCGGCTGTTGAGGATCAGGCCGCCCTGGTGGCGGTTGACGGTGGACTCCACGTTGAGCCACTCGCCGCCCCCCGACTTGAAGCGGCACTCGATGCGGGTGGTGGGCTCCTCGGCCGGCGGGGCGGCCAGGAAGCGGCGCACCTCGTGGACCACCCGGCCGAGGTCGTCGGGGTGGATCAGGGTCGCGAGCTCGGTGCCGATCAGTTCCTCGGCCTCGCGGCCGTAGACCCCGGCGGCGGCGGGGCTGACGTAGCGCAGCGTCCCGGTGGGCGCCGCGATCATGATGACGTCGCTGGAACCCTGGACCAGGGAGCGGAAGTGGTTCTCCTTCTGGGCCAGCTCCTGGGTCAGCGCGATGTTGTCGATGAGCATGATGCCCTGGCGGATCACGAGGGCCAGTACGACGGTGCAGCCGGTGAAGACGACCACGCGGTCGACCTTCCGGCCGTCGACGACGTTGTAGAGGATCCCGAGCGTGCACACGGCGGCCGCGAGGTAGGGGGTGAGGGCGGGCAGCGACCCGGTGATGGGGCGGTTGTGCGGCCTCTCGATCCGCCGCGGGCCGACGGGCTGCGGCACGGGCGGCAGGCGCCGGGCGCCCCAGGGCGCGTACGCGAGGAGCAGCGAGCCCGCGAACCAGCCGGCGTCGAGCAGCTGGCCGGACTGGTACTCCGCGCTCAGCAGCGGCGAGGTGAACAGGGCGTCGCTGAGCACGGTCAGGGCGAGCGCGGCGATGGCGGTGTTGACGGCGGAGCGGTTGGTCTCGGACCGCCGGAAGTGCAGGACCAGGACCATTGAGACCAGTGCGATGTCCAGCAGCGGATAGGCGAGGGAGAGAGCGGCGCGCGGGACGCTGCCGGGGGCGCCGGACTGGGCGGTCCGCGCCGCGTGGGCCAGCGCGAGGCTCCAGGAGAGGGTGAGCAGGGAACCGCCGATGAGCCAGGAGTCGAGCCCGAGGCAGACCCAGCCGGCCCGGTTCACGGGCCGCTTGGCGAGGACGAGCAGGCCGACGATGGCCGGCGGGGCGAAGCACAGGAAGGCGAAGTCGGCCAGCGAGGGTTTGGGCACGTCCTGCCCGAGGATCACCTCGTACCAGCCCCAGACCGCGTTGCCGGTGGCGCCCATGAGGGACGAGAACGCGAAGAGCAGCCAGGCGGGACGCTCGCGGCTGTCGATCGCCCGCGCGTAGGAGTAGCAGGAGACCGCGGCCAGTAGGCCGGCCGCGCTGAGCCCGAAGTCCCCCATGATCTCGGCGAGTTCCTCCGAACCCCAGTTGAGGGCGGCGCCGACCGCGTATCCCCCGCAGACCACCGCGAGGAGCAGTTGCGCGGCCAGGCACCTGCCACCGCCCGAGAGCGACGGGCGGTTCAGCAGCGCCGCCCCCGGAGCGCTCACCGGTACCCCTCGCCCGCTTGTTGCGGAGCAGCGCATTCCCGGCAACGTCGCCTCCGGCGGCTCTGCCACGTCGGATCCTTCGCCCATCGGCCGTGCATCGCCCGTCGCCCCCCAAGTGTCCGATCACTCCCCAGCGCCCGAGATACGCGGCGCGGCCCCTGCTTCCGGACGATACACCACTTTCGTCACTCAGCGACATAGTTCCTCTACGCTCCGTTACCACGTGGGGAGTTGGTCCCACCGCGTGCATCCGGGTGACAGCGGAGCGTGCGCGCGGGTCAGGTCGTGACCAGCACCGTGTGCTCGACCGGCTCCCCGGCGGCGAAGCGGGTGAGCTGGCGCGCCAGCATGCGCTTGGCCCTCGGCTCGAAGGCCGTGCTGCTGCCGCCGACATGGGGCGTGATCAGGACGTTCGGGGCGTGCCACAGGGGGTGGCCGGCGGGCAGCGGTTCCGGGTCGGTGACGTCGAGCGCCGCGCGCAGCCGGCCCGACTCGGTCTCGGCCAGCAGGGACCGGGTGTCGACGACGGGCCCGCGCGCGACGTTCACCAGCAGGGCACCGTCCTTCATCCGGCCCAGGAACTCGGCTCGGGCCAGTCCCCGCGTGGTGTCGGTGAGCGGGGTCGTGAGGATCACCACGTCGGCGCCGGGCAGGAGTTCGGGCAGATCGGCCAGGGCGTGGACGGGTCCGTGCGGTGCGGTGCGCGCGGAGCGTGCGACACGGGTGATCCGCCCGCATTCGAAGGGCAGGAGCCGGTCCTCGACGGCCGCACCGATCGCTCCGTAGCCGATGATCAGTACGGACTTGTCGGCGAGGGCGTCGTAGACCCCGAACCGCCATTCCTCGCGGTCCTGGCCGCGGACCATGCCGGGGATGCCGCGCAGGGAGGCAAGGGTCAGGGTGAGGGCGAGTTCGGCGGTGCTCGCGGTGTGCACGCCGGCCGCGTTGCACAGGCGCACGCCGGGACGCAGGGCGCCGAGTCCCCCGAGGAGGTGGTCCGTGCCGGCGGTGAGGGTCTGGACGACCCGGACGGCGGGCATGGCGGCCAGCGGGCGGACGGTGACCGCCGGGGACTTCATGTACGGGGCGACGTAGAAGACGCAGGCCGCGGGATCCGCCGGGAAGGCGTCCTCCCCGTCCCAGTGGCGGTACGTGAAGGTGTCGGGCAGGCCGTGGATCTCCTCGGCGGGGAACGGGAGCCAGACGTCGGAGGTCTTTACAGTCATGATCAGGAGGCTATGCCAGGCGTTCGGTGCAGGCCGTCGGCCGGGGTGGCGGCGGACCGGGAGGGGGATCCACGGGTGGAGCGCAGGTCGATCGGGGCGGGGGCGCTGACGGTGGGCGCCGTCGGGCTCGGCTGTATGCCGATGAGTTGGGCGTACGCGCCCTCGCGGCGGCGGGGGCAGGAGTCCCTGGCCGCGGTGCACACGGCGCTGGACCTGGGCTCGAACCTGCTGGACACGGCCGATGTGTACGGGCCGTTCACCAACGAGCTGCTGCTGGGGCGGGTGCTGGCGCAGCGGCGGTCGGAGGCCTTCGTCTCGGCCAAGGTGGGACTGCGGGCGGGGGACCGGCACGTGGTGGCCGACGGTCGGCCGGGCTATCTGCGCCGGGCCTGCGACGCCTCGCTGCGGCGGCTGCGGACCGACGTCATAGACCTCTACCAGCTGCACCGGGTGGACCCGGACGTGCCGCTGGAGGAGACCTGGGGTGCGATGGCGGAGCTGGTGGGCGCGGGCAAGGTGCGGGCGCTGGGGTTCTGCACGCTGGGCGCCGGGGCCGGGCCGGGGGCGGGGCGGCGGGGGGACCGGGCGTACGGGGCGACGCTGCGGCTCCTGGAGCGGGCGCAGCAGGTGTTCCCGGTGAGCGCGGTCCAGGCGGAGCTGTCGGTCTGGTCGCCGGAGGCGGCGTGGCAGCTGCTGCCGTGGTGTGCGGCGCGCGGTGTGGGGGTCCTGGCCGCGATGCCGCTGGGCAGCGGGTTCCTGACCGGGACGCTCACACCGGGTGAGGGCTTCGAGTCGCAGGACGTGCGGGCCCGGCATCCGCGGTTCACGGCGCACGCGATGGCTTCGAACCAGGCACTGGTGGCGGGGCTGCGGCGGGTGGCCGGGCGGCACGGGGAGGGTGTCACGGCGGCGCAGGTGGCGCTGGCGTGGGTGCTGGCGCAGGGGCCGCAGGTGGTGCCGGTGCCGGGGGCCGACCGGGCGCGGTGGGCGGCGGAGAACGCGGGGGCGGCGCAGGTGCGGCTCACGGCCGGGGACCTGGCGGAGATCGCGGCCCTGCCGGTCGCGGTGGGAGCCTGGGACTGACGGGAGCCGCGGCCACAACCACTCGATCGGGTGTACGAGGGGTGGAACTTCGGGAACCGTCGCGGCGGTTGAGTCTGGTGGAAGGGCAGGACCGGACGACCGGAAGGGAGCAGGGCCATGCGGTATGCAGGCGGGCGCGGGCGGCAGGCGGGGTACGGCGCGGGGGTCCCGCGACGCCGGGGCGCTCTGGCGGCGGTGGCGCTGGCCGGGTGCGGCGCGCTGCTGGCGGCGGGGTGTTCCCCGCCGGGCGGGCCGGGAAGCGGGCGGGGCGGCTCTCCACCGGGTCCGGCGGCGGGCACCGGGTCGCCGGGGCCGTCGGGGGGTGCGTCCGCTTCGGCGGAGGCATCGGCTCCGCCGGCGAAGGGCGCGGTGACGGTGACGGGCGAGGTCGCCAAGGGCCTGGAGTCCCCGTGGGGAGTCGCTCCGCTGCCGGGCGGCGACCTGCTGGTGGCCTCGCGGGACAAGGGGACGATCAGCAGGGTCGCGGTGGGCTCGGGCGCGGTCACCGCCATCGGCGAGGTCCCGGGGGTGGCCCCGGGCGGGGAGGGCGGGCTGCTGGGTCTCGCCCTGTCGCCCTCCTTCGCCTCGGACCGGCTGGTGTACGCGTACTTCACGACGGAGTCCGACAACCGCATCGCCCGGATGCGCTATGACGAGCAGCGGCCGGCCGGGCAGCAGCTGGGCGCTCCGGACACAGTGCTCCGGTCGATCCCCAAGGGGCTCGTCCACAACGGCGGCAGGATCGCCTTCGGCCCGGACAAGATGCTCTACGCGGGGACGGGCGAGACCGGGGAGACCGGGCTCGCGCAGGACAGGAAGTCGCTGGGCGGCAAGATCCTGCGGATGACCCCGGACGGCGAACCGGTGCACGGCAATCCCGAGCCGGACTCGGTCGTCTACTCCTATGGGCACCGCAACGTCCAGGGGCTCACGTGGGACAAGGACAAACGGCTCTGGGCGGCCGAGTTCGGCCAGAAGGCCTGGGACGAGCTCAACCTGATCGAGCCCGGCGCGAACTACGGATGGCCGCAGGCCGAGGGGAAGGCCGGCAGACCGGGCCTGCGGGACCCGGTGGCAGTGTGGAAGACGGATGACGCCTCACCCAGCGGAATCGCCTGGGCCGAGGGGTCCGTGTGGATGGCGGGGCTCAAGGGGAACCGGTTGTGGCGGATCCCGCTGGCCGGGGCGGAGCCGGTGGCCGAGCCCGAGGCCTTCCTGGAGGGCAGGTACGGCCGGCTGCGCACGGTGGTGCCGCTGGGCGGGGACCGCCTGCTGCTGGTCACGAGCGAGACGGACGGGCGCGGGTCGCCGGAAGCGGGCGACGACAGGATCCTGACACTGACGGTGCGGTGACCGGCATGGGCCCCTCGTGGGGGCGAAAGGTGTGGTGGACGCGGTGTTCAACATGATCGAGGAGCTCTTCAACCCGGGACGCAAGCACACGGACGAGGAGAAGAAGCGGCTGGAGCTGTCCCGGATCGACGTCAATGACGGGGACCGGGGACGGGGGCCGATAGACCTGGACTCGGGCCGGGTGCTCATACGCCTCGGGCAGCAGCCTCCGGCCGGGGGCTGACCGGCCCGCGGGGAGCGAAGAGCCGCAGCCGGTGGGCGAGGGCGGCCGCCTCGCCCCGGCCCGCGACACCCAGCTTGGCCAGGATGTTCGAGACGTGGACGCTCGCGGTCTTCGGGGAGATGAAGAGCTCCTCGGCGATCTTGCGGTTGGTTCTGCCGGCGGCCACCAGGCGCAGGACGTCGCGCTCGCGGCTGGTCAGGCCGAGTGCCTCCACCGGGTCGGCCTCCGGTCCGGGCGGGGCGGGGGGCGTGGCGGCGGCGGGGATCAGCGGGAGCCGGGCGCGCCGGGCGAGCAGGGCCAGGTCCTCGCGCAGCCGGCGCGAGCCGAGCCGGTCGGCGACGGCGTGGGCGTTGCGGAGCAGGGCGGCGGCCGAGTCGCGGCAGCCGCCGGCCGCCAGCAGGGCCTCGGCGAGCCGGTGGCGGGCCCGGGCCAGCAGGTAGGGGCGCTCCAGCGGACGGACGGCCGCTTCCACCGCGGTCCAGTCGGCGACGGTGTCCCGCTCCTGCGCCCGCAGCAGCTCCGCGCGCAGGTACTCGGCGTGGGCGGCCCACAGCGGGGCGGGGGTGGGGAGCGCGCGGGCGGCGCTGCGCAGGACGTCCAGGGCGGCGGCGCGGCCGGTGTCGGCGGCGGGCAGGCCCCGGGAGTCCGCCTCGGCGGTCGCGGCCGCCAGGAGCAGGGGCCAGCCGTACCGGTGCTGCCCGAGGGGGAAGCCGTACTCGATCGCGGCGGCCGTCTCGGAGCGGACGTCGGCGATCCGGCCCTCGCCCGCCGCGATCCCGACGGCGAGGCGGTAGAGCGGTATCCGGTGCTGGGGCTGGGTGTCGTGGGTTCCGAAGTGGCCGTGGGCGGCGGCGAGCTGCTGGGCCGCCTCCGCCAGTTCGCCCCGGGCCAGGGCGAGGTAGGCCAGCCGTGCGGAGGCGGATCCGCGCGGGGCCGCACTCTGCCCGACGAGCAGGGTGCGCCGGGCCGCGGCGGTGGCCTCGTCCCAGCGGCCGAGGCTGTACAGGCTCTCGGCCATGTTGCCCCGCACCCATGCCTCGGTGTCGAACAGGCGTGACCTGCCGACGAGTTCCGCCCCCTCTTCGGCCAGCTCCACCGCTTCCCGTGACCGTCCCAGGCTTTCCAGTTGAGAGGTGAGGTTGATATGCGCACGTCCCGCGAGCATCGTGAGCCCGAGTTCGGTGGCCCGGTCCTTGACCGCGCGCAGTTCGGCGAGCCCAGCGTCGCCGGTGCCGCTCTCGGTGAGGAGGCAGCCGACCGTGATCCGGGCGTTCAGCTCCACTTCCTCGGCGCCGACCATCCGCGCGTAGGCGACGGCGCGCCGGGCGGCCTCGAGGTTGCCGGGGCCGGGGTTGTGGAGCATGCCCCAGCCCGCGGCCCGGACGAGGACCTCGGCGTGCACCTGGGACGGGGGCAGCCCCCGGACGAGCTCCTGGGCCTTGGCGATCTCCTCCCAGCCGTCGCTGCGGCCGAGGCCCGCGACCAGCCGGGAGCGTTCGGTCCAGAACCACGCGGCCCGCAGGGGGTCGTGGCCGTCCTCCAGCGTCCTCAGCGCCGTCTTGGTGATCTTCAGGGCGCGTTCCCGCTCCCCGCCGTAGCGGGCGGCGACGGTCGCCTCGGCCAGCAGGTCGAGCCGTTGCAGGGGCGTGGTGGCGGGCTCGCATCCGCACGGCGGGTACACGTCGGTGTCGTCCGCCGGGCGCAGCGCCTCGCGGACCTCCTCCGGGGCGCTGTCCCACAGGTCCATGGCGCGCTCCAGGAGGCGGAGCTGCTCGGAGTAGGCGTGCCGGCGCCGGGCGGCGACGGAGGCGGCCAGGACGGCGGGCAGCGCTTCGGCCGGCTCGTTCGCCCGGTACCAGTGGTCGGCCAGCCTGATGACCCGCTCCTCGGCGCGGATCAGGGAATCGTCGGCCTGCAGCGCCTTGGCGTAGTGGCGGTTGAGGCGGGAGCGCTCGCCGGGCAGCAGGTCGTCGCTCACGGCCTCGCGGACCAGCGAGTGGCGGAAGCGGTAGCCGTCGCCGTCGGTGGTGGCGAGCAGGATGTTGGCGCCGACGGCGGCCCGCAGGGCGTCGATCAGCTCGTCCTCGCCCAGTCCGGCGACGGCGCGCAGCAGCGGGTACTCGACGGCGGAGCCGCCTTCGGCGACGATGCGCACCACGCGCTGGGCCTCGTCGGGGAGGACCTCGACACGGACGAGGAGCAGGTCGCGCAGGGATTCGGTGAGTCCGGCCCGGCAGCCGCTCGCCCGGGAGGCGACGAGTTCCTCGACGAAGAAGGCGTTGCCGTCGGAGCGGTCGAAGACGGTGTCGACGAAGTCCTCGGCGGGCTGCGAGGCGAGGATGCCGGCGAGCTGGCGGCGTACCTCGGCGCGGTTGAAGCGGGGCAGCTCGATGCGCTGGACCGTGCGCATCCGGTCCAGTTCGGCGAGGAGCGGGCGCAGCGGGTGGCGGCGGTGGACGTCGTCCGCGCGGTAGGTGGCGACGACGACGAGCCGGCCGTCGGCGAGCGTGCGGAAGAGGTAGGAGAGCAGGTGGCGGGTGGAGGTGTCCGCCCAGTGCAGGTCTTCCAGGACGAGGACGACGAGGCGTTCGGCGGCGAGGCGCTCCAGCATCCGGGCCGTCAGCTCGAACAGCCGGGCGGTGCTCTCCTCGTCGTGCGGGCCGCGCGGGGTGTCGCCGAGTTCGGGGAGGATCCGGGCGAGCTCGCCTTCCTGGCCCGCGGCGGCGGCGGCGAGTTCCTCGGGGAGTTCCCGGTGCAGGGTGCGCAGGGCAGTCGAAAACGGGGCGAAGGGAAGTCCCTCCGCCCCGATCTCCACACAGCCTCCGACGGCGACCACGGCGCCGCGGCGGGCGGCTTCGCCGAGGAACTCCTCGGTGAGGCGGGTCTTTCCGACGCCGGCCTCTCCCCCGATGAGCACCGCCTGCGGCTCCCGGTCGGCGGCGCGCGTCAGGGCGTTGGTGAGCAGGGCCAGTTCATCGGCTCGGCCGACGAACACCGGGCTGACAGATCTGGTCTCCACGTCGCCGAGCATCGCACAGACGTCCTGTCCGGCGGCACTCGTTATCCGTGCGCCTCTCATCACGCGTCAGCTCACGCGGCTCGCGGCGCGGATCACGCGGCGCGGGTGAAGCGGCCGCGGTGTCCTCTCACCGACCCTTCGGGTTCCCGGCCCCGGGAGGAGGCGGTGCGGCCCGCCTTCTTGGCCTCCTGGGCCAGGCGGTACGCGGCGGCCTCGCGGATGAGGTCGGCGGTGCGGGCGGCTGCCATCTCGTACTCGAACATGTCGTACTCCCTGGTCGCGTCGGTCGGGCACCTCGTTCGGTGTGCTCCGAGCTTCGCGTCCCAGGGGGTACCGGCACATCGGGCGCATGCCGCATCTACCGGGGTCGGGGGGCCTTAGTCCAGGGCCGCAGGTCCCGCGGACGGGCTCAGGAACCCTAAGGCAGTGCCTAGCCGGCGGCCTTGGGGACGGCGAGGAGGAGGTCGAAGTACATGAGGACGAAGAGCAGGATGCCCAGGGCGCCCAGGGCGACGCCCGCCCAGGAGACGGACCGGACCCAGGCGGGGAGGGTGCGCTGGGGGGTGGAGAGGGCGGGCAGGGCCAGCACGAAGACGGCGATGATCAGGGCGAGGGTGGAGAAGATGCCGTTGACCAGGGCGGTGGTGTGCCACGGGCCGACGAACTGGGCGGCGATCTGCGCGTTGGCGTCGGCGGCCTGGGACAGGTCGAGGCGGCCGGTGATGCTCTTGCGCTCGGACACGACGCCGGCGACCCAGCTGCCGCTGAGGGCGACGACGGACAGACCCGCGGCGACGATCGCGGCGGCGGCGGAGCCGACGTGGCCGGGCCGGTCCTCCTCGGCCGGGTCCTCGCCGAACGGGTCCTCGTCGAGGTCCCCGTCGGCGAGCACGGCGTCGGCCTCGGCCGCGGCGGGCTGGGGGGTCTCGGCCTTCTCGAGGTCGACCGGGGTGGGGTCCGCCTCGGCGGCGTTGGCGGCGGGGGGCTTCGTGGTGTCCATGCGGGGCACCGTAGGCGGCCTGTCTGAGAGTCCGATGAGAAATGCGGCGGCCCCCGCCGCGGCGGGGGCCGGCCGGCGCCCGATGAGCGGGCTGTCAGCGCGGTACGGGGACGGGGCCGGCCGGCTCGGCGCTGTCCTCGCCCGGCCGCTGCGCCGGAAGGGGCGTACGCGGGCTCCGGTCGGGCGGCTCGATGCTGATGCGGGGCAGCCGCCGGTCGAGCCAGGCGGGCAGCCACCAGTTGGCGCCACCGAGCAGGTGCATCAGCGCCGGGACGAGCAGGGTGCGCAGCACGAAGGCGTCGAGGGCCACGGCCGCGGCGAGCGCGATGCCGAACATCGCGATGATCCGGTCGCCGCTGAGGACGAAGGCCAGGAACACGGCGATCATGATGACGGCGGCGGAGTTGATGACCCGGCTCGTCTCGGCCAGGCCCACGCGGACGGCCCGCCGGTTGTCGCCGGTCTCCAGCCACTCCTCGTACATCCGGCTGACGAGGAAGACCTGGTAGTCCATCGACAGGCCGAACAGCACGGACACCATGATCACGGGCAGGAAGGGTTCGATGGGCCCGGCGCCTCCCAGGCCCATCGGTTCGCTGCCCCAGCCCCATTGGAAGATCGCCACGACGACGCCGAAGGAGGAGGCCACGGCGGCGACGTTCATGGCCGCGGCCTTGACCGGGATGCCGACGGACCGGAAGGCCAGCAGCAGGAGCACGCAGCCCAGGGCGACGACCACCGCCACGAAGAGGGGCAGCTTGCCGACGATGACCTCGGCGAAGTCGTCGTGGCCGGCCGTCACCCCGCCGACGTGGACCTCCATGGAGTTGTCGCGTACGGCGCGCGGGATGACGTCCTCGCGGAGCCTGTCGACGAGCTCGCTCGTGGCCCGGGACTGGGGGGCGGTGTCGGGTACGACGGTGAGGACGGCGGTGTCCCCGCCGCGGTTGAGGACCGCGGGACCGGTGGCGGCGACTCCCCCGGTCGTGCGGAGCGCGTCGGCCAGCCGGTCCACGGCGAGCCGGTCGCCCGCGCCGTGCAGCCGCGCCACCACGGTGAGCGGGCCGTTCGTGCCGGGCCCGAACCCTTCCGCCAGCAGGTCGTAGGCCTGGCGGGTGGTGGAGGCGGCCGGGTTGCTGCCCTGGTCGGAAGTGCCAAGGTGGAGGGAGGCCGTGGGCAGCGCCAGTACGAGCATGACCGCGGTGGCGATGACGCCCAGCAGTTTGGGGTGGCGTTCGACGAACGCGGACCAGCGGGCGGCGAAGCCGGTGGTGTGCTCGGGCCGCGGACCCTCGGCGGCGAGCCTGCGGCGTTCACGGCGCGAGAGGGCCCGCATGCCGATGGCCGACAGGAGGGCCGGGAGCAGCGTGACCGAGGCGGCGACCGTCAGCAGCACCGTCAGGGAGGCGGCCACCGCGACGCCGTCCAGGAACTCCAGGCGCAGCACCAGCATGCCGAGCAGCGCGATGCAGACGGTGGCCCCGGCGAAGACGACGGCCCGGCCGGTGGTGGCGACGGCGTTCTCCGCGGCCTCCTCGACCGCGAGCCCCCGGCCCAGGCCCTTGCGGTGCCGGGTGACGATGAACAGCGCGTAGTCGATGCCGACGCCGAGTCCGACGAGGGTGCCGAGCATCGGGGCGAAGTCGGCGACGGGCATCGCGTGGCCGAGCAGGGTGATGCCGAAATACGCGGTGCCCACGCTGACCAGGGCGGTCGCGATGGGCAGCAGGCTCGCCGCGAGCGAGCCGAAGGCCAGGAAGAGGACGACGGCGGCGACGGCGACGCCGATGACCTCGGCGAGGTGGGCGGTGGGGGCTTCGGTCAGGGCGACGGCGCGGCCGCCGAGTTCGACCCGGAGGCCGCCGCTCTCGGTGGCCGGGTTCTTCGCGGCATCGACGACGGCCTTCGCCTGGGACTTGGGGACGGCGTCGGCCGGGCGGTCGAACGTGACCACCGCGTAGGCGGTGCGGCCGTCGGCGCTGATCCGGGCGGCGCTGTCGGGGCCCGGGCCGTAGGGGCCGGCGACCGAGCCGACGCCGGGCAGCGCGGCGACGGCGTCGAGCGCGCGGGTCATCCGCTGCTCGACGCCGGGGGTCCTGGCCGTCTGCTGCTCCGGGGTCCGCCACACGATGGTGCCGGTGTCGCCGCCCTGGCCGGGGAAGCCCGCGCGCAGCAGGTCGTGCGCCTTGCCGGACTCGGTGCCGGGGACCTCGTAGTCGTTGGAGAACGCGGCTCCGGCGCTCCCCGCGGCCGCCGCGGTCCCCCCCAGGGCCAGCAGCCAGATCAGGACGGTGAGGAGTCGGTGGCGCATGCACCACCGTGCGATCGCTGCCAACGAACGTGCTCCCTGGGGGATCGGGTCTTCACCGGGAGACAGGCCGTCGCAAAGAACGCGTGAACTCCTGCGCGGCCGAAGGCCCGGAGGATCGCCCCGGGTCCCGGCCTGATGGTCTACCCCGCAACGATCTCAGCGTTTCGTGATCGTTGGTCCGTTTCGTGTGCATGGTCACAGCGGGTCCGGGTCCGGATCCCGGTCCCGGTCGTCCGGCTCGTCGACCCGGTAGCCCGGGATCGAGGGCCATCGGACGGTGAGGACCACGGCGTCCTCCTCCGCGTACCAGGAGTGGTCGACGCCGCGCCCCCAGAGCACGTAGTCGCCCTGTTCGGCGAGGACGACGGTCCGCCCGGGGAACTCCAGCCGGAAGCGGCCGCTGATCAGCACCAGCAGCGCGGTGCGCTTCTCCGCGGTCGCCCAGCGCTCCCGCCGGTCGCCCTTCGGGTGGACCCCCCACTTGATCTCCACGTCCTGGCTGTGGCGGGGGTCGGCGGGGTCTTTGAAGTGGCCGAGGAGCCAGCCGCGGTCGGCGGCCGCGTCGGGGGCGGCCTTGCCGGTGTAGATGGTGGAGTCGTCGTTCACGGGGGTGAGGCTAATGCAGTTGTGCCGCCCGGCCGGCACTGGTCAGCTGGGGCGGTGACCATGGACGGCGAAGAACTCCTGGCGGTGCGGGCCGCGTACGACACCCGGATGCGCCGCGACGCACGGCCGGACGCTGCGGAGGCCCGGGTGGAGCGGGTCGGCCGGGTCGTGCGCCAGAGCGTCCCCGGCCTCGGCTGGAACGGCGTGCTCTGGTCGGACCTCGACGAGGAGACGGCGGACGCGGAGATCGCCGCGCAGATCGCGTACTTCACGGGGCTGGGGGCCGGCGAGTTCGAGTGGAAGCTGTACGGCCACGACCGGCCCGCGGACCTGGGGGCGCGGTTGCGGGCGGCGGGTTTCGTCCCCGAGCCCGCCGAGACGCTGATGGTGGGCAGGACGGCCGCGCTGGCCCGGCTGCCGGTGGAACCGCCCGAGGGCGTGACCCTGCGGGTGGTGACGGACGAGGCGGGGGTGGACCTGATGATGGAGGTCCACGCCCGGGCCTTCGGCACACGGCGGCCGCACATCCGGGAGCAGCTGCTGAGCCTGCTGCGGGAGGAGCCGGACTCCGTCGCCGCCGTGGTGGCGATGGCGGGCGGGACCCCGGTCAGCGCGGCCCGCATGGAGATGCGGCCGGGCACGCCGTTCGCCGGCCTGTGGGGCGGCGGCACGGACCCCCGGTGGCGCGGCTGCGGCATCTACCGCGTGCTGGTGGCCCACCGGGCGCGCGTGGCGGCGGAGCTCGGCATCCCCTACCTCCAGGTGGACGCGTCGGCCGACAGCCGTCCGATCCTGGAGAGGCTCGGCTTCCAGGTGCTGGGGGTGACCACCCCCTACATCCGGTCCACGGCCTGAGCGATGGGCCCGCACGCGTCTTCCGGCACGGCGGGCCGACGGGCAGGATCGACCCCATGGAACGCACCGACGGCACCGAACGCAGGGAACAGATGGAACCGTCCGCACGGATCGACCCGCCCCTCACCGGCGACGAGCGCGAGACCCTCACCGCCTACCTCGACTACCACCGGGCCACCCTGGCCTGGAAATGCGAGGGCCTGACCGACGAGCAGCTGCGCCGCGCCTCGATGCCGCCGTCCACCCTGTCGCTGCTGGGCCTGGTCCGGCACATGGCGGAGGTCGAGCGGCACTGGTTCCGCCGGGTGCTGAACGGCGAGGAGATCCCGCACCTGTGGTCGGACAGCCACGACTTCCAGGCCGCCTACGACACCACCGGCTGCGGCCGCGCGGAGGCGTTCGCCGCGTGGGAGGCGGAGGTCGCCCACTCCCGCCGCATCGAAGCCGAGGCCCCCTCGCTCGACGTGACGGCCACGGTGCCGAGTTGGGGGAAGGAGGCTTCGCTGCGCATGCTCCTGCTCCACCTCGTCCACGAGTACGCCCGGCACAACGGCCACGCCGACCTCCTCCGCGAGGCCATCGACGGGGCCACCGGCTCCTGAGCCGCACCACCACGCCGCCCCCGGCAGCGGCGGCCGGCGTACCGCCGCCGGGCGCTCGGCTCAGGCCGGGCGCCAGTAGCCCAGCGCGTTCACCCGCTGCTTCGGCAGGGCGAGGTCCTTGCGCAGGTACGCCGTGAGCGCGCGGGTCGTCTCCGTGTCGCAGGCGAGCCAGACGTACGCCGAGGCCGGGTCGGGGCCGGTCAGTTCCGGCAGCTCCGCCCGGACCCGGTCAGCCAGTGCCGTCCCGGCCCGCTCCACCCGGCGGATGTCGTGCCGCTCCGGATGCGCCCGCAGCGGCAGTCCCTCGTCGGAGGCGTGCTGGGTCTCGAACCAGACCGTGGCCGGGGTCTGCGGATAGGCGTCCAGCAGGGAGTTGACCGCCGGGAGCGAGGCCGCGTCGCCGATGACCAGCAGCCGCTCGGGGGCCGGCTCGGGCGCGGTGAACCCCGTCCCCTGCACGGTGGCCTCGACGGTGTCGCCCGGCCGGGCCGTGCGCGCCCAGGCGCTGGCGACGCCGTCGTGGAGGGCGAACTCGAAGGAGAAGGTGCCGGTTCGCGGATCCGGGTCCACCAGGGTGTAGGCGCGCTGGTGCGGCTTGCCCGCGCCCTCGAACCACACGCGCACCCACATCGTGGGGTGCAGCGACTCCCCCACAGCGGCGAGCAGCCCGCCGTCCGTGAAGTGCACCCGGCGGTAGTGCTCCGTGACGTCCTGCGCCCCCGTCACCGTGAAGGTGAAGTCCTTGCCCCGCAGCAGTTTGAGGACCACGCCCTCCCAGCCCTTGCCGACCGCCATGTCCAGCCCCTCCCCTGACACCCTATAGTTAGGTCAGCCTAACCTAAGCACCATGGGGAAGAGTGTGAGCAGTGTGACCAGCAGCGAGAGCGGCGCGCGCAGCGACGACCGCGAGGGCGGCGGCGCCGAGGAGGCCCGCGCAGCGTACGGGACCCACGAGGTCTTCCGCGACCCCTGGGGCGTTCCCCACCTGCGTGCCCGCGACGCCCTCGCCCTGGCCTACGCCCAGGGCCGCACCACCGCGCTCGACCGCGCCTGGCAGCTGGAGGTCGAACGGCACCGCGCCCAGGGCTCCAGCGCCTCCTTCCTCGGTGCGGACTGCGTGCCCTGGGACCGGTTCGCCCGCCAGAGCCGCATCGCCGACACCGCCCGCCGCTGCTACCGGGCCCTGGACGCCGACGACCCCGAGACCGCCGCCTGGGTCCGCGCGTACGTGGACGGGGTCAACGCCGGACTCGCCGCCGGCGCCGCCCGCGACGGGCGTTTCGCCCGCACCGGCCTGACCCCCGCCCCCTGGGAGCCCTGGGTCCCGCTGGCGGTCTGGACCGCCACCCACATCCTGTTCGCCGGCTTCGCCACCAAGCTGTGGCGCGACCGGGTGGCCCGCGCCCTGGGCGAGGACGCGGTCACCCTCTTCGCCACCGACGGCCCCGGCACCGCCGGCAGCAACGGCTGGATGGTGCCCGGCGACCGCACCGCCACGGGCGCCGCCATCATCGCGGGCGACCCGCACCGGTTCATCGAGGACCCGGGCGTCTACCAGCAGATACGTCTGTCCTGCCCGGAGTACGACGTGCTCGGGCTGGCCGTCCCCGGCGTCCCCGGCCTCGCCCACTTCGGGCACACCGGCTCCGCCGCCTGGGCCATCACCAACGCGATGGCGGACTACCAGGACCTGTACACCGAGCGGCTGCGCGGCGAGGGCCCCTCGCTCGAGGCCCTCGGCCCGGACGGCGTCTGGGAGGCCGTCGCCCGGCACACCGAGACCCTCACCGTGGCGGGCGCCGAGGGCGCGCACGGGACCACCACCGAGGTCGAGGTCGAAGTCCTGGAGACCGCCCGAGGCCCGGTCGTCGTCAACGAGGACGGCCGGACGCTCTCGCTGCGCTACCCGCCCCGCGTCCGCGAGGACCTCGGCTTCGCCGCCCTGCCGGCCCTGCTGCGCGCCCGCACCGTCGCCGACATCGACCGCGCCCTCGACGGCTGGGCGGAGCCCGTCAACGTCGTCCACGCCGCCGACTCCGAGGGCGGCCTGCTGCACCGCGTCGCGGGCGCCGTGCCGCTGCGCGACCGCGCCAACCGGCTGCGCCCCGTGGCCGCCTGGGATCCGCGCCACGCCTGGCAGGGCTGGGCCGAGACCCCCGTCGAGCCCGTGCAGGGCTTCGCGGTCATGGCGAACGCCCGGGGCATCGCCTCCCCGCTCGGCGTGGAGTTCGCGCCCCCGCACCGCGCCAACCGGATCCGCGAACTGCTCAGCGGCTCCGCCGACTGGTCGCCGGAGGCGATGGCCGGCGTACACGCGGACACCCACCTGGCCTCCGCCGAGCCGCTGCTCGCCCTGCTGCCCGAGCCCGACACGCTGTCCCCCGCCGCGGCGGCCCTGCGCGCCCGGCTGCTGGACTGGGACCGGCACATGGCGGCCGACAGCACCGACGCGACCGTCTTCTCGGCCTTCCGGACCGCGACCGTACGCCGCCTCGCCGCGGACCCCGTCTTCGCGGACCTGGCCGCGGCCCCCACCGGCCCGGAGGTG
The DNA here is from genome assembly GCF_056430495.1 of Streptomyces sp. NPDC045967. NCBI lineage: Bacteria > Bacillati > Actinomycetota > Actinomycetes > Kitasatosporales > Streptomycetaceae > Streptomyces > Streptomyces sp. NPDC045967. Next base: position 452,974 of record NZ_JBWKLE010000003.1, on the reverse strand, counting down.
TTCCACCCCTGGCTGTATCTGGTCCCCCGGATCGGATACGCCCTGGAGGGACTGCTCACCACCTCCCTCCTGCCCGGCCTCGACCGCGCCGCGCACGTCCGGGCCGCCCTGGAGGAGACGGCGGCGGCCGGCGCGGCCGACGTGCCCTGGGCAGAGGTGCACCGCCTCGCCCCCTGGTCGGCGCTGCCGGACCCGGCAGCCGAGTGGCCCGGCCTCGGCGGCGACCACGACTGCGTCAACGCCACCTCGTCCGTCCCCGGTTTCACCGACCTCAGCTCCCGCGCGTCGGCGGCCCGCTACGTCTGGGACCTCGCCCGCCGCGAGGACAGCCTCTGGGCGGTCCCGCTCGGCGCGGACGGCGTCCCCGGCGCCCCCCACCACCGTGACCAGCTCCCCCTCTGGGCGCGCTGCGAACTCGTCCCCGTCGTCACCGACTGGGCCCGTCTCACCAAGGAATCCGCATGATCTCGACCGGACAGCCCGTCTACAGCCAGCTCGTCGAGGGCTTCGGCACCGTGACCATCAGGCCGGTCGACCCGGCCGCCGACTCCGCCCTGATCCACGGCTGGGTCACGCAGGAGCGGGCCCGTTTCTGGGGCATGGGCGGGGCGAGCCGGGAACTCGTCCAGGAGATCTACGAGGACGTCGACCGCCGCACTACGCACCACGCGTTCATGGTGGCCCGCGACGGGGTGCCGGTCGCGCTGTTCCAGACGTACGACTGCGCGGAGGACCGGGTCGGCGAGTGCTATGAGGTCCAGCCGGGTGACACCGGCGTCCACCTGCTGGTCGCCCCCCACGACGCCGGCCCCGAACAGGGGTTCAGCGCCGGGCTGATGACGGCCTTCATCGGCTTCCTCTTCTCCGACGGCCGCACCCGGCGCGTCGTCGCCGAACCGGACGCCCGCAACGACAAGGCCATCGCCCGCCTGGAGCGGACCGGCTTCACGCTCGGCCCGGAGATCGAACTCCCGGAGATAGACCTGCCCGAGGTGTACCTCCCCGCCAAGCGGGCCCGCCTGTGCTTCCTCGGTGCGCCGGCGCCCGCAGCCGGCTGACGGCGGGGCAGCGCGAAGGGGCCGTACCCGGAAAACGCCGGGTACGGCCCCTTCGCGCGAACAGCGGAGCGGTCAGCCCCCGGACACGCCCAGGCGCTCCAGGATGAGCTCCTTGACGCGCGCGGCGTCGGCCTGACCGCGGGTGGTCTTCATGACCGCGCCCACCAGCGCGCCCACGGCCGCGACCTTGCCGCCGCGGATCTTGTCGGCGATGGCCGCGTTGCCCGCGATGGCCTCGTCCACGGCCGCGCCGAGCGCGCCCTCGTCCGAGACGACCTTCAGGCCGCGCTTGTCGACGACCTCGTCCGGGGTGCCCTCGCCGGCAAGGACGCCTTCGAGGACCTGGCGGGCCAGCTTGTCGTTCAGCTCGCCGGCCGCGACCAGCTCCGCGACCCGGGCGACCTGCGCCGGGGTGATCGGCAGCTCGTCGACGACGACGCCCTGCTCGTTGGCGTTGCGGGCCAGCTCGCCCATCCACCACTTGCGTGCGGCGGCCGGGTCGGCGCCCGCCTCGATCGTGGCGACGATGGAGTCCACCGCGCCCGCGTTGAGGATCGACTGCATGTCGTGCTCGGTGACGCCCCACTCCTCGCGGAGCCGGTTGCGGCGCACCCGCGGCATCTCCGGCAGGGTCGCGCGCAGCTCCTCGACCCATGCGCGGGCCGGGGCCACCGGGACGAGGTCCGGCTCGGGGAAGTACCGGTAGTCCTCGGCGTTGTCCTTGATGCGGCCGGCCGTGGTGGAACCGTCCTCCTCGTGGAAGTGCCGGGTCTCCTGCACGATCGAGCCGCCGCCGCTGAGCACGGCCGCGTGGCGCTGGATCTCGAAGCGGGCCGCGCGCTCGACGGAGCGCAGCGAGTTGACGTTCTTCGTCTCGCTGCGGGTGCCGAACTCCGACTCGGGGGTCGGGCGCAGCGACAGGTTCACGTCGCAGCGCATCTGGCCCTTGTCCATGCGGGCCTCGGAGACGCCGAGCGCCTTGATGACCTCGCGCAGCTCGGCGACGTACGCCTTGGCGACCTCGGGGGCCCGTGCGCCCGCGCCCTCGATCGGCTTGGTGACGATCTCGATGAGCGGGATGCCGGCGCGGTTGTAGTCCAGCAGGGAGTGGGACGCGCCGTGGATACGGCCGGTGGCGCCGCCGACGTGCAGCGACTTGCCGGTGTCCTCCTCCATGTGGGCGCGCTCGATCTCCACGCGGAAGACCTCGCCGTCCTCCAGCTGGACGTCCAGGTAGCCGTTGAAGGCGATGGGCTCGTCGTACTGGGAGGTCTGGAAGTTCTTCGGCATGTCCGGATAGAAGTAGTTCTTCCGGGCGAAGCGGCACCACTCGGCGATCTCGCAGTTCAGCGCGAGGCCGATCTTGACGGCGGACTCGACGCCGATCGCGTTGACGACCGGCAGGGAGCCGGGCAGACCCAGACAGGTCGGGCAGGTCTGCGAGTTGGGCTCGGCGCCCAGCTCGGTGGAACAGCCGCAGAACATCTTGGTCCTGGTGCCGAGCTCGACATGGACCTCGAGGCCCATGACGGGGTCGTACGACGCGAGGGCGTCCTCGTACGACATCAGTTCGGTGTAGGTGCTCACGGTGAAACTTTCCCTCTCAGCCCAGCAGGACGTCGTCGTCGCCCAGGCGCTTCAGCTCGCGGTACAGGATCGCGAGACCGGTGACGATGGCGGCGGCGGACACGGCGGCGTCGACGAGCTTCAGCATGTCGTTGTCCGTACGGGCCTTCCTGGCCTGCTTGATCACGCTGATCGCGCCGAAGGCGGTGGTGCCGATCGACAGGTAGGTACCGGACTTGGACTTCTTGAAGCCCTTGGCCTTGGACAGTGCACTGGTGCTCACAGGGACGGTGCCTCCTCAAGCAGCGGGTGCCCCCAGCGGGCGACGAAGGCGGCCTCGACGGCGGCGCCGACCTTGTAGAGCCGGTCGTCCTTCATCGCGGGGGCGATGATCTGGAGCCCGACCGGGAGACCGTCCTCCGGGGCCAGGCCGCAGGGCAGCGACATGGCGGAGTTGCCGGCCAGGTTGGTCGGGATGGTGCACAGGTCCGCCAGGTACATGGCGAGGGGGTCGTCGGAGCGCTCGCCGATGGGGAAGGCGGTGGTCGGGGTCGTCGGGGAGACGATCACGTCGACCCGCTCGAAGGACTTCTCGAAGTCCTGGGTGATGAGCGTGCGGACCTTCTGGGCCGAGCCGTAGTACGCGTCGTAGTAGCCGGAGCTGAGTGCGTACGTGCCGAGGATGACGCGGCGCTTGACCTCGTCGCCGAAGCCGGCCTCGCGGGTCAGGGCGGTGACGTCCTCCGCAGACCTGGTGCCGTCGTCGCCGACGCGCAGGCCGTAGCGCATGGCGTCGAAGCGGGCCAGGTTGGAGGAGCACTCGGAGGGGGCGATGAGGTAGTACGCCGCCATCGCGAGGTCGAAGGAGGGGCAATCCAGCTCGACGATCTCGGCGCCGAGCTCCTTGAGGAGCTCCACCGACTCGTTGAACCGCTGGACGACACCGGCCTGGTAGCCCTCACCGGCGAACTGCTTGACCACACCGACGCGCATTCCGGCGACGGAGCCGTTGCGGGCGGCCTCGACGACCGGCGGGACCGGGGCGTCGATGGAGGTGGAGTCGAGCGGGTCGTGGCCGGCGATGACCTCGTGGAGCAGCGCGGCGTCCAGGACCGTGCGGGCGCAGGGACCGCCCTGGTCGAGGGAGGAGGAGAAGGCGACCATGCCGTAGCGGGAGACGCCGCCGTACGTCGGCTTCACGCCGACGGTTCCGGTGACGGCGGCGGGCTGGCGGATGGAGCCGCCGGTGTCCGTGCCAATGGCGAGGGGTGCCTGGTAGGCGGCGAGCGCGGCCGCGGAGCCGCCGCCGGAGCCGCCGGGGATCCGGGTGAGGTCCCACGGGTTGCCGGTCGGGCCGTAGGCGCTGTTCTCCGTCGACGACCCCATGGCGAACTCGTCCATGTTGGTCTTGCCGAGGATCACGACGCCGGCTTCCTTCAGCTTGCGCGTCAGGGTGGCGTCGTAGGGCGGGATCCAGCCTTCGAGGATCTTCGAGCCGACGGTGGTCGGGACCCCGACGGTGGTGAAGATGTCCTTCAGGGCGAGGGGTACCCCGGCCAGCGGGCCGAGGGGCTCACCGGCGGTGCGCTTGGCGTCGACGGCGCGGGCCTGGGCGAGGGCGCCTTCGCGGTCGACGTGCAGGAAGGCGTGGACCTTCTCGTCGGTCGCGTCGATGCGGGCCAGGTGGGCCTCGGTGACCTCGACGGCCGTGAGCTCGCCGGAGGCGATCTTCTCGGCGGTCTCGGCGGCCGTGAGCTTGATGATGTGGGTGTCAGCCATGGTGATTAGTCCTCCCCCAGGATCTGCGGCACCTTGAAACGCTGCTGCTCCTGTGCGGGAGCGCCGGAGAGCGCCTGCTCGGGGGTGAGCGAAGGACGGACCTCGTCCGCGCGCATGACGTTCGTCAGGGGCAGCGGGTGGGAGGTCGGCGGTACGTCTTGGTCGGCGACCTCGGATACGCGGGCGACCGCGCCGATGATGTCGTCGAGCTGTCCGGCGAAGTGTTCCAGCTCTTCGGCCTTGAGCTCCAGACGTGCCAGCCGAGCGAGGTGGGCGACCTCCTCGCGCGTGATGCCAGGCATGCAGCGATCCTCTGGGGGTGGTGAGCGTGTAGGTTTCGGGCCCAATCCTATGGGGCCCGCCCCCTGACCCGCTAAACGGTTTGCCGTGCCCGCCGCGCGGGACGGCCGTACGGGGCGCGGCGCGGGGCGTGCCGGTCGCCGCCCGGGCCGGCGCCCCGTCCGCCGGCGGGGCCGGATCCCCAGCGCTCACGGGTGCGGACGGATGCCGGCCCCCGGGCGGGAGCCCGGTGGCGCAGGGCGGTCACATGGCTTCGGCCTCGGCCGCGGCGAGTTCCGCCGAGATGTCGGCGGGGCGCCGCCAGCCGCGCTCGCCCCGGGCGAGGAGCCATGCCGTGGCCTCCTGCGGGGGCATGGCGGCGGCGACCAGCCAGCCCTGCACCGCGTCGCAGCCCAGGTCCCGCAGCCGCTCCCAGGTCTCGTCGTCCTCCACGCCCTCGGCGACCACGAGCAGGCCCAGCGAGTGGGCGAGGTCGACCGTGCAGCGGACGATCTCGGCGTCCTGCGCGTCGACGGCGAGCCGGCCCACGAACGAGCGGTCGATCTTCAGCTCGCTGACGGGCAGCCGCCTCAGGTGGACCAGCGAGGAGTAGCCGGTGCCGAAGTCGTCCAGGGACATCTTCACGCCGTGGCCCGTGAGGCCGGCCATGGTGTCCGCCGCCCGCTGCGGGTCCTCCAGCAGCACGTGCTCCGTTATCTCCAGCTGGAGGCCGCTCGCCGGGACCCCGTGCCGGGCCAACCGCGCGGCCACCGCTCCGGCGAACCCGGGCGTGTGGACGTCGCGCGGCGAGACGTTGACGGCGACCGGCACCTTCAGGCCCTGGGCCCGCCACCGCGCGACCTGCGCGAGGGCCGTCTCCAGGACGTACTCCGTCAGGTGCGGCATCAGCCCGGAGGTCTCCGCGATCGCGATGAACTCGTCCGGGGAGACCCTCCCGCGTTCCGGATGCACCCATCGCACCAGGGCCTCGAGCCCGGCCACCTGCCCGTCGAAGCGGACCTTCGGCTGGTAGTGCAGTTCCACTTCCCCGGCGTCGAGGGCCCGGCGGAGGTCGCCGAGGAGGCCCAGCCGGTCGGGGGTGTTGCTGTCCCGCTTGGACTCGTAGACCTCCACGCCCGTGCGGTCGCGCTTCGCCTGGTACATCGCGACGTCGGCGCGGCGCAGCAGTCCCTCGGCGTCCAGGGCGTGGTCGGGGAAGACGGCGAGGCCGGCGCTGGCCTCCAGGACGAGCGTGAGGCCGTCCAGGTCCAGCGGGGAGCTGAGCTCCGCCACCAGGTGGCGGGCGATCCGCTGGGCGCTGGTGGTGGAGTCGGCGACGGGCAGCAGGACGGCGAACTCGTCCCCGCCGAGCCGGGCCGCCTCGGCGTCCTCGGGCAGCGCCTGGCGCAGCCGGTCGGCGATCTGCAGGAGCAGCCGGTCCCCCGCGAGGTGGCCGAGGGTGTCGTTGACCGCCCGGAAGCGGTCCAGGTCGATCAGCACGAGGGCCGCCCGGGTGCCCAGGCGTTCGGCCTCGTCCAGCGCGGTCCAGGCCCGTTCCAGCAGCCACTGCCGGTTCGGCAGCCCGGTCAGCGGGTCCCGCAGCTGTTCCTCGGCGCGTGCCCGGGCGATCCACAGGGTGGAGTCCAGGGCGATCAGCGGTACGGCGAACAGGGGCAGCAGAACCGGCTGGGTGACCGCGACGACGCAGATCAGCGGGGCGATTCCGAGCAGCGCGACCGCGACTAACGCCTGGCGCAGCAGCGCGGTGCGGGCGGCGGTGGGCAGGCCGGCGCCGCGCCGGGTCAGCGCGACCCACAGCAGGACCCGGGTGGTGAGCAGGTAGGCGACCGCCACGAGGACGATCTCGGGTACCGCGTCGATCTCCCAGGTGGTGGGGCGCCACGGGTTCTCCACAGAGGGCGTCTCGCCGAAGGCGGCGAGCACGAGGGCTCCCGCGCCGATGCCGAGGATGTCCGCGGACCCGTGCAGCAGCCCCTGCCGCCAGCGGTGCCGGCGGGCGGCTCCGACGAGGGAGACCACGGCGAGCGAGACGAGCCCGGCGGGCACCCAGCCGTAGAGCAGGAGCACGCCGAGGGTGAGCGCCGCGCCCGAGCCGGTGCCGCCCCACCAGCGGTCGCGGCCCAGGGCGACCAGGTGGCCGACGATGACGCCGGTGAGCAGGGCGAGCGCCCAGCCCACCGCCCCGCCGGGGAACAGCGCGTGACGGCCGGTCAGGGCGGAGACGACACCGGTGGTGAGCACCGCGACGGCCAGGCCCACGACGGCGAAGGGCAGCACGCCGCGCCGTCCCCTTTCCTCCGCACCGGCGCCGTGCGCCCGGCTCTCCGGCGTCCTCTTCCCCAGGACACCCGGCCGGCCCGCCCGCATGGACGGGATGTCCCCGCCGAATTCAGGTGACGGGTCGGCGCTTTCGGTGGGTTTCATGCCCGTCCCTCTCACAGCCGGCGATGCCGATGTCACGCGATGGCCCGGATGTCGTGCCATCACGGGCCGGGATCACGTCCGGCAGCCGTGCACGACAGGCGCACCCCACAACAGTAGGACGCGGGAGGGTCCCAGGGGCAGCGGTCGGCGGTGGTTGCCCGAATGCGACCCGGCCATCCTCATCAGTACGGTATCCGCCGAACGGGTGAGTTCGGACCAGGACCCCGCGCTCCTCGGTCTGATGATCCGACAGTTCACCTGCCCGCCACCAGCCTTGTACCGGCCGTTCACCACCGAACGCCGCCACCGGGCATGCGCCCGCCCGTACGGCCGCACGCCGCGCGTCTGCCGACCTCCGCGGCCCGTCCGCGGAGCCGCCGGTGCGCTCGCCCGGCGGCCGTCGCCGCGCTCCGCTACTGCGCTCCGCCGCCGTCCACCGGGAGCGCCGCCTCGCGCGCGGCGTCCGGGCCCTGCTCCAGCAGGACCTCGAACCCGGCGTCGTCGAGGATGGCCAGCTTCAGCTGCACGGCCTTGTCGTACTTCGAGCCCGGGTTGTCGCCGACCACCACGAAGGAGGTCTTCTTCGACACCGACCCGGTGACCTTGGCCCCGCGGCTCTGCAGGGCCTCCTTCGCACCGTCGCGGGTGTGGCCCTGCAGGGTGCCCGTGACAACGACGGTCAGTCCTTCGAGGGGGCGCGGCCCCTCCTCCTCGGCGGAACCCTCCTCCTCCATCCGGACGCCCGCCTCCCGCCACTTGCGCAGGATCTCCTGGTGCCAGTCGACGGCGAACCACTCCTTGAGGGAGGCCGCGATGATCGCGCCGACCCCGTCGGTGGCGGTCAGCTCCTCCTCGGTGGCCTGCTCGATGCGCTCGATGGAGCGGAACTCGCGGGCGAGCGCCTCGGCGGCCACCGGGCCGACGTGGCGGATCGACAGGCCGTTGATGATGCGGGCGAGCGGGCGCTGCTTGGCGGCGGCGATGTTCTCCAGCATCGCCAGGGCGTTCTTCTTCGGCTCGCCCTTCTGGTTGGCGAAGACCGTGACGATCTTCTCCTCGCCCGTCTTCGGGTCCCGCTTGGGCAGGCCGCTGTCCGGGTCCAGGACGTAGGCCTTGATGGGCAGCAGGTCCTCGATGGTCAGCCCGAAAAGGTCGCCCTCGTCCCGCAGCGGCGGCCGGGCGGGCTCCAGCGGGCCGGTGAGCGCGGCCGCCGCCACCATGCCGAAGTTCTCGATGTCCAGGGACTGCCGGCCGCCCAGGTAGAACAGCCGCTCGCGCAGCTGGGCGGGGCAGGTCTGCGCGTTGGGGCACCGGACGTCGATGTCCCCCTCCTTCATCGGCCGCAGCTCCGTCCCGCACGCCGGGCAGTGGGCGGGCATCACGAACTCCCGCTCGCTGCCGTCGCGCAGGTCGACCACCGGCCCGAGGATCTCGGGGATGACGTCGCCCGCCTTGCGCAGGACGACGGTGTCGCCGATGAGCACGCCCTTGGCCTTGACGACCTCCTGGTTGTGCAAGGTCGCGAACTCGACCTCGGAACCCGCCACCGTTACCGGTTCGACCTGCGCGTACGGGGTCACGCGGCCGGTGCGGCCGACACCGACCTTGATGTCGAGGAGCTTGGTGTTGACCTCCTCGGGCGCGTACTTCCAGGCGATCGCCCAGCGCGGGGCCCGCGCCGTGGAACCGAGCCGCCCCTGAAGGGCGATCTCGTCGAGCTTGACGACGACGCCGTCGATCTCGTGCTCCACGGAGTGCCGGTTCTCGCCGAAGTACGCGATGAACGCGCGGACCTCCTCGAGGGTGGAGACCACCTTGTTGTGCCGGGCGGTCGGCAGGCCCCACTCGCGCAGCAGCTCGTACGCCTGGGACTGGTACTCGATCTCGAGGCCCTCGCGGGCGCCGATGCCGTGCACGACCATGTGGAGCGGCCGGCTCGCCGTGACCTTGGGGTCCTTCTGGCGCAGGGAGCCGGCCGCCGCGTTGCGCGGGTTGGCGAAGGGCTTGCCCTCCGCCTCCACGAGCCGGGCGTTGAGCTCCTCGAACTTCTCCATCGGGAAGTAGACCTCGCCGCGGATCTCGACGAGCGCCGGGATCCGCTCGCCCTTCAGCCGGTCCGGGATCTCCGCGATGGTGCGGACGTTGGGCGTGATGTCCTCACCAGTGCGGCCGTCGCCGCGGGTGGCGGCGCGGGTCAGCCGGCCGTTCTCGTAGGTGAGGTTGACGGCGAGGCCGTCCACCTTTAGCTCGCACAGGTAGTGGTAGTCCCGGGTGTTCACGTCCCGGGCCACCCGGTCGGCCCAGGCGGACAGTTCCTCCTCGTCGAAGGCGTTGTCCAGGGAGAGCATCCGCTCCCGGTGCCGGACGGAGGCGAAGTCCGTCTCGTACGCCCCGGCCACCTTCTGGGTGGGCGAGTCGGGCGTGCGCAGCTCCGGGTACTCCTCCTCCAGTGCCTCCAGCGAGCGCAGCAGCGTGTCGAACTCGGCGTCGCTCACGACCGGCTGGTCGTTCACGTAGTACCGGAAGCGGTGCTCCTCGATCTGCTCGGCGAGCAGCGCGTGCTGCTCGCGCACCGCCGCCGGTACTGCCGTGTCCTGCTGTTCGGCTGCCATGCCGTGTCCTCCCGTGGCCCGTCTCGACCGTCACTCAGGGTTGTCGGCGAGCGACCTCGCCGCCCTGACGCAGTGCGCCTGCACCGCGCGGGCGTAGGCGGGTGAAGCGCCCGCCAGACCGCACGACGGGGTGACCACCACGGACTCCGCGAGAGTCCCCGGGGCCAGCCCCAGCCTGCGCCAGAGCTTCCTGACACCCATGACGCTACCGGCAGGGTCCGACAACGGGCCGTCGGTGCCCGGCACCACTCCGGCGTAGAGTTTCGTCCCGCCCTCGACGGCTTCGCCGATGGTGTCGTCCTCGCGCTCGGTGAGCAGCGAGAAATCGAACGACACTCCTGCGGCGCCGGCCCTCCGCAGCAGCCCGAAGGGCACCTCGGGGGCGCAGGAGTGCACGATCACCTCACCGCCCCCGACGGCGTCGGTGACGGCGAAGAGGTCCCGGAGCGTGCCCTCGACGACCTGCCGGTCGACCGCGCGGTACGTCCGGTACCCGCTCGCGGACCGCACCCGCCCGAGGAGTACCGCGGTCAGCGACGGCTCGTCGAACTGCAGGACGACCTGCGCGCCGGGGATCCGCTTGCGTACGTCGGCCAGGTGCGCGCGCAGGCCCTCGGCCAGCGACGCGGCCAGGTCCCGGCAGGCCCCGGCGTCCTGGAGCACGGCCTCGCCGCCGTGCAGCTCCAGGGCCGCGGCCAGCGTCCACGGCCCGACGGCCTGGACCTTGAGCCGGCCGGTGTACCCCTGGGTGAACTCCTCCAGGGCGTCGAGGTCCTCGCCGAGCCAGGACCGTGCCCGCCTGCTGTCGCGGCCCGGGCGGTCGCTCACCCGCCAGCCGCTGGGCTCGACGTGCGCGTACATGTCGACCAGCAGCCCGAGGGAGCGGCCGATCATGTCCGCGCCGGGGCCGCGGGCGGGCAGCTCGGCGAGGTGGGGGAACTCCTCGAAGGAGCCCGTCACGGTCCTCGCGGCCTCACGGGCGTCCCCGCCGGGCAGCGAACCGATCCCGGTGGCGCCCCCGCTCATCGGCCGGGCCTGACGGACACGTCGTCGACCTGGGCGTCGCGCGGCAGGTCCAGGGCCATGACGACGGTGGTCGCCACGGACTCGGGGTCGATCCAGGCGGCCGGGTCGTAGTCCTTGCCCTCCTGGGAGTGCACCTTGGCCTGCATGGGGCTGGCGGTGCGCCCCGGGTAGACGGAGGTCACGCGGATCCCGTTCGCCTTCTCCTCCTCCCGCAGCGAGTCGGCGAGGGCCTTCAGCCCGTGCTTGGAGGCGGCGTAGGCGCTCCAGTCGGCGTGGGCGCGCAGCCCGGCGCCGGAGTTCACGAAGACGATGGTGGCCTTCGAGGCGCGCAGGGTGGGCAGCAGCAGCCGGGTGACCTCGGCGGGGGCGATCAGGTTGACGTTGAGCTGCTGGTGCCAGGTCTTGGGCCGCAGCTCGCCGACCGGGCCGAGGTCCACGATCCCGGCGATGTGCAGCAGCGAGTCGATCCGCTCGGGGACGGCCTGCTTGGAGAACGCCCAGGAGAGCCGGTCGGGGTCGGCGAGGTCGCCGACGAGCACGCCCGCCCCGGGGTACCGCTCGACGAGCTGCTTGCCGCGCGCGGCGTCGCGGGCGAGGAGGACGAGGTCGTCGCCGCGGGCGTGCAGCCGGGCGGCGACGGCGGCGCCGATGCCGGACCCGGCACCGGTGATCAGGTGAGTAGCCATACGGCCATGCTCGCACCCCCGGCCGGCCGCCCGTGGTCAGAGGCCCGCGGCCTCGCGCAGGGCGGCGGCCGTGCGGCCCGCGTCGTAGTCGGCGGCGACGCCCTCGACGAGGAACGCCTCGCCCGCGATGTGGCCGGTGCGCAGCGGGAGGATCGCCTGGTACGCCTCGGAGGCGTACCAGGCGCGGGCCCGCTCGATGTCGGGGAAGCCGATGATGACGACGGTGCCGGGGAAGGGGCCCTCCAGCACCTCGACCTCCTTGCCGTGGACGAGGAAGCGGCCCCCGAAGGGGTCCATCGTCGACTGGATGGTCTCGATGTAGGTGAGGACGTCCTCGTTCATCGTCTCGGGCCGGAGGTGGGCGACGGCGTAGGCGGTCATGGCTGCTCCCCTGTCACGGGGCCCGGTGGTGCGGGCCGTTGCCCTGATGCTGTCAGGGCGCGGCCGGGGCGGCGATTACCTCGCGGGTCATGCCGGGGCCGGCTGGAAGGTGCGCCGGTAGCCGATCGGGGAGACGCCGAGGGCGGACCGCATGTGCTGGCGCAGGGAGTTGCCGGAGCCGAAGCCGGCCCGGTGGGCGACGAGGTCGACCGGCAGGTCGGTGGACTCCAGGAGGTGGCGGGCGACCTCCAGGCGCTGGGTGGTGAGCCACTGGACCGGGGTCATGCCAACCTCGTCCCGGAACCGCCGGGTGAAGGTGCGCAGGCTCATCCGGGCGTGGGTGGCCAGCTCGGCCAGGGTGAGGGGCTCGGCGAGGCGTTCCAGGGCCCAGGTGCGGGTGGCGGTGGTCGTGGCGACGGTGGGCTCGGGGACGGGCCGGTCGATGTACTGGGCCTGGCCGCCGTCGCGCCAGGGCGGTACGACGCACATGCGGGCGGCCCGGTTGGTGACGACGGCGCCGTGGTCGGTGCGGATGAGGTGCAGGCACAGGTCGACCCCGGCGGCGACGCCGGCGGACGTCAGGACGTCGCCGTCGTCGACGAAGAGGACGTCCTCGTCGACGCGGACGCGGGGGTAGGCCCGGCGGAACTCGGGGGCCAGGTTCCAGTGGGTGGTCGCGCGGCGCCCGTCGAGGCGGCCGGTGGCGGCGAGCACGTAGGAGCCGGTGCAGATCGAGACCAGGCGGGTTCCGGGGCGGATCCCGGCGAGGGCGGCGGACACCTCGGGGGGCAGCGGCCCGCCGCGGGCCAGCTCGGGCATGGCGTGGGTGGGCGGGAGGATCACGGTGTCGGCGCCGGCGAGGGCTTCGGGACCCGCCGCGGGCTGGATGGTGAACCCGGCGTCGCTGAGCACCGGCCCGCCGTCGGCGGTGCAGACCACGACCTCGTAGAGGGCCTCGCCGTCCTCGTCCACCGCGCTGCCGAAGACGCGGGAGGGGATGCCGAGCTCGAACGGGGGGACGCCGGGCAGGGCGAGCACCGCGACCAGGTGGCGTCCGGCGGAGCCGCTTGCGGGCGCCGGGGCCGGCTCGGTGGCGGTGGGCTGCTCCCGGGTCTCCTGCATGGCCAGATCCTGTCCCATAGTGGCCAAACAGCCAACACCATCGCGGTGCACGACGCCCGAATCTGGGGATGTCGCCGGGCAACGGCCCGGAACATCACGCAAGCGAACGGAAATGAGGCGGACGGATGCGCGCGATCGTCGTGAACCAGTGGGGCGGCCCGGAGAACCTGGTCGAGCGGGAGGTCGAGCGGCCCGAACCGGGTCTGAACGAGATCCTGGTGCGCGTCCACGCGGCCGGGGTGAACCCGGTCGACTGGAAGACCCGGGCCAGCGGCGCCCTGATCGCCTGGGGCGAGACCCCGATCGTCGGCTGGGACGTGTCGGGCACCGTCGAGGCGGTCGGTCCCGGCGTGACCCTGTACGCCCCGGGCGACGCGGTGTACGGGATGCCCCTCTTCCCGCGGCAGGCCGGCGGCTACGCCGAGTACGTCGTGGCCCCGGCCCGGCACTTCGCCCCCAAGCCCGCCTCCCTCGACCACGTGCGGGCCGCCGCCCTGCCGCTGGCGGCGCTGACCGCCTGGCAGGCGCTGGTGGACACCGCGGGCGTCACCGCCGGGCAGCGGGTGCTGGTGCACGCGGCGGCCGGCGGGGTCGGCCACCTGGCCGTGCAGATCGCGAAGGCGCGCGGTGCGTACGTCATCGGCACGGCCAGTGCCGCCAAGCACGAGCTGCTGCGGGGGCTGGGCGCCGACGAGCTGGTCGACTACCGCTCGCAGGACTTCACCGAGACGGTCTCGGACGTGGACGTGGTGCTGGACGCGCTGGGCGGCGAGACCGCCCGGCGCTCCCTGCGGGTCCTCAAGCCCGGCGGGCACCTGATCTCGCTGCCCGGCCCGGACTCCGTCCCGGCCGACGCCGACGGGGTGCGCGCGTCCTGGCTGCTGGTGGAGCCCGACCTGAAGGGCCTGCAGGAGATCGCGGCCCTGGCCGAGCAGGGCCTGCTGGAGCCGCTGGTCGACACGGTGCTGCCGCTGGATCAGGCCGCGAGGGCCCACGAGATCGGCGAGCTGGGCCGCACCACCGGCAAGATCGTCCTGACGGTCGCCCAGGGCTGACCGCAGGATGACCGTGCGGCCGGGCTCCGGACGGTGGCGGCGCCCGGGCCCTGGGTCCTGTCGTCGAAGTGGCGCCGGTCAGGCCCGCGGCGTCCGGTGCCGTGCATCGCACGGCGCAGGGGCGCCCGTGTACGGGACGTACTCGGGCGCCCCGACAACGCGGCGAGGCGCGGCGCCGGACGCCGCGGGCCAGGCGCGACTTCGACGACAGGGCCTAGAGGGAGGCGGCGGTCGTGGCCCGGGTGGTCGTGGCGATCGTGGCGGAGCCGACCACGCGGGTGCCGTCGTAGAGCACGATCGCCTGGCCGGGGGCCACGCCGCGGACCGGCTCGGTGAAGGAGACGCGCAGCTCGCCGTCCACGACCTCGGCGAAGACCTCGGTCTCGCCGCCGTGGGCGCGCAGCTGCGCGGTGTAGGTGCCGGGGGCGGCGGGCGTGGAGCCGCACCAGCGCGGGCGGATCGCGGTGAGGGCGGTGACGTCGAGGGCCTCGGCGGGCCCGACGGTGACGGTGTTGTCCACCGGGGAGATGTCGAGGACGTAGCGCGGCTTGCCGTCGGGGGCGGGGTGGCCGATGCGCAGGCCCTTGCGCTGGCCGATGGTGAAGCCGAAGGCGCCGTCGTGGGTGCCGACCTTCTCGCCGGTCGCCTCGTCGACGATGGCGCCCTCGGCCTTGCCGAGGCGGCTCGCGAGGAAGCCCTGGGTGTCGCCGTCGGCGATGAAGCAGATGTCGTGGCTGTCGGGCTTCTTGGCCACGGCCAGCCCGCGCTCCTCGGCCTCTGCCCGGATCTCCTCCTTGGTGGTGACCGTGTCACCGAGGGGGAAGAGGGCGTGGGCGAGCTGCTTCTCGTCGAGCACGCCGAGGACGTACGACTGGTCCTTGGCCATGTCGGAGGCGCGGTGCAGCTCGCGGGAGCCGTCCTCGTTCTCGACGACGGTGGCGTAGTGGCCGGTGCAGACGGCGTCGAAGCCGAGGGCGAGGGCCTTGTCGAGGAGCGCCGCGAACTTGATCTTCTCGTTGCAGCGCAGGCAGGGGTTGGGGGTCCGCCCGGCCTCGTACTCGGAGACGAAGTCCTCGACGACGTCCTCGCGGAAGCGCTCGGCGAGGTCCCAGACGTAGAAGGGGATGCCGATGACGTCCGCGGCGCGGCGCGCGTCGCGGGAGTCCTCGATGGTGCAGCAGCCCCGGGCGCCGGTCCGGAAGGACTGCGGGTTCGCGGAGAGCGCGAGGTGGACGCCGGTCACGTCGTGCCCGGCTTCGACCGCGCGGGCGGCGGCGACGGCGGAGTCCACGCCGCCGGACATGGCGGCCAGGACGCGAAGGGGGCGGGCGGTGCGCGGCAGGTTCTCAGTCATAGCACCGTCCAGGGTACGGGGAACCGCGCGGGGCCACGGCGCGTTATCGGCTGTGGGGGGTGGATCACATGGCTGAGCAGGGGAAGAAGACCTCGAAGGCGCCCGGAGCGCCGAAGGGGCCGGGCAGGACGCGCAGGGCGGTGCTCTTCGGCGGACTGGGGGTCGTGGCGGCCGCCGCGATCGCCGGGCGCGAGGAGATCGGCCGGGCCTGGTGGCTGCTGCCAGGGGTGAGCAAGCCGCGCCGGGAGGGGGAGCTCGATCACCCGGGCGCGAGCTGGACGGCGGCCTCGCCGGCGAACTGGCGGCTGGCGGACCGGCCCGACGACTACCGGGTGGACCGGATCGTCGTCCATGTCACCCAGGGCGGTTTCGCGTCCTCCGTGGACGCCTTCAAGAACCCGTGGCACAAGGCGTCCGCCCACTACATCGTGCGCGGGGACGGCCACATCGAGCAGATGGTCCGCGAGCTGGACGTGGCGTTCCACGCGGGCAGCCGCTCCATGAACGAGCGCAGTGTCGGCATCGAGCACGTGGGGTTCGTGGACCGCCCGAAGGACTTCACGGACGCGATGTACGCTGCGTCGGCCCGGCTGGCGGCAGACGTCTGCCGGAGGTACGGCATACCGGCGGACCGCAGGCACATCGTCGGCCACTCCGAGGTCCCGGGCGCCGACCACACGGACCCGGGCCGCCACTGGGACTGGGACCGGTACATCCGCATGGTCGGCGAGTCCCTGGCGGGTCCGGCCTGATCCGGAAGACGCCCAGGTCCTGTCGTCGAAGTAGAGCTGGTCGGCCCCGGTGCCGGGCGTCGCGGGCCGGGCGGGACTTCGACGACGGGGCCTAGCTGAGGCCGGCCGTGCGGGCGCGTTCGACGGCCGGGCCGATGGCCGCGGCCAGGGCGGCGACATCCTCCTTGGTGGAGGTGTGGCCCAGGGAGAAGCGCAGGGTGCCGCGGGCCAGCCGGGGGTCGGTGCCGGCGGCCAGCAGGACGTGGCTGGGCTGGGCCACGCCGGCGGTGCAGGCCGAGCCGGTGGAGCACTCGATGCCCTGCGCGTCGAGCAGGAGCAGCAGGGAGTCGCCCTCGCAGCCGGGGAAGCTGAAGTGGGCGTTGGCCGGGAGCCGGTCCTCGGGGTCCCCGCCGAGCACGGCGTCCGGTACGGCCGCGCGGACGGCCGCGATCAGCTCGTCGCGCAGCCCGCCGACCTCCGCGGCGAAGCGTTCGCGCCGCTCCGCGGCGAGGACGGCCGCCACCGCGAAGGCGGCGACGGCCGGCACGTCGAGGGTGCCGGAGCGGACGTGCCGCTCCTGGCCGCCGCCGTGCAGGACGGGGACGGGGCTCTGGTCGCGGCCCAGCAGCAGGGCGCCGATGCCGTACGGGCCGCCGATCTTGTGGCCGCTGACGGTCATGGCGGCGAGGCCGCTGTCCGCGAAGGACACGTCGAGCTGCCCGACGGCCTGGACGGCGTCGGAGTGCAGCGGGATGCCGTGCTCCCGGGCGATGGCGGCCAGCTCGCGCACCGGCATGACGGTGCCGATCTCGTTGTTCGCCCACATGACGGTGGCCAGGGCCACGTCGGAGGGGTCGCGCTCGACCGCCTCACGGAAGGCTTCCGCGTGCACGCGCCCGTAGCGGTCCACGGGCAGGTATTCGACCCGGGCGCCCTCGTGCTCGGCGAGCCAGTGGACGGCGTCGAGCACGGCGTGGTGCTCGACGGGGCTGGCCAGGACCCTGGTTCTGGCCGGGTCGGCGTCCCGGCGGGCCCAGTACAGGCCCTTGACGGCGAGGTTGTCGGCCTCCGTGCCGCCGGCGGTGAAGACCACCTCGCTGGGGCGGGCGCCGATCGCGTCGGCGAGGGCCTCGCGGGCCTCCTCGACGGTGCGGCGCGCCCGGCGGCCGGCGGCGTGCAGGGAGGACGCGTTCCCCGTGGCGGCGAACTGCGCGGACATCGCCGCGGCGGCCTCCGGCAGCATCGGGGTGGTGGCGGCGTGGTCGAGGTAGGCCATGATCCCCCGATTCTACGAGCCCGCGGGGCCGCCCCGGCGCCGCCCGCCGGGTACCGGGCCCCGGCCGGCGGGTGCGGGGCGCCGCCCGTCAGGTACGGGGCGCCCGGGCGAGCTGCCGGGACTGGGCGACCAGGTGCCCGGTCGAGTCCCAGACCTCGGCGTCCTCCTCGAGGAAGCCGTGCGCCAGGTTGCGGGTGGTGATGGAGATCCGCAGCGGGCCGGGGGCCGGCCGGCGCCGGACGTGGGTGGTGAGCTCCACGGTCGGGGTCCAGCCCATCAGGCCGAGGTCGAAGGAGGTCGGCGGCAGCGCGTCCACCGCCAGGAGCATGGACAGCGGGTCGGCGTCGCGGCCGTCGGCCAGCTCGAACCAGGCCCGCATCTCGCCCTTGCCCGAGGGTGCGCCCAGCGCCCACCCCGCGGTGGCGGGATCCAGCCGCAGCCGCAGCCGGTCGACGATGGCGGAGCTCCCGGGAATCGGCGCCGGGCCGGCCTCGGGGCCGACGCAGTCCTCGTACGCCGGCATGCCGGGCGGCAGCGCCGTGGTGCGCACGTCGTCGGGCAGGGCGGCGAGGTCGCCGTAGGAGGCGAGGACGCGGATGCGCTCGACCTCGGCGCCGCTCTCGTCGTACTGGAACAGCGAGGCCTGACCGGTGGAGAGGGTGCGGCCGACGCGTACGACCTGCGTGCGGATCACGGCGGGGCCGGGCACGGAGGAAGTCAGGTAGTGCGCGGAGACGGTGAAGGGGTCCGGGTGCGGCAGGGCCGCCGACAGGGCCCGGCCGACGAGGGCCAGCAGGTATCCGCCGTTGACGGCGCTGATGATCGTCCAACCGGCGGAGAGCTCCGCGTCGTACACCCCGGGCTCGCCCGCGCGCGCGGTGACGGTGGTGTCGCGGTCGAACTCGCTGTCGCCGATGGTTGCCTGGGCAGCTGCGTGTGACATGCAACCGACGGTACACCCGCTCCCTACTAAGCGGTAGCTTTCTTTTGTTACGGCTCCTCGGCCACCGAGGAGCGGCGGTTCCAGGCCAGCGGCGCGCGCCAGTGGTAGCGCATGGCGAGCAGGCGCAGGACGAACGTGGTGACGATCGCGAGGCCGGTGGTCAGGGCGTTGAGGAAGTCCAGCCCGATGAAGACGGCGACCATCGCGGCTCCGACGACGGCCGGCACGGCGTACATCTCGCGGTCGCGCAGCAGTGAGGGCACCTCGTTGGCGAGGACGTCGCGCAGGACGCCGCCGCCGACGGCCGTGGCCAGTCCCAGGGCGGCGGACGCCGTGAGGCCGAGGCCGAACTCGTACGCCTTGGTCGTGCCCGTCACGCAGAAGAGGGCGAGTCCGGCCGCGTCGAAGACGTTGATGGCGCGGTTGATCCGCTGGACCTCGGGGTGCAGGAAGAAGACGAGCGCGGCCGCGATCAGCGGGGTCACGAAGAAGCTGAGCTCGCCGAAGGCGGCCGGTGGGACCGCGCCGATGACGAGGTCGCGGAAGAGGCCGCCGCCGAGGGACGTGACCAGGGCGAGGACGGCGATGCCGAAGACGTCGAAGTTCTTGCGGACCGCGAGCAGGGCGCCCGCGGTGGCGAAGACGAAGATGCCGGCGAGGTCCAGCGCATGCTGGACCCCGGGCGGGAAGAGATCGTGGAGCACCAGCTCATTGTCACCCGCGCCGCTCCCCCGGCCGGCCGGGGCCCGGCCACCGGGCGGTACGGGCGGGGGCCGGAGCCAAGGGGGGCGGGGCTGCGGCCGGAGTCCGGGGCGGGCCGGACCGGAGGCCGGGGTCGGGGCGGCCGCGACGGCACGCGGGCGGGGCTGGTCGCGCGGGCGGGGCTGGATGGAGGTCCAGCCCCGCCCCCGCTTTCGGCCGCTACTCCGAAACCGTGGCCACCGCGTCGGCCGCGCCCGGCAGGGGCCGGTCGCCCGGCGCCTGGTCGGGGGCGTTCTCCGGGTGGTGGCAGGCCACCTGGTGGCCCGTCTTCAGGGCCAGCAGCGGCGGCTCCTGCGTGGCGCAGATCTGCGTCGCCTTCCAGCACCGCGTGTGGAAGCGGCAGCCGCTCGGAGGGGAGATCGGCGACGGCACGTCGCCCTTGAGCAGGATCCGGCCGCTCTTGGCACCGCGCCGCCGCGGGTCGGGCACCGGCACCGCCGACATCAGCGCCGTGGTGTACGGGTGCATCGGGGCCCCGTACAGCGACGCGTTGTCCGCCAGCTCGACGATCTTGCCGAGGTACATCACCGCGATCCGGTCCGACACGTGACGGATGACCGAGAGGTCGTGCGCGATGATCACGTAGGTGAGCCCGAGCTCCTGCTGGAGGTCGTCCAGCAGGTTGACCACCTGCGCCTGGATGGAGACGTCGAGCGCCGAGACGGGCTCGTCCGCCACCACCAGCTTCGGATTCAGCGCCAGGGCCCGCGCGATGCCGATGCGCTGGCGCTGGCCGCCCGAGAACTCGTGCGGGTAGCGGTTGTAGTGCTCGGGGTTGAGGCCGACGAGGGACAGCAGGCGCTGCACCTCCGCCTTGAGGCCGCCCTCCGGCGCCACGCCCTGGAGCTTGAACGGCGCGCTGACGATCGTGCCCACCGTGTGCCGCGGGTTCAGCGAGCCGTACGGGTCCTGGAAGATCATCTGGATGTCGCGGCGCAGCGGCCGCATCCCGGCGACGCCGAGGTGCGTGATGTCCTTGCCCTCGAACTCCACGCTCCCGCCAGTCGGTTCGAGCAGTCGCGTGATCAGCCGGCCCATGGTCGACTTGCCGCAGCCGGACTCGCCGACGACACCGAGGGTCTCACCGCGCCGGACGTCGAAGTCGAGGCCGTCGACGGCCTTGACGGCGCCCGCCTTGCGGCGCAGCAGTCCCTTGGTGATGGGGAAGTGCTTGGTCAGGCCGGTGACCTTGAGCAGCACCTCGGGAGCCGGAGCGGAGGCGTCGGGAGAGTCCGTGGCCTGCTCGGGAATGACGGGCGGATCCGTCTTCTTGATGTCGCTCACAGCTTCGGCGCAATCTCTTCGGTCCAGATCCGGGTCCGCTCCTCCTGCGACATGTGGCAGGCGGACCAGTGGCGGCTGCCGTCCTCCTCGACCAGCTCCGGCCGCACCGTGCGGGTCACGTTGCCCTTGGGTACGTCGGCGTACGGGCAGCGGGGGTTGAAGGCACAGCCGCTCGGGATGTTGATGAGGCTGGGCGGGGAGCCCTTGACCGGGATCAGGCGCTCGGTCTGCTCGCGGTCGATGCGCGGCATCGAGCCGAGCAGGCCCCAGGTGTAGGGGTGCCGCGGCTCGTAGAAGACCTTCTCGGCGGTGCCGCGCTCGACGCAGCGGCCGCCGTACATCACCAGGAGCTCGTCGGCCATCTCGGCGACCACGCCCAGGTCGTGCGTGATCATGATGACCGCCGAGCCGAACTCCTTCTGCAGGTCCCGGATGAGGTCGAGGATCTGCGCCTGGACGGTGACGTCCAGGGCGGTCGTCGGCTCGTCCGCGATGAGCAGCTCGGGATTGTTGACGAGTGCCATCGCGATCATGGCGCGCTGGCGCATGCCGCCGGAGAACTCGTGCGGGTAGCTGTCGACCCGCTTGTGCGGCTCGGGGATGCCCACCCGGTCGAGGAGCTCGACGGCGCGGGCGCGCGCCGCCTTCTTGTCGACCTTGTGGTGGACCCGGTAGGCCTCGGCGATCTGCTTGCCGACGGTGAAGTACGGGTGCATCGCGGACAGCGGGTCCTGGAAGATCATCGCGATCTCCCGGCCGCGCAGCCGGCGCACCTCGTCCTCGTCGGCGGAGAGCAGTTCCTTGCCGTCCAGCCAGATCTCGCCGGAGATCCTGGCCCGCTGGCGGCCGTACTGGCCCACGCGGTGCAGGCCCATGATGCCGAGCGAGGTGACCGACTTGCCGGAGCCGGACTCGCCCACGATGCCGAGGGTCTTGCCCTTCTCCAGCGTGAACGACAGCCCGTCGACCGACTTGACCAGTCCGTCCTCGGTCGGGAAGTGCACCTTGAGGTCGCGGACCTCGAGGAAGGCGGTGGAGGGCCGCGTACCGCCGACCGGCTCGTTCAGCGCTCCGGTCTGGGTGAGATCGGTCATGACAGCCTCACTCGGGGGTCGATCACCGCGTACAGGAGGTCCACGATGAGGTTCGCGGCGACGACGAAGAACGCGGAGATCAGGGTGATGCCCAGGATGACCGGCAGGTCGTGGTCGCTGATGGCGCGGACCGCGTTGTAGCCGAGGCCGTGCAGCGAGAACGTGGACTCGGTGAGCACCGCGCCGCCCATCAGGGCGCCGAGGTCCAGGCCGAGGACGGTCAGGATCGGCGTCATCGTGGAGCGCATGGCGTGCTTGCCGATGACGACGGGTTCGGTCAGGCCCTTGGCCCGGGCGGTGCGGATGTAGTCCTCGTTGAGGACTTCGAGCATGGTCGCGCGGGTCAGCCTCGCGTACATCGCCGCGTAGAGGAAGGCGAGCGAGACCCACGGCAGGACCATGCCGTTGAGCCACTTGCCCGGGTCGTCGGCGAACGTCGCCTCGGGGCGCCCGAACCAGCCGAGCTGGTCGGAGAAGAAGGCGATGAACAGCATGCCCGTGAAGTAGATGGGGAGGGAGACGCCGGCGAGGGCGATGCCCATGGCCGACCGGTCCAGTGCCGTACCGCGCTTGAGGGCGGAGATGACGCCGGTGGCGACACCGCCGATGACCCAGAGCACGACGGCGCCGGCGGCGAGCGACAGGGTGACCGGCAGCCAGTCCAGCAGCAGCGGCCACACCTCCTGCTCGGTCTTGAAGGAGTAGCCGAAGCAGGGCGCGGCGCATTGCGTGACGTCGGAGCCGTTGGCGTACGTACGACCCGCCACCAGCCCGACGACGAACTTGCCGAACTGGACGAGGATCGGGTCGTCGAGACCCATCTTCTGCCGGATGCCCTCGATGGCCGCGGGGTCGGAC
Organism: Streptomyces sp. NPDC045967; assembly: GCF_056430495.1. Taxonomy (NCBI): domain Bacteria; kingdom Bacillati; phylum Actinomycetota; class Actinomycetes; order Kitasatosporales; family Streptomycetaceae; genus Streptomyces; species Streptomyces sp. NPDC045967. Next base: position 430,663 of record NZ_JBWKLE010000003.1, on the reverse strand, counting down.
TGCTTGCCGACGAAGTACAGCGCCGGATCCGTCCCGATCAGCTTCGGGAAGAGGAAGAAGATTCCGAAGGTCACCAGCGAGATGACCAACAGCATGACGATGACGGCGAAGATCCGTCGGAGGAGATATGCAAGCACTGCGCTCGGCCTGGCTGCGGCCCGGGGGCGCCCTCTTCTGGAGGGCGCCCCCAGGCCGGAACCGCGGCCATCACCTGCCCTTCGTGCCTAGCGGGTGTGGCACTGGAACACTGGAACTGGACTGCCTGGCTGACTGCCTGACGGGTGAACCGTTACTTCATGACTCCGAGCGACGCGTAGTCGTACCGGCCGTTGTAGGCGTCGGTGGTGTACGCGTTGGTGAGGCGGGAGCCGCGCCAGGTGATCGTCTTGTCGTAGACGAAGGGCAGGTAGACGGCGGCCTCGGAGACCTTCTGGTTCATCTGCTTGTAGATGTCGCCGGCCTTGTTCGGGTCGGTCTCCGCGATGGCGTCGTCGAAGAGCTTGTTGATCGCCGGGTCGTTCAGCTCGGAGAAGTTGTTGTTGCCGCTCTGGCGGATGTAGCGGCCGTCGACCAGCGGCTGGGAGAAGCCCTGACCGGTCGGGAAGTCGGCGCCCCAGCCCATGATGATGATGCCGTAGCCCTTGTCCTTGACCACCTTCGGCGAACCGATGATGCCGGAGGTCTGGGCGCCGTCGAACTGGTCGACGTCGGCCTCGATGCCGACCTGCTTCAGGGCGTTCTGCAGGGAGACGGCCGTGGCGACCTCGACCGGCTTGTTGTTGCGGACCGCGATGGTGGTCTTGAAGCCGGACTCCTTGCCGCAGGCCTTGAGGGCCTCCTTGGCCTTCTCGACGTTCGGCTTGCCGTCGTTCTTCAGGACCTCGTACGGGTCGTACTTGGCGTCGGAGCCCTTGATGCCGAGCGGGAGCATGTTGGGGGCGATGTCACCACCGGCCTGCGGGCCGCCGCGGGCGGTCTGCAGGGACTTCTTGTCGGCCGCGTAGATGACGGCCTTGCGGCACTCGATGTTGTCGAACGGCGCGACGGTCTGCGGGAAGACGGCGTACCGGATGAAGCCGGTCTGGCCGTTGTCCAGGTTGCCCTTGTGGTCCTTCAGCGCGGTGGCGCGGGCCGCCTGGCCGATGCCGGTCGCGTTGAGGTCCAGGTCGAACTCGCCGTTCATCAGGCGCTTGTCCATGTCGTCCGCGTTCGCCATGAACGTGACCGAGATGGTGTCCGGCAGCGCCTTGCGGATGGTGTCCGACTCGCGCTTCCAGTTCTCGTTGCGGGAGAGCTTCATGCTCTTGTTGGGCTCGTACGAGTCGATCTTGTACGGGCCGCTGGAGAAGGGCCGCAGGCCGTACTTGGCCGCCGTGTCCTTGTCCTGCTTCACCGGGCTCGCCGCCGGCATGGCCAGCATCTGCTCGAAGTCGCCGTTGGCCTTCGGGAGCTTGAAGACGATGGTCTTCGCGTCCGGGGTCTCGATCTGCTTGAGGCCGAGCTTGTCCGGGCTGGGGTCCTTGTACGGGCCCGGGTACTCGAGCTTCGGGTCGAGGACTTCCTGCAGGTAGACCGGGCCGCCGGAGATGACGTCCTGGGCCCAGGTGCGCTCGATGCCGTACTTGATGTCCTGGGCGGTGATGGGCGTACCGTCCTCCCAGGTCACGTTGTCCTTGAGGGTGTACTTGTACGTCTTGCCCTCGTCGCTGATCTCGGCCTTGGCGGTCGCGAGGTCGGGGACGAGCTCGGTGCTCTCGGGGCCCGGGCCCGGCTTGAAGCTGACCAGCTGGCGCGTGTAGTAGCGCGAGAAGTCCCACATGAAGCCGTAGTAACCGCGCTGCGGGTCCCACGAGTCGGCTTCCTGGGTGCCGACGAACTTGAGCTCGCCGCCCTTCTTGTCCGACGGGTTGGCGATCTTGTTGATGCCGGCGTTGAAACCGCCGCCGGACGCGGCCTTGTCGTCCTTGGCGTCCTTGTCGTTTCCGCCACAGGCGGTCGCGGTCAGCATGACCGCGAGCACGGTGGCCGTGCCAGCGGCGAGCCTGCGCTTCGACGTGCGATGGGTAGTCACGATGCTCGCAACCTCCGGTGTAGTTACGGTGAACGAACGGCTCGGAGCCGGTTCCTGGTGTGCCCTGCTGCGGCTAGCGGGAGCCCTTCGGGTCGAGGGCGTCGCGGACGCCGTCGCCGAAGAGGTTGAAGGCCAGCACGGTGATGAAGATCGCTACGCCGGGGAAGATCATGAAGAGCGGATCGTCCTCGTAGGTCCGCACGGCCGTGGAGAGGGTCTCCCCCCAGGACGGCGTGGGCGGCTTGACGCCGACGCCGAGGAAGCTGAGCGCCGCCTCGGTCAGCACGTTGGTGGGGATCATCAGCGTCGAGTAGACGGTGATGGGCGCCACCAGGTTGGGGAGCAGCTCGCGGAAGAGGATGTACATGCGGCCCGCGCCGAGGCTGCGCGCGGCTTCCACGTACTCGCGCTCGCGCAGGGACAGGGTCTGCCCGCGCACGATGCGGCCGATGTAGGGCCAGCCGAAGAACCCGATGACCAGCACCAGGACGGCGATGCGCAGGCCCGATCCCTCGAAGCCCCACAGCTTGCCGGGGACGACGGAGATCAGCGCGATGATGAAGAGCAGCTGCGGGAAGGCCAGCAGGAGGTCCATCACCCGGCTGATCGCCGCGTCGATCCAGCCGCCGAAGTAGCCCGCGATGATGCCGAAGAAGGTGCCGAGCGAGACCGCCACGAAGGCGGACAGGAAGGCGACCAGGAGCGAGATCCGGGCGCCGTAGACGATCCGGCTGAACACGTCGCGGCCGTTGACCGGTTCCACGCCCAGCAGGAAGTCGCCGCTGATCCCGCCCCAGTCGCCTGCCGGCAGGCCGAGCAGCGGGTCCAGCATGTCCTCGTGCAGCTCCTCCGGCGGGTGGCCGAACGCCTTGACGATCAGCGGCGCGAAGATCGCGACGAGGATCAGCAGGAGCACGATGACACCGCCGGCCAGGGCGACCTTGTCACGCTTGAGGCGCAGCCAGGCGATCTTCCAGGGTGAACGTCCCTCGATCGCCTTCTGGGGGATTCCGGGGGCGTCCACGGCTGCGGGCTCGGCCGCGGTGGTGTCGTGCAGTGGTGCCGTCATCGTGGTGGGGACCCCTCTCGGCCGACGGTGGCCGGCCCATGCCCGCCGCTGTGGCGGCTTGTTTCGTTCGGCGTCGCGTGTGGTGCGAATGGCGCGAAATGCGCCTGAAGTGCACGTGAAGGGCTGGTGGTTGTCAGATTGACCGGCCTTCGGTGGGGGGAGTCTTCAACGGCCTCTCAATCTGCCGCCAGACCTGCCGGGGATGTGATGCGCAACCGTGATCTGCACCGCCACCTTCCGTTATCCGAACCGCGTGCTCTGGTGAGCGGTGAAACACCGCTTGTTCGGCGCGGAACGGACATCCGGCCCAACTGCCTTTTCCGGGGCGGATCTTGGGTGCATTCGGCGGATATGCCGAAGGCCGCACCGGTGGGGCCGGTGCGGCCTTCGAGAAGGATGTCTCGGTATGCGGATGCGCGGGATCCGGTCGGCGTGCGGCCGGAACGGCGCCGTCAGTAGGCGGGGGCCTGGCCCTCGCGGTCGTAGAAGGGGCGGGACTGCGCGCGCAGCCACATCGCGACGGGGTCGTGCTCGTCCGCCAGCGCGACCGTGCACACCGGGACGCCCTCGGGAACCACGCCGACCGACTGCCGCATCATCTCGCGCACGGACTCCAGCGCGGGCGCGGAGGCGTCGTACAGGTCGAGCCCGACGGCGAGGTACGGGGAGCCCAGCGCGGGCTGCACCCAGGCGCGGCGCAGCGACCGGACGGCCGGGGTGCGGTGCGCGTGCTGCGTCAGCAGCCCGTAGAACTGCGGGAGCTCCAGGGAGGGCTCGGACAGCCGCAGCGGCCCGGCCGGCATCCGGTCCAGGCCGGTCGCGACCCGGCGCAGGTCGGCCCACGGGACGCCCAGTCCGCCGCCCTGGGCGTGCGGGTTGAGCCACAGGCCCCACCGGTCCGGGTAGAGCGCGCGGGCCACGTCCCGCCCGGTGACCACCTCGTATCCCCGGTTCCAGCCGCTGGCGGCCAGCTCCTGCGGGGAGGTGACGCACGGCGCGTAGCCGAGGCCCTCCACCTCCATGCCGCCGTACTGGGCGTCGGCGGAGCCCGCCTGCCCCTGCCACAGCAGCATCCACAGCCGGCCCTCGGCGAGGGCGTGCAGAAGTGACTCGTAGCTCTCATAGCGCCCGGGAGTCACCTGGCGCAGCATGTGCTCGACCTGCCCGGCCGCGGCCGTGCCTGACGCACTCACCCGGTACCCCTCTTCGTCCGCCCGTCGTCCACGCGTACCCCAGCTTAAGCGGCCCTACGGAAGGTAGAAGGGGCGTACGCGCTCACGAATCCAGTCCGTGACCGGGTCCTGCACGGCGTCGAGGAGGATCAACTGCACCGGCCAGGGCGCCGGCACCCGGGCCAGGGCGCGGCCGAGGGCCTCCATCGGGGCGCCCTGCGTCTCGGGCTCCCATCCCACCAGGCGGACGCCGATGAACAGTTCCGGCTCCCCGCCCTCGACGCTGGCGAGGCAGCGGTGCGCCGCCGCGACCACGCCGGTGGCGCGGAACTCCTCGCCGGCGGCGGCCAGGAAGTCCACCGGGTCCTCCTGCCAGTCGGGCTCGTAGAGCCGGACCCGGCCGCCGGTGGCCGGCCCGTCGAGCGGGGACCTCCCGGTGCGGCACAGCTCCGCCACGGCGGGCGGCGGCAGGGGGACGCCGACGGCGCCCTCGGGGTTGAGCGCGATGCCGAGCTGCGGGGGCAGGCCGCGCGCGAATTCGACGGCCGGGGCCACGGCGAAGTCCATGCCGGGGCCGGCGCAGAAGCGGAACTGGGCCTCGGAACTGTAGACGGGGACGTATGCCGCGCCGCCGATGTCCATGGTGGGCAGGTCCAGGCTCCCGGCGTCCGGTGAGCCGCCGCCCGGCAGGGGCACCCAGACCTTGCTGCGGCCCAGCACCTCCAGGATCCGGGCCCCGGCATCGGGCTGCCCGAGCGCGGCGCCGAGCACCTGCTCCAGCTCGTTCCCGGGCCAGCCGTTTCCGCTGACGCTGCCTTCCATGTGCCCGTTGCCTCCGTCTGTGGTCCGCGCGTGTCGAGGCGAGGTTATCGGCCCGGCCCGCCCCGGGCTCCGCCAGGGGAGCCGCCACCCGGACGCCGGACGGGCTGGATGCGGCCCGGCGGCTAGGAGGGGAAGGCGATGTGGGAGACGGCGGCCGCCGCCGGCCGGTCCAGCAGGGTGACCGAGGCGCAGCCGACCGGCGGGCGTCCGGCCTCCGCCTCGCGCAGGAGCCGCGCCACGGCGCCGCGGTGGCGGGCGAAGGCGTAGGCCGAGACGCGGCGCCCGCGCGCCGCCTGCCCGGACAGCGCCTCCTGCGGGCTGCTGTCGAGGAGCACCAGGTGCAGCGCCCGGCCGCGGCGGCGCGCCACCGCCGCGAGCAGGCCGCGGACCCAGGCCTGCGTACCGCAGTCGTGCACGACCACCGAGGCGCCGGAGCGCAGGGCCCGCCACAGCCCCCAGTAGTGCGCGGCCCGCACCAGCGGCCGGTACGCCGCGTACGGCAGGGCGGCCGGCATGCTCCGCTCCCAGCGCTCGCGGGTGTCCTGGGAGTCGATCGCGGCGCCCTCGGCCGCCCTCTTGATCAGCGTGCTCTTGCCGCCGCCCGGCAGGCCGGACACCACGACGAGGTCGCCCTCGGCGAAGGAGAGCCGGCGCGCCCCCCGCGCCCCGGTCCCCCGCAGGTCCCGTACCCGGCCGGCGTCCGTTCCCGCGCAGGCGGCCGGGCCGCCGCGCTGCGTCGGCACCGCGTCCACGATCCCCGCGGCCGCCACCACTCCGAATCTCCGCACAGTGTTCGCCTCCCCCGCATCGGGTCACCGGGACCCTTTCCCCCTGAGTGTAAAGAGACGGTAATCCGGCACCCCCGGTTCCGTTCCGGCCCGCGCCCCGCCCCGTGCCCCGCGGGTCACTTCCGGGGCCCCACCCCCGATCACGGCGGTGGCGTGCAATGATGTGCGCCATCTGGACCAACTGCATACCGGCCGCTTGAATCCGCGCGGGAGAGTCCCGGCACGCCGCAAGGCCGTGCCCGGGCGCCGAAGGAGCAAGAACCTCCCTTGAATCTCTCAGGCCCCGTACCGCGTGGATGAGGCAGATCTGAAAAGCGGGCCGTCCGACGGGCGGCTCCACCCAAGGTGCAAGCCGATCTCCCCCGCCTGCGGAGGGAACTCTCGGCGAACCTCTCAGGTTCCGATGACAGATGGGGAGGACCTTCCTCGTCATGTCATGCCCTGGGACCCGGGAGCCACACCCATGAGCAACGCCCCCCGCCTGACCGCACTCGATGCGCTGCACCGCTCGCTCGGTGCGACCATGACCGACTTCGCGGGCTGGGACATGCCCCTGCGGTACGGCAGCGAGCGCGACGAGCACCACGCCGTCCGCACCCGGGCCGGCCTCTTCGACCTCTCCCACATGGGCGAGATCACCCTGACCGGCCCGGAAGCCGTCAAGGCGCTGGACTACGCGCTGGTCGGCAACATCTCCACCGTCGGCGTCGGCCGCGCCCGCTACACGCACATCTGCCAGGAGGACGGCGGGATCCTCGACGACCTGATCGTCTACCGTCTCGGCGAGACCGAGTTCATGGTCGTGGCCAACGCCTCCAACGCCCAGGTCGTCCTGGACGCGCTGACCGAGCGCGCCGCCGGCTTCGACACCGAGGTCCGCGACGACCGCGACGCCTACGCGCTGATCGCCGTGCAGGGTCCGCAGTCCCCCGGCATCCTCTCCTCGCTCACCGACGCCGACCTCGACGGGCTCAAGTACTACGCGGGCCTGCCGGGCACGGTGGCCGGGGTGCCGGCGCTCATCGCCCGGACGGGCTACACCGGTGAGGACGGCTTCGAGCTGTTCGTCGCCCCCGAGCACGCCGTGGAGCTGTGGCAGGCGCTGACCAAGGCGGGCGAGGGCGCCGGCCTGGTCCCGGCCGGCCTGTCCTGCCGCGACACGCTGCGCCTGGAGGCGGGCATGCCGCTGTACGGGCACGAGCTGACCACCTCGCTCACCCCCTTCGACGCGGGGCTCGGCCGGGTCGTGAAGTTCGAGAAGGAGGGGGACTTCGTCGGCCGCGCCGCGCTGGAGGCCGCCGCCGAGCGCGCCGGCACGAACCCGCCGCGCAAGCTGGTCGGCCTGGTCGCCGAGGGCCGCCGCGTCCCGCGCGCCGGCTTCTCCGTCGTCGTCGGCGGCGAGGTCGTCGGCGAGGTCACCTCGGGCGCTCCGTCGCCCACGCTGGGCAAGCCGATCGCCATGGCGTACGTCGACGCGGCGCACGCCGCGCCCGGCACCTCCGGTGTCGGCGTGGACATTCGCGGTACGCATGAGCCGTACGAGGTCGTGGCCCTGCCCTTCTACAAGCGGCAGAAGTAGCCCCGTACGCCGTCACCGCACCACCGGCCGTCTCAACGGCCGAGACCGCTGTTCGTATCCACTCCCCCGCATCCAGGAGAATCAGGTCATGAGCAACCCCCAGCAGCTGCGTTACAGCAAGGAGCACGAGTGGCTGTCGGACGCCGAGGGCGGCGTCGCGACGGTCGGCATCACGGAGTTCGCGGCCAACGCGCTCGGTGACGTCGTCTACGCCCAGCTTCCCGAGGTCGGCGACACGGTGACCGCGGGCGAGACCTGCGGCGAGCTGGAGTCGACCAAGTCGGTCAGCGACCTGTACTCCCCCGTCTCCGGCGAGGTCGTCGAGTCCAACCAGGACGTCGTCGACAACCCGGCGCTCGTGAACACGGACCCGTTCGAGGGCGGCTGGCTGTTCAAGGTGCGCGTCGCGGAGGAGCCGGGCGACCTGCTCTCCGCCGACGAGTACGCCAAGCTCACCGCCGGCAACTGACCCAGGGGATCCTGATGTCCGTACTGAACACCCCTCTCCACGAACTCGACCCCGACGTCGCCGCCGCCGTCGACGCCGAGCTCGCGCGCCAGCAGTCCACCCTGGAGATGATCGCGTCGGAGAACTTCGCTCCGGTCGCCGTCATGGAGGCCCAGGGCTCGGTCCTGACCAACAAGTACGCCGAGGGCTACCCCGGCCGCCGCTACTACGGCGGCTGCGAGCACGTCGACGTGGTCGAGCAGATCGCGATCGACCGCATCAAGGCGCTGTTCGGCGCCGAGGCCGCGAACGTCCAGCCGCACTCCGGTGCGCAGGCGAACGCCGCCGCGATGTTCGCGCTCCTGAAGCCGGGCGACACGATCATGGGCCTGAACCTGGCCCACGGCGGTCACCTGACCCACGGCATGAAGATCAACTTCTCCGGCAAGCTCTACAACGTGGTCCCCTACCACGTCGACGAGTCGGGCCAGGTCGACATGGCCGAGGTCGAGCGCCTCGCCAAGGAGTCCAAGCCGCAGCTGATCGTCGCGGGCTGGTCCGCCTACCCGCGCCAGCTGGACTTCGCCGCCTTCCGCCGCATCGCGGACGAGGTCGGCGCGTACCTGATGGTCGACATGGCGCACTTCGCGGGCCTGGTCGCCGCGGGGTTGCACCCGAACCCGGTGCCGCACGCCCACGTCGTCACCACCACCACGCACAAGACCCTCGGCGGTCCGCGCGGCGGTGTCATCCTGTCGACGCAGGAGCTGGCCAAGAAGATCAACTCCGCGGTCTTCCCCGGTCAGCAGGGCGGCCCGCTGGAGCACGTGATCGCCGCCAAGGCGGTCTCCTTCAAGGTCGCGGCCTCGGAGGACTTCAAGGAGCGCCAGGTGCGCACCCTCGAGGGCGCGAAGATCATCGCCGAGCGCCTGGTGCAGCCGGACGTCACCGAGGTCGGCGTGTCCGTCCTCTCCGGCGGTACGGATGTCCACCTGGTCCTGGTCGACCTGCGCAACTCGGAGCTCGACGGCCAGCAGGCCGAGGACCGGCTCCACGAGATCGGCATCACGGTCAACCGGAACGCCATCCCGAACGACCCGCGCCCGCCGATGGTCACCTCGGGTCTGCGCATCGGTACGCCGGCGCTCGCCACCCGCGGTTTCGGCGCCGAGGACTTCACCGAGGTCGCGGAGATCATCGCGGCCGCGCTGAAGCCGGCGTACGACAGCGAGTCGCTCAAGGCCCGCGTCTCCGCGCTCGCCGCGAAGTTCCCGCTGTACCCGTCGCTCTAGCGGCGGCTTGGGGGCCCGGCCTCGTCTCGTACGGGGCCGGGCCCTTCCCATGCCCCGGGCGCACCTTGATCCCGTACACGCGCCCGTACCCCTCCCGATCCGTCCGGCGGCCGAGCCGTTCACGTCGCCGCGTTAAGCTCACCTGTCGGACAAAATCCGCACAACGCACCCACCCGGCACGATCCGCCTCCCCCTCCCACCCCACGAGCAGACAAGGGAGTCCGCCAGTGGCCATCTCCGTCTTCGACCTCTTCTCCATCGGCATCGGCCCGTCCTCCTCCCACACGGTCGGCCCGATGCGCGCGGCACGCATGTTCGTGACCCGTCTGAAGAAGGACGGCGTCCTCGCGCAGACCGCGTCCGTCCGCGCGGAGCTGTTCGGATCCCTCGGCGCGACCGGCCACGGCCACGGCACCCCCAAGGCGGTGCTGCTGGGGCTGGAGGGACACTCGCCGCGCACGGTCGACGTGGAGGGCGCGGACGAGGAGGTGGAGCGCATCCGCAAGAGCGGCCGGCTGCGCCTGCTGGGGGCGGAGATAGGCGATGTCCACGAGATCGCCTTCGACGAGCCGAACCAGCTGATCCTGCACCGCCGCCGCTCGCTGCCCTACCACGCGAACGGCATGACGCTCTTCGCGTACGACGCCTCCGGCGCCCCGCTGCTGGAGAAGACCTACTACTCGGTCGGCGGCGGGTTCGTCGTGGACGAGGACGCGGTCGGCGAAGACCGGATCAAGCTCGACGACACGGTGCTGAAGTACCCCTTCCGCTCCGGCGACGAGATGCTGCGCCTGGCGAACGAGACCGGCCTGTCGATCTCCTCGCTGATGCTGGAGAACGAGAAGGCCTGGCGCACCGAGGAGGAGATTCGCGAGGGCCTGCTGGAGATCTGGCGGGTCATGCAGGCCTGTGTCGCGCGCGGCATGTCCCGCGAGGGCATCCTGCCGGGCGGCCTGCGGGTCAAGCGGCGGGCCGCCTCCACCGCGCGCCAGCTGCGCACCGAGGGCGACCCGATGATGCACCGCAGCGAGTGGACGACGATCTACGCGATGGCGGTGAACGAGGAGAACGCGGCGGGCGGCCGGGTCGTGACCGCCCCGACCAACGGCGCGGCGGGCGTCCTGCCGGCCGTCCTGCACTACTACATGAACTTCGTGCCGGGCGCGGACGAGGACGGCGTCGTCCGCTTCCTCCTCGCGGCGGGCGCGATCGGCATGCTCTTCAAGGAGAACGCCTCGATCTCCGGCGCCGAGGTCGGCTGCCAGGGCGAGGTCGGCTCGGCCTGCTCGATGGCGGCCGGCGCCCTCGCCGAGGTCCTGGGCGGCACCCCGGAGCAGGTCGAGAACGCGGCCGAGATCGGCATGGAGCACAACCTGGGCCTGACCTGCGACCCGGTCGGCGGCCTGGTCCAGATCCCGTGCATCGAGCGCAACGGCATGGCGGCGGTCAAGGCGGTCACCGCGGCGAAGATGGCGATGCGCGGCGACGGCAGCCACAAGGTCTCCCTCGACAAGGTCATCAAGACCATGAAGGAGACCGGCGCGGACATGAAGGTGAAGTACAAGGAGACCGCGCGCGGCGGCCTGGCGGTCAACGTCATCGAATGCTGAGACGCGGCGGCCGGCCCCACGCCGGCTGACGCACGGGGCCCGGCGCGCACGCTGCGCGCCGGGCCCCCGTCGTTCGCGGGGGTTGTTCGCGGCCGCGCCGGTCGACCGGCGGGTCGGCACGGAGTCGGGCGGCTGCGAAAAGTTGCGGTGGAACCGGAACTGCGGGATTCGCCCCGGCGTCCTAGGTTCTGCCAGCAGTCCCGTCTCTCGAGAACCGAGGGGACGTCATGATCCACCCACGTCGCCGGCAGCTCACCGCCCTGGCATCCGGCGCTCTGCTCGCCGTCTGCCTCTCCTTCGCCGCTCCCGCCTCGGCCGCCGCCACCGCCGCCGGTGCGTCAGCCACCCGGGCCCAGGCCCAGACCCAGACCCCGCTCGTCGTCAACGCCCGCTGGGCGGGGCACGCCACCTACGACCGGATCGTCATCGACCTGCAGGGGTACGTCCCCGGGGCGACCGTCACTCCCGTCGCGCAGCTGATCTACGACGGCTCGGGCAAACCCGTGCCGCTGCCCGGCAAGCACTTCCTGGAGATCCGCCTCAACCCCGCGGCGGCGCACAACGACGCCGGGACGAGCGTCTACACCGGACCCAAGCTCCAGCAGATCCCGCTCCCCAAGCTCAAGGGCATCGCCATGACCGGCGACTACGAGGGGTACGTGACCTTCGGCGCCGCCTTCGACACCCTGCCCTACTACCGCACCTTCGCCCTGCACTCGCCCGAGCGACTGGTCGTGGACATCGCCCACTGACCGCCGCCGCCCGGCAGCCCGCGTCCCACGGGGAGCGCCGCTCCCCGCGGGCCGGGTCACCGTCCGGGGCCTTGGCGGCCGGGTCACTGCCCGGCCCGCGGGCAACCGGAACCGCTCGGAACGGCATGGCCCGCCGAGCAGCACGCGCGTGCGACCGAAAGGAAAACCGGAAGTCCCGTGGCCCGCCCGGCCGTTGGCGCGCGACCACCGCCGGGGACCTCTCCGCGCCCGCCGCAGCGCGCGGGCAAGCGGAGTTCGGACACCTCGTGGCCCGTTCGAGACGGGTTGTTACCGGCCCGCTCCGCCCACTAGGGTCAGCGGGCCTTGGTGTTCGGGAAACCGGTGGAAAACCGGTGCGGCCCTCGCCACTGTGATCGGGGAAGTCCGGCTCCACTCTCCCCCTGCCTCCGTCGGGGGGGAACCCCAGCGGGAAGCCACTGGGACACCGTGCGGAACACCGTACGGCCCCGGGAAGGCGGAGCCCGGGCATCAGCACCCGTGAGCCAGGAGACCGGCCGGGGCGCGTTGTCCATCCACGAGGTGCTGGAGAGGTCTCCCCACTCATGCATATTGCCGAGGGGTTCCTACCCCCGTTGCACGCGGTCGCCTGGGGCGCCGCGTCCGCTCCGTTCGTCGTCCACGGCGTCCGGGCCCTCACCCGCGAGGTGAAGGCGAATCCCGAGAGCACGCTCCTGCTCGGCGCGTCCGGAGCGTTCACGTTCGTGCTCTCCGCCCTGAAGGTCCCGTCCGTGACGGGCAGCTGCTCCCACCCCACCGGTACCGGTCTCGGCGCCATCCTGTTCAAGCCGCCGATCATGGCGGTGCTCGGCACGATCACGCTGCTCTTCCAGGCGCTGCTGCTCGCCCACGGCGGGCTCACCACGCTCGGCGCCAACGTCTTCTCGATGGCGGTGGCCGGCCCCTGGGCGGGCTACGCCGTCTACCGGCTGCTGCGGAAGTTCGACGCGCCGCTGATGGTGGCGGTGTTCTTCGGCGCGTTCTTCGCCGACCTGGTCACCTACTGCGTGACCTCCGTGCAGCTGGCGCTGGCCTTCCCGGACGCCGCCACCGGGTTCACCGGCGCGCTGGTGAAGTTCGCCGAGATCTTCGCGCTCACCCAGATCCCGCTCGCGGTGAGCGAGGGGCTGCTGACCGTACTCGTGATGCGGCTGCTGATGCAGTCCAGCAAGTCGGACCTGGTCCGGCTCGGCGTGGCCCGGCTCACCGGATCCGACAAGCAGCGGGAGGCGACGGCCTGATGACCAGGAACGCGAAGATCAACACCCTGCTGCTGCTCCTGGTGGCGGCGCTGGCCGTCCTCCCGATCGCGCTGGGTCTGGGAGACGGCAAGGAGGAGCCCTTCGCGGGCGCCGACGGGCAGGCGGAGGCGGCCATCACCGAGCTGCGGCCGGACTACGAGCCGTGGTTCTCCCCGCTGTACGAACCTCCGTCCGCGGAGGTGGAGTCGGCCCTCTTCGCCCTCCAGGCGGCGCTGGGCGCGGGCGTGCTCGCGTACTACTTCGGGATCCGCAGAGGGCGCCGCCAGGGCGCCGCGGCAGCGGCGGCCACACCGCCCGCCGAACCCCCCGCCACGGAGTCGTAGGCGGTGCTGCCGATCGACGCGGCGGCGCACTCCAGCCGGTGGCGCCATCGCCATCCGCTGGACAAGGCGGTCCTGGGCATCGGACTGACGATCACCGCGGTGTGCCTCCCTCCCTGGCCCGGCGGGCCGTTGGTGGGGGTGGCCACCCTCTGCCTGCTGCTCGGGCCCGCCGGGGTGCCCGGGCGGCAGCTGTGGCGCGCCTTCCGGATCCCGCTCGGGTTCTGCTTCACCGGCGCGCTGCCGCTGCTGGTGGCGGTGGGCGGGCCGGACGGCTTCCTCTCGCCGGCCCCGGGCGGGCCCCGGCAGGCCGTCGAGCTGCTGCTGCGCACCTCGGCGGCCTCGCTCGGCGTGCTGCTGTTCGCCTTCACCACCCCGGTCTCGGACGTGCTGCCGCGGCTGGTGCGGGCCGGGGTCCCGGCCCCGGTGGTGGACGTGGCCCTGGTCATGTACCGGATCGGGTTCCTGCTGCTCGACTCCCTGGCCCGGATCCGCCAGGCCCAGGCGGCCCGGCTGGGCACCGCCGGCCGGGCGGCGGCCTGGCGGTCGGTGGCCGGGCTCGCCGCGACCTCGTTCGTACGGGCCTTCGACCGCGCGGCGCGGCTCCAGGCGGGCCTCGCCGGCCGGGGCTACGACGGCGCGCTGCGGGTCCTGGTCCCGCAGTCCACCCCGTCCCGGCCGTTCCTGGCCTGGTCCGGCGCGCTGCTGGCCGGGCTGGTCGCCGTCACTCTCGCGTTGAAGGAGCTGTTCCTGTGAGGCCGTTGGTGGAACTGGTGGGCGCGGGCTACGCGTATGAGGACGGGCCCGCCGTGCTCCGCGGAGTGGACTTCGGGATCGCCGCGGGGCGGGCGCTGGTCCTGCTCGGCCGCAACGGCAGCGGCAAGACCACGCTGATGCGGCTGCTGAGCGGCGGCCTCAAGCCCGGCTCGGGCGCGCTGCTCCTGGACGGCGCGGTGGTGGCCCATGACCGGGCGGGCCTGACCCGGCTGCGGACGGCGGTGCAGCTGGTCGTGCAGGACCCGGACGACCAGTTGTTCGCGGCCTCGGTGGAACAGGACGTGTCCTTCGGCCCGATGAACCTGGGCCTGCCCCTCGCCGAGGTCCGCGAGCGGGTCGGCTCCGCCCTCGCCGCCCTGGACATCACGGCGCTGCGCGACCGCCCGACGCACCTGCTGTCTTACGGGCAGCGCAAGCGGGCGGCCATCGCGGGTGCGGTGGCGATGGCTCCGCGGGTGCTGATCCTGGACGAGCCGACGGCCGGTCTGGACCCGGACGGCCAGGAGCGGCTGCTGGAGGTGCTGGCGGGGCTGCGTGCCTCGGGCACGACGGTGGTGATGGCCACGCACGACGTGGACCTGGCCGTGCGCTGGGCCGACGACGCGGCGGTGCTGACCCCGTCCGGCATCCGGGTGGGGCCGGCGGCGGAACTCCTGTCCGATCGCGCGCTGCTCGCCGAGGCGGGCCTGCGCCAGGCGTGGTCCCCGGCGGTGACGGCCCTGCTGCGCAGCCGGGGCCTGCTGGCCCCCGGCCTCCCGGGCCCGCGCACCCCGGAGGCGCTGGCGGACTGGCGGTAGGGGCCGGGACGGCCCGGGGCCTCCCTAGGATGGCGTCATGTCGCTGCCGCACGCCATCCTCACCGCCCTGCTCGAGAAGCCCTCGTCGGGGCTGGAGCTGACCCGGCGGTTCGACAAGTCGATCGGGTACTTCTGGTCGGCGACGCACCAGCAGATCTACCGCGAGCTCGGCCGGCTGGAGGAGTCCGGGCTGATCCGGGAGCTGCCGAGCGAGGTGCCCGTGCGCGGGCAGAAGAAGGAGTACGAGGTCCTGGCGGCGGGCAGCGCGGAGCTGGCGCGGTGGGTCGGCGAGAGCCAGGACCCCAAGCCGATGCGCGATCCCCTGCTGCTGCGCATCCGCGCGGCGGGCGTGGTCGGACCGCACGGGCTCGGGCCGGAGCTGCGGCGCCATCTGGAGCTGCACCGGCAGCAGCTGGCGCAGTACGAGGCGATCGAGGAGAAGGACTTCCCCCCGGAGCGCGACGCCGTGGAGGACCGGCTGCGCCGGCTGGTCCTGCACGGCGGGATCGCCCTGGAGACGTTCTGGCTGCACTGGCTGGAGGAGGCCCTCGGCGAGGTCGGGGACACGGCCCCCTCGGACGGGCCCGGCCCCGGGGCATGACCGCGCCCCCGTCCCGGCGGGCGGAACGGGGGCGGGGGCCGGCTGTCCGGCCGGGGACTACTTGTTCAGGGCGGCCCAGAACTCGTCGAAGCTCAGCAGGCCGTCGCCGTCGGCGTCCTTGGCCGCGACGATCGCGTCCGCGACCGAACCGGTGACGTAGGCGTCCCCCATGGCCTTCATGGCCGCGCTGTACTCGTCGGCCGTGATGAAGCCGTCACCGTTCACGTCGAACTTGTCGAACGTCGCCCGCGCGCTCTCGATGCTCGCCACTGGGTCCACCCCTTCTTGGTGCTTGTTGACCGGCTCAGGGTAGCCGCCCCCCGCACCGGCCACGGCTGCGGGGCCCGTACGGGACCTGGGCCCTGTCGTCAAAGTCGCGCCTGGCCCGCGCCACTGTGACGACAGGACCTAGCGGAAGATGCCGGTGTGGCCGAGCGAGTAGCGGCCGGGCTGCGGGTAGACGGCGAGGCCGTGCGGGCCGCCGCCGACGGGGATCCGGGCGAGCTGCTTGCCGGTGGCCGTGTCGATCGCGTAGACCTCGGAGTCGTAGCGGCCCGAGAGCCACAGCACCTTGCCGTCGGCGGAGACACCGCCCATGTCCGGGCTGCCGCCGTCGGGCAGCGTCCACTTCTTGGTGAGCTTGTTCCGCGGGAAGTCGAAGACCGAGATGGTGCCCTCGCCGCGGTTGGAGACGTACATCTCCTTGGAGTCCCGGCTCACGTACAGGCCGTGGCAGCCCTTCCCGGTCGGCAGCAGCTTGGGCACCTCGAACTTGTCGCCGCCGAGCACCCACATGCCGTGCGCCATCATGTCCGCGATGTAGAAGGTCTTGCCGTCCGGGGACACCTTGACGTCCTGCGGCATGGCGCCCTCGAAGGGCAGTTTCTGCTGGCCGACGACCTCCATCTTCTCGGTGTCGACCTTGAGGAGCTCCCCGGAGAACTCGCAGCTGACGATGAAGTAGCGGCCGTCGGCGGAGAAGTCCGCGTGGTTGACGCCGTAGCAGCTCACCGGGACGGTCTTCACGCGGTCCATGGTGTGCGGGTCGCGGAAGACCAGCTCCTTGTCCATCGAGGCCATGACGATCGCGTACTTGCCGTTCGGCGTGAAGTACAGGTTGTACGGGTCGTGCACCTCGACGGGCTTGCCCGCCTCCCCCGTGGCCGGGTTGATCGGGGTCAGCGTGTGGCCGCGGTTGTTGTTGACCCACAGGGTCTTCAGGTCCCAGGAGGGCACCACGTGCTGCGGCTGGACGCCGACCGGGATGGTGTCGATGACCTGGTAGGTGGCCGGGTCGATGACGGACACCGTGTTGGAGGCGGTGTTCGGCACGTAGACGCGCGAGGGGAAGTCCTTGACCACCGGCGAGAGCCGGTTCGGGCGGTCCGCCGCGTACACGTCGTTCGGATCGAGGAGCGGGGGCATGCCGGCGAGCCCCGGCGGGGCCGCCGGGACGGCCCTGGGGGGTCGGGCGGCACCCTTGGTGCTGAGCGCCTCAGCGGGTCCCTTGTCGGCCGATCCGCAGCCGGCCAGGGCGGCGAGGACCAGACCGGCCAGCAGCACGGCGGCCTTCCGGGGAAGGCAGGTGGTCTTCATGGCGTCAGCAGCTCCGTGGTGGTCACCGCGCGCAGCTTGCGGCGCGCGAGTTCTTCGAGGAGGGGCGGCATCGCGTCGACCGTGTCCGCGTAGCCGAAGTGCAGGCTCACCACCGATCCGGGCAGGATCGTCCCGGTGGCGTTGCGGATGACGGCCGCGGCACCGGGCGAGGTGAAGTCGAGGGAGTCCACGTCGTACGACAGGACGTGCGGATAGCCGGCCCGCCGGGCCAGCTTCTGGACGAGGGGGGTGGCGTACTGCGTCTGGGAGGGCCGGAACCAGGTGCCGATGGAGCCGGTGAGCCGCTTGAGCCGCTGGGCGCAGCCGGTGATCTCGGCGTATGCCTCGGCTTCCGGCATGTCGTTGATCGCGAGGTGGCGCTGGGTGTGGTTGCCCAGTTCGTGGCCGCCGTCGAGGATCCGGCGGGCCAGGTCGGGGTGGGCGTCGAGCCAGCCCCCGATCGCGAGGACGGTGACGCGCGCGCCGGCCTCCTCGGCCGCGGCGAGGACGGACCGGGCGGTGGCGGGATCACCGTTGCCGTGGAAGGTGAGGGCGACCCGGGGGCGGTCGCGCGGGCCGTGGGAGATCTCGACGGGCAGGCCGGGATACCGGCGCGGGAGCGCCGCGGCCGGTTGGGCGGGCCGGGCCGGTCTCGCCGGAGCGGGGGGCGGGGCGGAGGGCGCGGCGGCGGGGCGAGCCGGTCCGCAGGCGGCGGTGAGGCCGGCCGCGGCGGCGCCGGCCGTGGCGAGACCGCCCGCGCGCAGGACCGCGCGGCGGCCTGGATGTGAGAGCACCTGCCCATTTAAGGGGCGGAACGCTCACAAGGTAATGATTGACCCAATTCGGTACGTTGGCCGGAGTCGGCCCCGCGGCCGTCCGTCCGTTATGTGATCAACGATTTACACAGAGCGGTCGATAGTTATTCATTGAATGCGAGGTGAGTGGCTCACCTCACCTAGGATTTAACGCGAAACTCTCACTATTTGAACACTTATGTCCGAGTAGGGACTTTTGGCGTTCGGGGCCGCGTCTGCCATAGTCGGAACCACGGCTTCCCATTGACCCGAGCGAAGTCGCCACGCCGAGGATCACACCCCCTTCGATCCTCGGCGCACCCATGAAGCCCCCGCCCGCCCCACCACGGCGACCAGGGGGCTTCAGGCGTTCTGGCGGTCGGCCACGCGCATCTCGAACCAGGTGATCTTCCCGCGCGGCAGCAGGTCGGCCCCCCAGCGGTCGGACAGCTTGTCGACGAGGAACAGCCCCCGCCCGGTCGTGTCCAGTTCGTGGACCGGCATCAGGCACGGCAGCCCGCGCGAGGGGTCCCGCACCTCCACCCGGATCCAGCCGCGCCGCCGGTGCATGCGTAAACCGAAGGAGCGGGCGCCGGTGTGCCGGACCGCGTTGCCCACGAGTTCCGAGACCAGCAGGACGGCGTGCTCGGAGATCTGCGGCGAGAGCCCCCAGAGCCGTATCACCACGCACTGGGTGAGCCTGCGGGCGGTACCGGCCGACTCCGGCATGGACGGCAGGGTCACTTCCGCCTCGGCGGGGTTCCCGTACAACTCCAGCGCCTTCAGACCCTGTTCGTCCTCAAGTGCCGCCGTGAGCCGCACGGCCGAAGCGCTGCTGCGCTGCCGCGGCTGTTCCACACCCTCCAGGCCCGCCATGCACCCATCATGGAGGGCCGACCTGCCCCTTCGGGCCGTTCCTCGGGAAAAGCCCCCGCGGAATCAACGACTCCGCAGAAGCTCCCCGTTCGGCACGAGACGCGGCCGGACGCCCTGCGCAACGGCCTTGACCAGCGGTGACCCAGCGCTCGGAAGTGATCACGGTCAGTGGATCACCGCATCCGCTTAAGGCTGCCTTAAGCCCTGGCTAATCCACTCGCAGGGGTCATGCGAACTTCGCCTTGCCCGGGCCCTCCTCGACGAAGCTGCGCATGCCGCGCTCGCGGTCCTCGGTGGCGAACAGGCCCGCGAACCAATTCCGTTCGATGGCGAGCCCCGTCTCGATGTCCGCCTCCAGGCCCGCGTCCACGCACTCCTTGGCGGCGCGCAGCGCGATCGCCGGGCCCTGCGCCAGCCGGGCGGCCCAGGCGTGCGCCTGCTCGTACACCTCGGCCGCGGGCACCACCCGGTCCACCAGGCCCAGCGCGAGCGCCTCGTCGGCCTTGACCATGCGCCCGGTGAAGATGAGGTCCTTGGCCCGGGACGGTCCGATGAGCCGGGACAGCCGCTGGGTGCCGCCGGCGCCCGGGATCAGGCCGAGCAGGATCTCGGGCTGGCCGAGCTTCGCGTTGTCGGCGGCGATCCGGTAGTCGGCGCAGAGCGCGAGTTCGCAACCGCCGCCCAGGGCGTAGCCGGTGACGGCCGCGACGACGGGCTTGGGGATGCGGGCCACCGCGGTGAAGGAGTCCTGCAGCGCGCGGGACCGGGCGATCATCGCCGCGTGGTCCATCACCTGCATCTCCTTGATGTCCGCGCCCGCCGCGAACACCTTCTCACCGCCGTAGAGGATCACCGCGCGGACGTCGGACCGGTCGGTCGCCTCCGCCGCGA
Organism: Streptomyces sp. NPDC045967; assembly: GCF_056430495.1. Taxonomy (NCBI): domain Bacteria; kingdom Bacillati; phylum Actinomycetota; class Actinomycetes; order Kitasatosporales; family Streptomycetaceae; genus Streptomyces; species Streptomyces sp. NPDC045967. Next base: position 411,128 of record NZ_JBWKLE010000003.1, on the reverse strand, counting down.
GCGCGCGCAGCCCGTCCTGGGTGGCGATGTCCAGGGCGTTCATGGGCGGCCGGTCCAGGCGGATGGTGCCGACGCCTTCGGAGACTTCGAGAGAGAGGGTCATACGCGGAAGGTTAGTGGCCGCCGGTCCGGGGGTCTCCCCCGGAAAAGCCCCGTATGCGACGCGGCCCGGTGCTGTGTGTCACAGCACCGGGCCACGTGAACCGCCTGCGTACGGGCGGCTACTTGATCCACTCCGCCCAGTCCATGTTCCAGCCGTTGAGTCCGTTGTCCGGGGCGATCTGCTTGTCCTTGGAGTTCTTCACGACGACGACGTCGCCGATCATCGACTCGTTGAAGAACCATGCCGCCGGCACGTCGCCGCTGCCCCCGCCGCGCACGTCGCGCAGGCCGACGCAGCCGTGGCTGACGTTCTCCGAGCCGAACGTGCCGGAGGAGGCCCAGTAGTTGCCGTGCACGAAGGTGCCGGAGTTCGACAGCCGCATCGCGTGCGGGACGTCGGGGATGTCGTACTCCCCGCCGAAGCCGACGGTCGCCCCGTTCATCCGGGTGACCTCGTACTTCTCGCTGATGACCATCTGCCCGTTGTACGTGGTCGTCGACGGGGCGCCCGCGGTGATCGGGATGTTCTTCAGCACCTGGCCGTCGCGGACCACCTGCATCTGCTTGGTGCTCGCGTCGACGGTGGAGACCTGCGAGCGGCCGATGGTGAAGGTGACCGTGCGGGTCTGCTTGCCGTAGACGCCCGGGCGGCCTTCGACACCATCGAGGGCGATCTTCACGGTGACCTTGGTCCCGGCGGCCCAGTACTTCTCCGGGCGGAAGTCGAGGCGATCGTTGCCGAACCAGTGGCCCTCGACCGGCACGGCCGGCTCGGCCGTCACGGTGATGGCCTTCTCGACGGCCTCCGGGTTGGTGATGCCGCGGGTGAAGTTGATCGACACCGGCATGCCCACGCCGACGGTCGCGCCGTCCTCGGGCGTGTAGTGGCCGATGAAGGTGTTGGTCGGGGTGAGGGTGGTGAAGGTGGCGTCCTTGGCGGACTCCCGGCCGGCCTCGTCCTTGGCGACCGCGTGCACCTTGTACTCGGTGGCGGAGGCCAGGTGGCGGGAGGGCTCCCAGCTCGCGCCGTCCGGCGCCAGCTTGCCCTCGACCGCGTTGCCCTTGGTGTCGGCGACGGTCACCGTGGTGAGCTTGCCGCCGGTGCTGGTTATCTTCAGGACGCCGCTGGTGGCGACTTCCTTGGACCCGTCGTCCGGTTTCACGCTGACGACGGCCTTGGACGCCCCGGTGCCGTTCTTGGCATCGCCCCCGGCGTCGCCGCCGCCGCTGCCGCTGCCGTTGTTGCCTCCGCCGCCGCCGCTGCACGCGGTGGTCAGCAGCAGGGCGGCCCCCAGCAGAAGGGCCGGCAGGCCGGTGCGGACGCGGCCGCGTATCGGCTGCAGGTTCACTCGTGTTCTCCCCATGTCCCCCGCGCGCGGGCAGTCGCGCGCTTGCCGACAGGTAATCACATGGAGACACCACGGAAAACCACGGTCTTGTCACCGTTCCGTCCCAACGGCTCGGAGAGGTCGGGCGGCAGCCGGGGGCCGGGCGGTGGGCGGTCAGGCGATGGCTGAGCCGGCCACCCAGTCCGCCCACGACATGTTCCAGCCGCCCAGGCCGTTGTCCGGGGCCACCGTCTTGTCATCGGAGTTGACGACCTCGACCACGTCCCCGATCAGGGTCCGGTCGAAGAACCAGCCGGCCGGGGTGTCCGAGCCGCCGCCCTTGTCGTCGCGCAGACCCACGCAGCCGTGGCTCATGTTGGCCGAGCCGAAGGTGTCCGGGCTGACCCAGTAGTTGCCGTGCAGGAAGGTCCCGGAGGAGGTCAGCCGCATGGCGTGCGGGACGTCGGGGATGTCGTACTCCCCGCCGAAACCGACGGTCTGGCCGTTCATGCGGGTGACGTCGAAGAGCTCCATCACCACCATCTTCCCGTTGTAGGTGGTGGTCTTGGGGGCCCCGGCGGTGATCGGCAGGGTCTGCAGCAGCTGCCCGTCCCGGCGGACCTCCATGGTGTGCGCGGCCGCGTCCACGGTGGAGATCTGGGAGCGGCCGACGGTGAAGGTGACCGTCTTGTCCTGGATGCCGTAGGAGCCGGGCGCGCCCTCGATGTCGCGCAGGCCCACCTTCACGGTGACCTCGGTGCCGGGCTTCCAGTACGCCTTGGGCCGGAAGTCGAGCCGCTCCTTGCCGAACCAGTGGCCGACGACCTCCACGGGTGGGTTCGAGGTGACGGTGATGGCCCGCTCCACCTCGGCGCGTCGTGTGACGGCCCGGCTGAAGTTGAAGGACACGATCATGCCGGTGCCGACGGTGGAGCGGTGCTCCGGCTTGAAGTAGCCGATGAACCGCTCCTCGGGAACGTAGGTGGTGAAGGTGGTGTGGCGGGCCTGGCGGCGGTCGTGCCCGTCGAGTGCGACGACGTCCACGGTGTACTTGGCGGCGAGCGACAGCCGGGCGGCCTCCGGGTCGGGGCTCCAGCTGAGGCCGTCGGCCGCGATCTCGCCCGGAACCCGCTCCTCCCGCGCGTCCTCCACCTTGGTGACCACGACCCGTTCCAGTCTGCCCTCGGGGACGGTCACACTGAGGCGTCCGTCGGCGGGGACCCCCTTCGCGTTGTCGTCGGGAGTGATCCGGATGGCCTCGTCCGGCGAGCGCGGTTTGCCGGGCAGTGCGATCTCGACCGGGGAGCGGCCGTCCTGGGTACATCCGGCCAGGCCGCCGAGCAGGCCCGCCCATGCCGCCACGGCGGCCAAGCCCGCCCCTGCCCGCCTCGTCAGAAGTGTCACGTCCCCTCCAACGACCGGGGCCTGTGGGGGAAACGTGAGGGGCGTCGACGTTCCGGGCAGAACAGGCAGGGCAGAACAGTGTGAAGGACCAGACGGGGACGGGCCCGGGCCGGGACGCCAGGGCCGCACTCCCCTCCCCCGCAGGTACCCAGGAGCCGTGGAGGCGGGCAGTGTCGAGCGCAGCCGAGCAGGAAGAGGCGGTGGAAGCCGTCGGGAACGTGGTGGACACCGCGAACGTGGCGGACACCGCGAACGCGATGGACGCCGCGAACGCGGTGGACACGCAGAGCGCGGTCCGGGGCGGCGGTCTGACCGTGCCCGTGCCGGGCGGCCAGGTCAGGGGCCAGGCGGCCCGGACGTCCGGGCGACCCGGGCCACCGGTGTGGCCCGGCTCCTCGCATCCGCTGGGGGCCCGCTTCCACCAGGGTCCGGACGGCACGGCGGGCACCAACTTCGCGTTGTGGGCGCAGGGCGCGGAGGCGGTGGAAGTGTGCCTGTTCGACGCGGACGGGGCCGAGACCCGCTGCGCGCTGACGGAGCTGACGCACGAGATCTGGCACGGGTTCGTGCCCGGCGTGCGCCCGGGGCAGCGGTACGGGTTCCGGGTGCACGGGCGCTGGGACCCGTGGACGGGCGCCCGGTACAACCCCTCGAAGCTGCTGCTGGACCCGTACGCCCGGGCCGTCGACGGCGAGTTCACGCTGCCGCCGGAGGTGTACGGGCACGTGCGGGACTGGCCGCAGCAGTACATCGCCGACACGGTGCGCGACGACCGGGACTCCGCGCCCTTCGTGCCCAAGGGCGTCGTCGTCCACGATGACGACGACTGGGCGGACGACGTCCGGCCGAAGACGCCCTGGGCCGATTCCGTGATCTACGAACTGCACGTGCGCGGCTTCACGATGCGCCATCCGGGGATCCCCGCCGAGCTGCGCGGGACGTACGCGGGCCTGGCGCATCCGGCGGCCGTGGAGCACCTGGTACGGCTGGGCGTGACGGCGGTCGAGCTGCTGCCGGTGCACCAGTTCGCGCACGAGGACCACCTGCTGCGCCGGGGGCTGCGCAACTACTGGGGCTACAACTCGGTCGGCTACTTCGCCCCGCACGCGGGCTACTCGTCGAGCGGTACGGCGGGCCAGCAGGTCGGGGAGTTCAAGCGGATGGTGCGGGCCCTGCACGCGGCGGGGATCGAGGTCATCCTCGACGTGGTCTACAACCACACGGCGGAGGCGGGCGAGCTCGGGCCGACGCTGTCCCTGCGCGGGATCGACAACCGGGGCTACTACCGGCTCCAGTCCGACCAGCGCCGGTACGCCGACTACACCGGCTGCGGGAACACCCTGCACGCCGGGCGCCCGCACGTGCTGCGCCTGATCACCGACTCCCTGCGGTACTGGGTGACGGAGATGGGGGTGGACGGCTTCCGCTTCGACCTCGCGGCGGCGCTGGCCCGCTCGATGCACGACGTGGACATGCTGTCGCCGTTCCTGGCGGTGATCGCCCAGGACCCGGTGCTGCGCCGGGTCAAGCTGATCGCGGAGCCCTGGGACGTGGGCGCGGGCGGCTACCAGGTGGGCGCCTTCCCCCCGCTGTGGACGGAGTGGAACGACCGCTACCGGGACGCCGTCCGGGACTTCTGGCGGGGCGCGCTGCCCGACGTACGGGACCTCGGGTACCGGCTGTCGGGGTCGAGCGACCTGTACGCGTGGGGCGGGCGGCGGCCGTACGCCTCGGTGAACTTCGTGACCGCGCACGACGGGTTCACCCTGCGGGACCTGGTGTCCTACGAGCGCAAGCACAACGACGCGAACGGGGAGGCGGGTCGGGACGGGACCAACGACAACCGGTCGTGGAACTGCGGGGTGGAGGGCGACCCGCCGGAGGGCACGGATCCGCCGGTCGCCGCGCTGCGCCGCAGGCAGCTGCGGAACCTGCTGACCACGCTGCTGCTGTCGACGGGGGTGCCGATGCTCGTCGCGGGGGACGAGTTCGGGCGCACGCAGGGCGGCAACAACAACGCGTACTGCCAGGACAACGAGACGGGCTGGGTGGACTGGTCGCTGCTGGAGGACCCGGCGTGGCGGGAGCTGTTCGCGCTGACCGCGCGGCTGGTCTCGCTGCGCCAGGCCCATCCGGTCCTGCGGCGGCGGGCGTTCTTCTCCGGGCGGCCGCAGGGCGTGGACGGCCTGCGGGACTTGGCCTGGTTCACGCCGGCGGGGGCGGAGATGACGGAGCGGGACTGGTACGCGCCGGCGGCGGCGCTCGGGATGTACCTCTCGGGGCGGGACATCCCCGGCCGTGACGAGCGCGGCCGCCAGGTGGACGACGACAGCTTCCTGGCCCTGCTGCACACCGGGGACCGTCCGGTGGAGTGGCTCCTGCCGGGGGCGCCGTGGGCGGAGGTGTACGAGCTGGTCCTGGACACCTCGCGCGAGGAGCAGTCCGAGGCCCCCCTCACCCGCCACCTCGGCGGGCGGACCTTGACGGTCCCGGCCCGTTCGGTACTGCTGCTGCGGGTGGCGGGATAGGGCGGCGGGCCGGCGCGGCCGGCGCGCACCTCCCGTGCCGCTGCTTTCGGACGTCCTGGATCGCCCGGAGGGGAGCGCACGTGCGCCCTGCGATGATGTGTTCGACATCGTCACTGAGGGGGTCCGTGCATGGCCAGAGTCGGGTTCGCACTGCGGGAGCTGCGCGGAGCGCAGAAGTCGGCGAAGGGCGTGTCGCTCTACTCGCGGTTCGTGAACCGGCCGGCCGGGCGGTACTTGGCCGCCGGGTCCTACGCCCTCGGGCTCACCCCGAATCAGGTGACGCTGGTCAGCGCGGCCTTCAGCTTCGCCGCCGCGGCGGCGGTGGCGCTGTGCGCGCCCTCCTGGGCCCTGGGGGCCGCCGTATGGGCCGCGCTCGCCGTGGGATTCGCGTTCGACTCGGCCGACGGCCAGCTGGCCCGGCTGCGCGGGAGCGGCAGCGCCGCCGGCGAGTGGCTCGATCACGTCGTGGACTGCGCCAAGCTGACCGCGCTGCACTCCTGCGTGCTGATCGCCTTCTACCGCTTCCCGGACGCCTACGGGACGGGCGGGGACGGCTGGCTGCTGGTACCGCTCGGCTTCCAGTTCGCCGCGGTCGTGACCTTCTTCGGCGGACTGCTGACGGAGAAGCTCAAGCCCCGGCCGGCCCCCGGGAGCCCCGCCGCCGCCCCCTCGACCGTCCGCGCGGTGGCCCTGCTGCCCGTGGATTACGGGGTGCTGTGCCTGGTGTTCCTGCTGCTCGGCGGCGGCGAGCTGTTCGCCTGGGCGTACGCGGTCTTCGGGGCGGTCGCCGGTTTGTTCCTGGTGGCGTTCCTCGTGAAGTGGTTCCGGGAGCTCAGCGCCGTTCGGCGGTGAAGGGCTCCACCGCCGCGAGGGGTTCGGCGAGCGCGTCCAGCGCCCGGCGGAGCTGGGTGCTGGAGGTGTGGACGGTGTACGGGAAGTACACGACGTCGACGCCGTGGGCGGCGAAGTCCCTCTCCAGCCGCTCGCCCTTGGCGGTGCCCCGCCAGTCGTCACCCTTGAAGATCACGTCGAAGCGGACCTGCTTCCAGGTCTCCACCTTGTCCGGGACGGTCTCCACGAAGGCGGCGTCCACGTACTTCACGCTGCGCACGATCTCCAGCCGCTCGACGAGCGGGATCATCGGGCGCCGGCCCTTGGCGCGCTCGGCCATCTCGTCGGAGACGACTCCGGCCACCAGGTAGTCGCACTGGCTACGGGCGTGCCGGAGGATGTTGAGGTGTCCGATGTGAAAGAGATCGTAGGCACCCGGCGCATAGCCGACCCGGTACGGCCGGCGCGCGGGCGCACCGAGTTCGGACATGTCCCGCTCCATCATCTGTTACCCCCCAGCGGCCACACCCCCCGGTGTGGCGGATTAGCAGACAATAGCGTGCACGTTCCGCAGCACGCGGGTGAACGAATAGGGTGACGAGCGCATCATCCAGGGGAAGAGGGGACGCTCAGTGTCCATATCCGGTCACCGGCGCCTGCTGCTGGTCTCCACCAACTACGCGCCCGAGCACGCGGGAATCGGGCCGTACGCCACCCAGATCGCGGAGCACTGGGCGGAGGATCTCGGCCACGAGACCCATGTCCTCGCGGGCATGCCGCACTATCCGGCGTGGTCGGTCGAGCCGGAGTACAAGGGGGCGCTCCGGCGCACGGAACGGCGCGCGGGGGTCGTCGTGCACCGGCGCGCGCACACCGTGCCGCAGCGCCAGACCGCCCTGAAGCGGGCCCTTTTCGAAGGATCGATCCTGCTGCACGGCGCCGCGGCCCCGCCCCGGATGCCGAAGCCGGACGCGGTCATGGCCCAGATGCCCAGCCTGGCCGGCGGCGTGCTGGCCGCCCGGCTCGCGGCCCGGTGGAAGGTCCCCTTCGTCCCGGTCGTCCAGGACCTGATGGGCGCCGCCGCCGCGCAGAGCGGCATCAGCGGCGGCGACAAGGCGGCCGCGGTCGCCGGGCGCGCCGAGGCGTACGCCCTGAAGCGGGCCACCCTCGTCGGCGTGATCCACGAGACGTTCGTGGACCGGGTCGTCGGCATGGGGGTGGACCCCGGCAGGATCCGCCTCGTCCCCAACTGGTCCCATGTGGCGGTGCCCACCAAGCCGCGCGGGGAGACCCGCCGCCACCTCGGCTGGGCACCCGACCAGACGGTGGTCCTGCACTCCGGGAACATGGGCCTCAAGCAGGGCCTCGAGGTGCTCGTGGCCGCCGCCCGGCTCGACCCGCGCGTCCGTTTCGTCCTGATGGGTGACGGCAGCCAGCGCTCGGCCCTCGCCGACTTGTCGGCTGATGTACCCAATCTGGACATCATCCCCCCTGCCGCTGACGGCGAGTTCCCGGATATCCTCGCCGCGGCGGACGTCCTCGCGGTCACCCAGCACGCCGCCGTGCTGGACATGAGCGTTCCCTCGAAGCTCACCTCCTACTTCCAGGCCGGCCGGCCCGTCGTCGCCTCCGTGGCGGCGGAGGGCGGGACCGCCCAGGAGGTGGAGCGCTCGGGAGCGGGGGTGCTCGTGCAGCCGGAGGACCCCGAGGCCCTGCTGAAGGCCGTACGGGTCCTGGCCGAGGACCCCGTGGCCGCGGACGCACTGGGAGCGGCCGGGCCCCGCCACGTGGCGGCGCACCTGAGCCGCGCAGCGGGCCTGGCCCGCATCGACGCACTGATGGACGAAGCACTTGGGGGTCCCCGGCCGTGATCGAGACGAACCGCCCGGCAGCCGCGCCCGCCGAGGACGAACCCGATCTCCTCCGGGACCAGTTCCGCCAGCTCCTGCGCTACCGCCGGCTGCTCGGCGCCGGCATCGGGATCGGCCTGCTGGGCGGGGTGTACCTCGGCGTCTCCACGGCCGACACCTACGTCGCGACGGCCGACGTGGTGCTGCGCGCACCCACCGACGACCCCTTCAACCCCAGCCTGGCCCCCGACAAGGCGATCAACATCGGCTCGGAGCGCCAGGTCGCGCTCAGCTCCTCCATAGCCAACGAGGCGGCGAAGAAGCTCGGTGTCTCCGCCTCCGGGTTCGCGGCCCTGCGCAGCGGGCTCCAGGTGACCAATCCGCCGCAGACGATGGTGCTGCGCTTCACCTACACCGCGTCCTCCCCCAAGGAGGCCGCCCGGCGCGCCAACGCGATGACCGAGGCGTACCTGCTCAAGCGGCAGGAGGCCCTCGACGTCACCCGCGACAAGATGGTCAAGGGCTACCAGGACCAGCGCGATCCGGTGGCCAAGCAGCTCGACGACCTGGTCAAGCAGATCAACTCGATGCCGCCGGGCCCCGGGCGCGACGCCGCCTACTCCTCCAAGACCGACCTGCAGAGCAAGGTCAACACGCTCAACAGCAACATCGCCAAGCTCCAGGCCCTGGACATGACCCCCGGCCGGGTCACCAGCGCCGCGACCGCGCCGCCCGGCGCCGACGGCCCCGGCATCGTGATGTCCCTCGCGCTCGGCGCGGCTGTGGGCCTCGCCCTCGGTCTGCTGGCCGCCTGGGTCCGGCTCGTGTTCGACCCGGCGCCGCGCTCCGAGGGGGACGTGGCCCGGGCCCTGCGCGCACCCGTCCTGGGCTACCTGCCGCGCGACCGGACGGGCGGCGGGCCGCTGCTCGCCGCGGGCGAGGCCGACCCGCGGCTCGCCGAGGAGTACCGGTCGGTGGCCTTCCGGCTGGCCTACGACGCCCGCTTCGCCGACCGGCGCCGGCTGCTCGTCGTCGCCCCGCGCGGCAGCAGCGAGACCGCCGCCGCGGTGGCCGTGAACCTCGGCGCCTCCTTCGCCGAGACCGGCAAGGACGTCCTGCTCATCGAGGCGGACCTGCGCACTCCGGTCCTGGCCAGCCAGCTGCCGACCGACGCGGGCGGCCGTCCCCGCTGGAGCCAGACCCCGGGCAGCCCGACGCCCGGCGGGCGCCACTCGGACACCGAGTGGCCCGACGGGCGCCAGCTCGTCGTGGACGCCGGGGAGTCCGGCTCCTTCGACCTGATCCCGGGCGAACGCGCCCGCAACGTGCCGCGTGCGCTGACCTCCGCCCGCGCCACCCGGCTGATCTCCGAGGCCGACTCCCCCAACTCCACCGTGGTGGTGCTCGCGCCGCCGGTGCTCTCCTACGCCGACGCCCTCGCCCTCGTCGACCGTGTCGACGGCGTCCTGGTCGTCTGCGACCCGCGCGCCGTCCACCGCTCCGACCTGTCCCGGATCCGCGAACTGATCAGCGGAGCCGGCGGGACGGTGCTCGGCGCGGTGCTGCACGCCCCGCTGCCCGGCGAGAAGCGCGGCCGGGGCAAGGACAAGGGCAAGGGCGCCGGCCCGGCGCCCGCTGCCGCCCCGTCACCGGCCGCGCCGCAGCCGCTGACGCGCGAGGCGGCCGAGCCGGAGCAGCACATCCCCGGCGACGGCACCGACACGGTCGCGCTGCGCACCGTCCGCACGGGCCGGAGATGAGCCGGGGCCGCCTCGCCGCCGTCTCCTCGGTCCTGGACCAGGCCGCCTCCAGCGCCACCAACATCCTGGTGCTGGTGCTGGCCGCCCGGCTGTCGTCGGCGGCCGGCTTCGCCGCCTTCTCGATGGTGTACGTGACGTTCACCGTGCTGCTCGGGCTGAGCATGGCCTACGTCGGCCAGAGCCTGGTCCTGGAGAGGTCCGGCGAACACCTGGGCGCGGCGTGCCGGTCGGCCGTCGCCTTCACCGGGGCCGCCTCGGGCGCCGTCGGCGCGGTGCTCGCGGTCCTCGGCCTGCTGCTCGGCGGGGCCGGCGGGCGGGCCTTCCTCGCGCTGGGTCTCGTCCTGCCGTTGGTGCTGGTGCAGGACGGGCTGCGGTACTGCTTCTCGGCCCTGCGCGCCCCCGAGCGGGCGCTGGCCGCGGACGCGCTGCGCCTGCTGTGCGTGGTCGCGGCGCTGGCGGCGCAGCCCGCCGGGGCCTCGGCGGGGCGGCTGGTGCTCGTGTGGGGCCTGTCCGCGCTGCCCGCGCTGGGACTGGGGCTGTGGCTGCTGCGGCCGTCCGTACGGGGCGTGCGGGCGGATCTGCGGCCGTACCTGCGGCGGGGGCACCTGGGGCAGCGGTTCGTGGTCGAGTTCGCGGTGGGCAACGGCTCGAGCCAGCTCGCGGTGCTGGGCCTGGGCGTGTTCGCCACCCCCCTGGCCGTCGGCGCGCTGCGCGGTGCCAGCACGCTGTTCGGTCCGCTGAACGTGCTGTTCAACTCGGCGAACTCGTTCGCGCCGCCGGTGCTGGCGCGGCTCGGCGGCGGCCGGCGGGCCGTGGTGCGGGCGACGGCGGCGCTGGGCCTGCTGCTGGCGGCGGTCGGCGCCGGCTGGGCGACGGCCCTGGCCCTGCTGCCGGACCGGCTGGGCCGGGAACTGCTGGGCGACACCTGGGCCTCGGCGGCCGCGCTGCTGCCGGCGACGGGGGCCCAGTACGCGGTGATGGGCCTCGGCACGGCCGGGCTGCTGACGCTGCGCGTCCTGGCCCCCCGGGCCACGCTGTCGGTGCAGGTGGTCTTCTCGCTGCTGTCCGTGGCGCTCCTGCTCGGCGGCTACGCGGCCTGGGGCCCGCTCGGCGCGGCCTGGGGCCTGGCGGCCGGGTCGGCCCTCAAGGCCGCGGCTGCCTGGCACCGCGTGACCCGACTGCCGGCCGAGGTCCCGGTCCCCGCCCCCGCGACGGCCCCGACCACCTGACCGACCCGACGGCGCGCCACCCACCCCGGGGACCCCCGGGGGTCAATACGGCTAGCGCAGGGTCGTGGCGCGGTCCTGGCGGTAGGTCGCGACCAGCGCCAGGCAGAGCGCCGCGATCGCCACCCGCCCGGACGCCTGCAGCAGCGGCCCGCGCAGCAGGATGAAGGAGTAGCCCGCGACCAGCGGGACCACCACCGAGATCAGGCTTCCCACGGGCGCGCTGCGCGTGGCCCGTTTCGCATAGCGCCGGTCGACGCGGGCCGCGGCGTAGCCCATCCCCAGCAGCCCCGCCCCCATCCCCAGCGGCCCGAAGTCGAGCCACAGCTCGGCCCAGATCGGCGAGGAGAGGTTGGTGTTGACCGTGCCCATCCACTGCCCGACCATCACGCCCGTGTCCCGGGGCTTGCCCTCCCACACCGACCTCGGCACCGCGAACAGCACCGATCCGGCCAGCTGGCGCCCGTAGAAGTGCCCCGGGCCGGACTCGGAGTAGGTGATGGTGTTGGCGAACATGCCGATCTGGTCGTAGTCCTTGAGCGCCATCGGCTCGAGGAAGGACGTGGTCTCCACCGGCTTGTAGTTCTTCTCGTCGTACCGGAAGCGGTCCGCGAACGGGAAGACGAGCAGGGCGACGACCACGGCCATCGACAGGGCCACCCGGTACATCGCCGCGCTGACCGGGAAGATGGTGAAGAGCAGCGCGAACATGACCGTCAGGAACCAGTAGCGCGGGTTCGAGATCGGGTTGTTGACCACCAGGTTCAGCGCGGCCAGCGCCGACCAGGTGACGATGATCGAGACCTTGCGCCGGGCGTACTTCGAGGTGATCAGCCAGCGCGTGTACAGCAGCAGCGACAGCAGCGCCGGCACGGTGCCGAAGCCGCGCAGCAGGGCCTGGCCTGCCTGTCCGTCACCGTTGGAGACCCCCGCCTCCTCGATGCCCGCGATGATCTCCTGGCGGCTGGAGAAGAACACCGCCGGACCGCCCAGCTTCATCACGAAGGCGGCGCTGCACAGGAAGGACAGGACGGTCAGCAGTTGCAGGCGGCGCCGGTGGGCCATGACCGGCCGGGGCTGCTTCTGGGAGCCGCCCGCGCGCCCGGCGGGCCGGTGCCGCGCGAGCAGCACGCCCACGTCGAAGGCGGTGCAGCCGAGCAGGACCAGCCCGATCGCGGCGGTCAGGTCGGAGCGGGGCCCGACGACGGGCGTCGGGACCTGGCCGAGGACGGCCTGCGCGAGCGGGGCCACGCCCATGGCCATGTAGACGAACAGCCAGAAGGAGCCCTGGAGCAGCTTGCGGCGGCTGGTGAGCACCATGGCGGAGAGGCGGGCGCCCGCGTACATGGTGAGGAGCAGCTGGAGCCAGAACGCCGCGTCGCGCGCGCCCGCGCCGGTCTGGGCGGCGACGAACAGCGGGAGGAAGACGGAGAAGCCGAGGGCGAGCGGGACGGACAGCGCGCGGGAGAGCAGCGTGCGCGGGGTCGTGACCCGGCCCCAGAGGGACTCGTCCTCGAAGGGGGACGGCGGGCGGACGACGGGGGGCTTGCGTATGTCCGTTGCCACTGCCGCCCCCACCCCATGTGCCTGGTCCGCGCGCAGTCTAGTCTGAGCGGGCCGCGCCAGGGGAGGCGCGTCCGCGCGGAACGATCGGGGCTTTCAGTTGCGTGACCTTCCTGCCTTCACGCTGGCCGGGTACGACAAGGGGCGCGGGCTGCTGACGCAGGCGCTCTGGTTCGCCGTGATGAACACGCTGTTCATGAGCTGGTTCTGTCCGGCGCGGCTGCGGGTGGCGCTGCTGCGCGCCTTCGGGGCGAAGATCGGCGAGGGAGTGCTGATCCGGCACCGGGTGCGGGTGCTGTGGCCGTGGAAGCTCACCGTCGGCGACCACACCTGGATCGGCGAGGGCGTGTGGCTGCTCAACCTGGAGCCGGTGACGATCGGTTCGCACGTGTGCCTCTCGCAGGAGGCCATGCTGTGCACCGGCTCGCACGACCACCGGGCCGCCGACTTCCGCTACCGCAACGCGCCCGTCACGATCGAGGACGGCGCGTGGGTGGCGGTACGGGCGAGCGTGCTGGCCGGGGTGACCGTGGGCCGCTGCGCGGTCGCGGGCGCGGGGGCCGTCGTGCACAAGGACCTGCCGGAGCTGACCCTGCAGACCCAGGACGGGCGGCGCCGCCCGGTGGAGGAGCCCAAGTGAGAGTCCTGCACGCCGTCACCCTGCACTCGCCCTCGCACGCCTTCGGCGGGCCGGTACGGGTCGCGCTGAACCTCACCAAGGGGCTGCGGGCCCGCGGGCACGAGGCGCGGCTGGTCGCGCTCGGCGAGGGGTTCCCCGAACCGTGGCCGACCGACGTCGAAGGGGTCCCGGCGAAGCTGTTCCCGGCGCGGCGGATCCTCCCGCTGGGTTTCAGCGGCATGACCTCCCCGGCGCTGCTGGCCTCCGCCGGGCGACTGGTCCGGGACGCGGACGTGGTCCACGTCCACCTGGCCCGGGACCTGGTGACCCTGCCGGTGGCGCTGGCCGCGCTGCGGGCGGGCCGGCCGCTGGTGCTCCAGACCCACGGGATGGTGGACCCGAGCGAGAAGGCGCTGGCGAGGCTGCTGGACGCGGTGGCGGTACGCCGGCTGCTGCGCGGCGCGGACGCGGTGCTGTACCTGACCCCGCACGAGCGGGGCGACCTGGACGCGGTGGTCGGCGGCGCACCGCTGGCGCGTGCGGTCCGGCTGGTCAACGGGACCCCGGCGCAGGACGAGCGGCCCGCACCGAGCGGTCCCCCGCGCATCCTGTACTCGGCGCGCCTGCAGGCCCGCAAGCGGCCGGTGGACTTCGTGGATGCGGCTCCGGCGGTCCTGGCCGTCCACCCGGACGCCCACTTCGTCGTGGCGGGCCCGGACGAGGGCGAGCTGGCCGCCGTACGCACGCGCGTCGCGGCTCTGGGCCTGGGCGACCGCTTCACGGTGCCCGGGGCCCTGTCGGGTGCCCAGGTGCTGGCGGAGCTGCGGCGGGCGCACGTCTACGTGCTGCCCTCGGTGGACGAGCCGTTCCCGATGTCGGTCCTGGAGGCCCTCGCGGTGGGTGTTCCGCCGGTGGTGACCCACTCCAACGGGCTGGCCCGCGACATCGCCGCCGCGGGCGCGGGCCGCGCGGTCGATCCCGGTCCGGCGGGCGTGGCCTCGGCGGTCCTGTCGCTGCTGGACCCGGCGGCCAACGCCGCCGCCTCCTCGGCCGCCCGCGAACTGGCCGCCGGCTCCTTCTCGATGGCCGCCGTCCTGGACACCCTGCTCCCGGTGTACGAGGCGGCCCTGCAGCGCTGAGGGGCGGTGCGGAAGGCTCAGATGTCGCGGCGCTGCTCGACGACCGGGAGGGCGCCCATGGCGCGGCGGCGCTTGAGGACGCTGGTGTAGACGGCGAGGCCGATGAGGCCGACCGCCATCATGATCAGGCCGACCACGTCGAGGTTGACGCTGTCCATCTCCCAGTCGGTGGCGAACGTCAGGATGGCCCCCACCACAATCAGGCCGATGCAGCCACCAAGGCCGGTCATAGGATTCGCCTCCGAAGGCTCGGTGTCGTCGTGCTCCGGTCCTGCGGATACCCCGGCGCGGCAGACGAAAACGCCCTGCGCCGCCGTCAGTTCGGCGGCGCAGGGCGTCCGGTGGTGGTGCGCAGGCCGGCCTTACGCCGGGATCCAGGCGTAGCAGCCCGAGGAGGTGAACTCGGCCGTGCCCGACGGGATCGTCGCGTTGATCTTGTCTCCGGCGTTCGGCGGGGTCTCCGGGCCCGAGGCGAGGATCGAGCCGTCCTTGGACTTCGCCTCCCAAGTGCAGGTGGACGCCTGGGTCAGGGCGCGGTAGGTGCCGGCCGCGGGCGAGGTGCGGGGGCCTTCGGGGAAGCCCTTCTCCGCCGCCACGAGGATCGGCTTCTGGTCCGGGCAGAGGTGGGTGATCGCGTCCTTCGCGCCCGGGATCTCGCCCGTGATGACGGCCCCGGTCGCCGCGTCCTTGTCCCGCTTCGCGGTGTACTGGACGCGCTGGCAGGCTTCCTGGCCGGACTGCAGGACGGCCGCGGGGTCCGTCTTCTCCGGGACCCGCCCGCTCAAATACTTCTTCTCCTGCGCCGTGAAGCTGCCCGTCTTCGGGGTGATCCTGGCGTCGGGCAGGACGGGTCCCGTCGGCTTGGCGTCGGGGGCCGGCGCGGAGGGCGCCGGGCTGTCCGCGGGATCGGGGGCCGCCGACGAGGCCGGCGGCTTCGCCTTCGCCTCCGCGCCGGAATCGGCCTTGCCGCCGCCGGAACTGCAGGCGGTCAGCGTCAGGGCGGCGGTCAGCAGGACGGCCGCCGCTGCGGAGCGTCGGTACATCGGATGGCTCCCGTGCTTACTGGGGTGGGACAGGGGTGCGGGGCCCGGCCACGTCGTGCCGGCCGGGCCCCACCGAGGCGTTCGCCGCTACTTGGCGCCGAAGGTGAGGACCAGCTGCGGGACGCCGTCGGCGGCCGTGGCCTCCGAGGACCAGATCCACAGCGGGTCGGTGCCCGTGCTCGTCAGACCCAGGCTGTAGCTGCTGCCCAGTGCCGCGGTGACCGCGGCGGTGTCCAGCGGAACGGAGTGGACCGCCGAGCCGTCCGGCACGCCCGCGATGGTGCCGAGCGGGGTGGCGCCGAGGGTCGGCTTGGTGGTGAAGGTCGTGCCCGCACCGGTCCAGGTTCCGGTGACCGGCACCACGGAGACGGTGTCGGCGGTGCCGGCGCCCGTCTGGGTGTTGGTCTTGAACTGGAGGGTGGCGGACTTCAGCACCTGCCCGGCCGGGGCGGCCGGGACGTTGAAGCGCAGGTACGTCTCGTACGCCGAGGTGCCGCGCACCGCGAGCGACGTGGACGTGCCGTACGCGGTGCCCGGAGCGCCCTGGTTGACGTAGGTGTCCTCGGTCGCGTTGACCTCGGAGACCGAGTCGGTGGGCGCCTTGGCCAGCGTGAAGTGGTTCTTGACCTGGGCTTCGGTGAGCGCCGTCGGGTAGACGGCCGTCTCGTCGAGCTGCCCGTTGAAGAAGTTGCTCGTCGGGCGGCTCGGCCAGCCGGTGAGGTTGTCGCCGCCGACGTGCCAGTAGCCCGCGTAGGTCTGCGTGCTGGTCCGGTTCGACGAGCCCTTGTTCTGGCCGTCCACGTAGAGGGTGATGCCGCCGGGGCCCTGGGTGGCGACCACGTGGTGCCACTTGTTGTCGTTGTAGGTGTCGAACAGGCCGGTGGAGACGGTCTGGGCGGAGCCGTTGGAGACTCCGAAGACCAGCCGGCCGGTGTTCGTCATGTACAGGTGCTTGTCGTACGAGCCGCTGGAGCGGTCGGTGTTGCTGCCGAAGCCGACCAGCTTGCCGCCGCGAAGGGTGCCCGTCTTGAACCAGGTCTCGATGGTGAAGGCGGCGCCGACGGTCTGGCGGTGGTCGCTGTAGACCTTCTGGCTGGTGCCGTTGAAGCCCATCGCGGTGCTGGCGCCGGTGACCGCGCCGGGCGTCTGGCGCAGGGCGGGGGCGTTCAGCTGGACACCGCTGGTGTTGCCGCCGGTCGAGGAGTCGGCGGTGAAGGGGCTGACGGTGTCGTCGAAACGCCAGTACAGGCTGGCGCCGTCGGCGCGGACCTGGTTCGGGTAGGACTGGACGGTGGTCGGGACCGTCACCGAGACGGCGGCCGACAGGGCGCTGGTGTTGCCGGCCGCGTCGGTCGCGGTCACGCGGTAGCTGTAGGACTGGCCGGCCTTGACCGTGGTGTCGGTCCAGGACGCCTGCCGGCGCTGCCACTCCAGGGAGTCCGCGTTCACCGTGGCGGCGGGCGTGGCCGAGCCGTTGCGGTAGATGCGGTAGGTGAGCTTGCTGTCGTCCGCGTCGTAGCTGGTGCGCCAGCGCACCTGTGCCTCGCCGGGCTTGACGCTGTCGACGCTGGCCACCGGGGTGGTCGGGGCGCCGACGTCGCCGGTGGAGGCGAAGCGGGTCAGCGCCTGCTGCGGCTTGCCGTTGATGAGGGTGAACTCACCGCCGACCCACATGTACTTGACGTCGTTCTTCTCCGCGACGGACATGACGCGCGGGCCGATGCCCTCGCCGAGGCCGTCGTTGGCGGTGGGGTGCCAGCCGAGCTTGCCCGGGCCGCGCACGAAGCCGCCCACGGGGGCCGGCGCCGGGCCGGTGTGGTCGGTGGGCTGGGCCAGCAGGAAGTGGCGCTTGCCGTCGGGGAACTCCAGCTCGGTGGAGCAGTCGTGCGCGTGCGAGGAGCTGTAGAGCACCCCGTCGTAGGGCAGCACGTACTGGGTCGCGCCGAGGCAGCGGTCGCGCCACTTCTCGCTGAAGTCGGTGTTCAGGCCGATGCGGCCGTCGAAGACGCCGCCGCCGGAGCCCTCGTTGCCGGTGTAGTAGCCCGTCGCGTCGGCCGAGATGTCCTTGACCACGGAGTTGGACGGGATGTTGGTGTACGTCTTGGCGACGGCGCCGGTGGTGGCGTTCACGACGGCCAGCGCGTGGGTGTTGGAGCCGTTGACCGAGAAGAAGTCGCCGCCCAGCAGGACGTTCTTGCCGTCGTTGCTCACCTCGATGGCACGGCCGGGCTCGTCGGCGTCGGCCACGAAAGGCTTGAGCGCTCCCGAGCCGGCGTCCACCGCGGCGAACCGCTCGCGGGTCTGGCCGTCGACGGCGTTGAAGTCGCCGCCCAGGTACAGCGTGTCGTCGGTGACGGCGAGGGCGCGCACGGTGGCCGGGACGCCGGGGTGGAACGCTGCCTTGGGGGTGCAGGTGGCGATGTCGATCGCGGCGAGGCTGGAGACCGGGGTCCCGTTGACGGCGCCGAAGTAACCGCCGGCGTAGAGGGTCTTCTGGTCCTTCGAGACCTCGAGCGCGCGGACGGTCGCGCTTCCCTCGGAGACGGTGAACGCGAGCTTGCACGCGGTCGGGACGCCCGTCGCGGCGTCGAGCGCGACGAAGTTCACGGCTTCCCGCTCGGCGCCGGCGGTGCCCTCGGGCGGCCGGACGGCCGAGAAGGTCCCGCCGGCGAAGACGGTGCCGTTCGCCTGGGCCATCGCGAACACGATGCCGTCGGGCTGCCAGGTCGGCAGGCTGTCGGCGGTGAAGGCCACTGGAGCCGTGATGGCGGACGCCTGAGGCATCAGCACCAGGCCTATCCCGGTGCCGGCACCGGCCAGTGACAGGACGAGGGCAGCAGTCAGCCCTCTGGATTTACGCATGAGCCCCCCAGGGCATCGCCCGGTTTGATGGCTGGAACTATCCGAACAGCCATATGTACGGGCGCAGACTAGGGCTCACGCGAGGGCCCGGTCACCCTCCTTGACCCATTGCATACCAAGTTGGAATCAACAGGTTCGGCAAGGGAGGGTGCACTACGGACATATGGCAGGTTTACCGCGGTCACACCCACACGCATCTGCGGGTATGACCGTGACACGGCAAACCGTAGGGGAAATATAAGGCCTCAGCGGTCGATGCGGACCGTCGCGCCCGCCAGTTGGTCGTCGACCTGGCGGATGTCGGCGTCGACCATGATCCGGGCCAGTTCGGACACCAGGACCGTCGGCTTCCAGCCGAGCAGGTCGTGGGCCTTGGAGGCGTCGCCGATGAGCGCGTCGACCTCGCTGGGGCGCTCGTACTTGGCGTCGTAGCGCACGTACTCGTTCCAGTCCAGACCCGCGTGGGCGAAGGACGCCTCGACGAACTCGCGGACGGTCGCGGCCACACCGGTGGCCACCACGTAGTCGGTGGGCTCGTCCTGCTGGAGCATCCGCCACATGGCGTCCACGTACTCGGGGGCGTAGCCCCAGTCGCGGACCGCGTCGAGGTTGCCGAGGTAGAGCTTGTCCTGGAGACCGGCCCTGATGCGGGCGACGGCGCGGGTGATCTTGCGGGTCACGAAGGTCTCGCCGCGGCGCGGTGACTCGTGGTTGAACAGGATCCCGTTGACGGCGAACATGTCGTACGCCTCGCGGTAGTTCACCGTGGTCCAGTACGCGAACACCTTGGCCGCGCCGTAGGGGCTGCGCGGGTGGAACGGGGTGCCCTCGTTCTGCGGGGGCGGGGTGGCGCCGAACATCTCGGAGGACGACGCCTGGTAGATGCGGGTGTCGATCCCGCTCGCACGGATGGCCTCCAGCAGCCGCAGCGCGCCGAGGCCGGTCACGTCGCCGGTGTAGAGGGGTGCGTCGAAGGAGACGCGGACGTGGGACTGCGCGCCGAGGTTGTAGACCTCGTCCGGCCGTATCTCACGGAGCAGGTTCACCAGGGCCACGCCGTCGGAGAGGTCGGCGTGGTGCAGGACGAAGGACCGGTTGGGCGCCTGCGGGTCCTGGTAGATGTGGTCGATCCGCTCCGTGTTGAAGCTGGAGGAGCGCCGCACCAGCCCGTGCACCGTGTAGCCCTTGGAGAGCAGCAGCTCGGCGAGGTACGAGCCGTCCTGTCCGGTGACGCCGGTGATCAGCGCGGTCTTGCCCATGCGGTTCCCCCTGGGGTGCGTTGTGTTCCGTGGTGCCCGGCGGGGGCTTCCCCTGCCCGCCCGGGGCTGCCCGATCCGGTGTCCCGGAGGCTGGATGCGTACCGTACACGCCGATTCCGCCCCTTCGCGCCCGGGTCCGCGCGGGGCCGGTTCCGGCCGGCCCGGTGGCGTGCGGGCCGGCTGGGCCCGGACTGCCGCCACCGCCCGGGCGGGAGACTGGCATCATCGGCGGTATGACAAGTTCGCTGCCGCTCCTGCCCCCGCACGCCCGCGTCTTCGTCGCGGGCCACCGCGGCCTCGTGGGGTCCGCGGTCGCCCGCCGGCTGACCGCCGACGGGCACGAGGTGCTCACCCGGGGTCGGGCCGACCTCGATCTGCGCGACGCCGCCGCGACCGCCCGCTACCTGGCGGACGTCCGCCCGGACGCCGTGGTGCTGGCCGCCGCGAAGGTCGGCGGGATCATGGCCAACAGCACCTACCCGGTGCAGTTCCTCGAGGAGAACCTGCAGATCCAGCTCAGCGTGATCGGCGGCGCGCACGCCGCCGGCGTGGGCCGGCTGCTGTTCCTCGGGTCGTCCTGCATCTACCCCAAGCTGGCCGCGCAGCCCATCCGCGAGGACGCGCTGCTGACCGGCCCGCTGGAGCCGACCAACGAGGCCTACGCGCTGGCGAAGATCGCCGGCATCGTGCAGGTCCAGTCCTACCGCAAGCAGTACGGGGCCTCGTACATCTCGGCCATGCCGACGAACCTCTACGGCCCGGGCGACAACTTCGACCTGGAGTCCTCGCACGTGCTGCCGGCCCTCATCCGGCGCTTCCACGAGGCCGCCGCCGAGGGCCGCGACGAGGTCGTGCTGTGGGGCAGCGGCACACCGCGCCGCGAGTTCCTGCACGTGGACGACCTCGCCGCCGCGTGTGCGGTGCTGCTGGACACCTACGACGGCGACGAGCCCGTCAACATCGGCTGCGGCGAGGACCTGACGATCCGGGAGCTGGCGCAGACCGTCGCCGAGGTGACGGGCTTCACCGGCCGGCTCGCCTGGGACACCTCCAAGCCGGACGGGACCCCGCGCAAGCTGCTGGACGTCGGACGGCTGGGCTCGCTCGGCTGGAAGCCCGCCGTCCCGCTGCGGGACGGCATCGCGGCCACCTACGCCTGGTGGCTGCGCGAGCAGCGGCAGGGCGGCTGAGCGCACCCGGGCCCCTCAGTACGCTCCGCGGCCGTCGACGACGGCGCGGAGCGTACGGCCCATCACGTCGACGTCACTGGTGAAGGACCAGTTGTCGACGTACTGCAGGTCCAGCTGAATCGTTTCGTCCCAGGACAGGTCGGAGCGTCCGCTGATCTGCCACAGCCCCGTCATCCCCGGCCGCACGGTGAGCCTGCGCAGTTCGACCTCGTCGTACTGCGCCACCTCCTCCGGCAGCGGCGGACGGGGGCCGACCAGCGACATGTCGCCGGTCAGGACGTTGATCAGCTGGGGCAGCTCGTCCATGGAGGTGCGGCGCAGCAGCCGGCCCACCCGCGTGACCCGGGGGTCGCGGCGCATTTTGAACATCAGGCCGTCGTTCTCGTTGTGTCCGGTGAGCTCGGCCTTGCGTGCGTCGGCGTCGACCACCATCGTGCGGAACTTCCACATGACGAAGGGGATCCCGTCACGGCCGATGCGCTGCTGCCGGTAGAAGGCGGGGCCGCGCGAGCCGAGACGTATCGCCAGGACGATGCCGAGGAAGAACGGCGAGAGCAGCAGCAGGCCCGCGGCCGCGCCCACCCGGTCCAGGGCGGACTTGAGCAGGGGCTGCACGCCCCGGCTGACCGGCGGTGCGACCCGCAGGACGGCGAGCCCGCCCGCGGACACGGTTTCCAGCCGCTTGACCGAGACCTCCACCAGCCCGGGAAAGACCGCGAGTTCCACTCCGGTGTCGTGCAGGGCCCAGGCGACCCGGCGCAGCCGCTCGCCCGCGATCCGCGCGCCGGGGGCCACCAGGACCAGGTCGGCGTTGTGGCTGCGGACGGCGCCGAGCACCGCGGCGGAGTCGCCGCCCGGCGTCCCGGCCATCTCCGCGTCGAGGCGGCCCGCGACCGGTACGCCGCTGGCGAGGGCTCCGGCGCCGACCGGGACCACGCCGACGACCACGTACGGGTGGTCGGTGCGGGCGGCCAGGTGCGCGATGACGTCCTCGGCGGCGTCGGGCTCGCCCACCAGCAGGACCCGGCTGACGGCCTGGGCCTCGCGGCGGGCCGCGGTGAGGTGGCGGTAGGTCAGCTTGTGGCAGGCTACGGTGATCAGCAGGGCGGGCAGCAGGGCCCCGAGGGCGGACAGCCGGGGCGTGTCCTCCTCGGTCACCACGCGGGCCACGGCCAGCACGCCGATCAGAATCAGCCAGTCGTGCAGAACGGGCAGCACGCCGCGGGACTCCCCGAGCGCCCGTACCGCGTACCGCCGGCGCAGCGCCTGCACCCCGGTCCACGCCACGGCGGCGGCCAGGGCGCAGTACACCGGCCGGACCTGCTGGGCCGCGGAGAAGACCAGGCCCACGGGCACGGCGGCGCCCAGGAAGTCGGCGCTCACGGCGGCGGGCAGGTACCAGCGCGCCTTGTCGCCGAGACGCCGTACCGGCGACGACGCCGCACGGACCGTCCCGGCCACCCTTTGCGCCGGAAAATGGACATGCCTCATGGGCCCCCCTGGCACGTGGTCTATGACATGGGCGAGCGTCCGCGGCTTCCCCAGGCAACGAACGACTGTCGCACCGGGAAACAGTACGACAAACACCCGTACGGTAAATGCGGATTGGGGCAACCCGACCTCTTGTTGCTCAAGTGTTAGCAACCGGTATCAGCCGTTCCGAATATCGGAGCCCCCTTTCGCACGCAAAGGTGAAGAGTCCGGATACCGGAGACGTCTCTTCGGAGAACGAACCGTTTCCGGCCAACCTTTTGACGCGCTCCTGACATCGCGACGGGCAGCTGGCACTCTTCGACCGTTCATCGCACCAGCCCTGTTCTGCCCGGAGGCCCACCCAGCCGTCCGGAACCCCCCTTGCAGAAGGAGTCTGCGTTGAGGTCCACCCCCCAGAGGCGAGCCACCGCGGCCGGCGCCCTCGTAGCCGCGGCGGCACTGCTCGCCGTAGGCATACAGACCGGCACCGCCACCGCCGACGCCACCGCGTCACAGGCCCGCACGGCTGCCCAGCCCAACCCGGGCGCGGCCAACCGCGTCCTCAGCGCTTCGGAGCGTGCGACGCTCCTCGCCGAGGCGAACTCGACCACTGTGCAGGCGGCCAAGGCCCTCGGCCTCGGCAGCGGCGAGAAGCTGATCGTGCGTGACGTCGTCCAGGACGCGGACGGCACCACGCACACCACCTACGAGCGGACCTACGACGGCCTGCCCGTCCTCGGCGGCGACCTGACGGTTCACGCCAAGGCCGGCGTGACCAAGAGCGTGACCAAGGCCACCCAGCACGAGATCAAGGTGGCCGACACCACCGCCTCGGTGACGCCGGCGGCCGCGGAGAGCCAGGCGGTCTCCGCCGCGAACGCGGAAGGCTCCAAGGAGGCCAAGCCCTCCAAGAGCGCCCGCAAGGTGATCTGGGCGGCCGACGGCGTCCCGGTCCTCGCGTTCGAGACCGTCGTCGGCGGCCTCCAGCACGACGGCACGCCGAACGAGCTGCACGTGGTGACCAACGCCAAGACCGGCGCCAAGATCAGCGAGTGGCAGGCCGTCGAGACCGGCACCGGCAACACCATGTACAGCGGCCAGGTGACCCTCGGGACCTCGCAGTCGGGCAGCACCTACAACCTGACCGACGCGGGCCGCGGCAACCACAAGACCTACAACCTCAACCGGGGGACCTCCGGCACGGGCACGCTCTTCTCCGGCCCGGACGACATCTGGGGCAACGGCCAGCCGGCCAACCTCGAGACGGCCGCCGCCGACGCCCACTACGGCGCGCAGGTGACGTGGGACTACTACAAGAACGTGCACGGCCGCAACGGCCTGCGCAACGACGGGGTCTCCCCGTACACCCGCGTCCACTACGGCAACAACTACGTGAACGCGTTCTGGCAGGACTCCTGCTTCTGCATGACCTACGGCGACGGTGACGGCAACGCCAAGCCGCTCACCTCCACCGACGTGGCCGCGCACGAGATGACCCACGGCCTCACCTCGGTCACCGGCAACATGACCTACAGCGGTGAGCCCGGCGGCCTGAACGAGGCGACCTCCGACATCATGGCGGCGGCCGTCGAGTTCTACGCCAACAACCCGCAGGACGTCGGCGACTACCTGGTCGGCGAGAAGATCGACATCCGCGGCAACGGCACCCCGCTGCGCTACATGGACAAGCCCAGCAGGGACGGCTCGTCCAAGGACAACTGGTACTCGGGCATCGGCTCCATCGACGTCCACTACTCCTCGGGCCCGGCCAACCACTGGTACTACCTGGCCTCCGAGGGCTCGGGCGCCAAGGTCGTCAACGGCGTGAGCTACGACTCGCCCACCGCGGACGGCCTGCCCGTCACCGCGATCGGCCGCGACGCCGCCTCGAAGATCTGGTTCCGCGCGCTGACGGTCGGCTACTTCAAGTCGACCACCAACTACGCGGACGCCCGCGTCCAGACGCTGAGGGCCGCCGCCGACCTCTACGGCCAGGGCTCCGCCATCTACAACAACGTCGCGAACGCCTGGGCCGGCGTGGCCGTCGGGTCCCGCATCTCCAACGGCGTGACGGTCAGCCCGATCGCCAACCAGACCACCCAGGTCAACACCGCCGTCAGCCTGCAGGTCCAGGCCACCAGCACGAACCCGGGTGCGCTGAGCTACTCTGCGACCGGCCTGCCGGCCGGGCTGTCGATCAACGCCTCCACCGGTCTGATCTCGGGCACGGCCACCACGGCGGGCACGTACAACGTGACCGTCACCGTGACCGACGCGCAGAGCCAGAAGGGCACCGCGTCGTTCACCTGGACGGTCGGCACCGGCCAGCAGAACGTGTTCGAGAACCTGAACGACTACCAGATCGCCGACAACGCCACGGTCGAGTCCCCGATCGCGGTGACCCGCACGGGCAACGCCCCGAGCACCCTCAAGGTGGACGTGAACATCGTCCACACCTACGTCGGTGACCTGGTCGTCGACCTGGTCGCCCCCGACGGCAGCGTGTACAACCTGCGCAACCGCACCGGCGGCAGCGCGGACAACATCGTCCAGTCCTTCACCGTGAACGCCTCCACCGAGGCCGCGAGCGGCACCTGGAAGCTCCGCGTCCGGGACGCCGCCAGCCTGGACACCGGCTACATCAACAGCTGGAAGCTCACCTTCTGACCCCGACCGGGGTGACGCGAGCACCTGCTGAACCCGCATGACCACGGGGCCGCCCGGGAGCAGACCTCCCCGGGCGGCCCTGTTCCATGGGTCCGTGGCCCCGTCCACCGGTGCGGGACGGGCGGCCAGGTCCGGCCGCCCGTCCCCCGTGCCCGGGGGCCGGCGTCACCGCAGGAGGACGCCGCCCTCCGCCTCCGTCTCCACCGGGGCCGCGACCAGACCCAGTTCGGCCGGGCTCGCCAGCATCGGGTGCGCCGGCAGGATGCGCACCGTGTAGCCGAAGGGCCCCGTGCGGTCGAGGGCGAGCGGGCCCTCGTACACCCAGCGCCCCTCCAGGTCGGGTCCGGCGGCCGGCTTGAGCGGGAAGGTCCGCCCGTCCCGGATCACGTCCCGCGGGTCCACCCGCCCGGCGAAGGCCTGCACCTCCACGTCCTCCGGCCGCAGCGCGTCCAGCGACACCTGCACGCGCAGCGTGAGCGTGGCCCCCAGTTCGGCCGTGCCGTTGACCGGGCCCGCGGCCAGCGCCTCGACGTGCTCGACGCCGACCCGCGGCCAAGCCGCCCGGACCCGGCCCTTCCACCAGGCGAGGTCCCGCGCCGCCTCGGCGTCGAGGGCGCGGTGGGCACGGGCGGCGGGTGCGTAGAGCCGTTCCACGTACTCCCGCACCATCCTCCCGGCGAGCACCTTCGGCCCCAGCGAGACCAGCGTGCGCCGGACCATCTCGATCCACCGCACGGGAAGGCCGGTGCGCCCGGTCCGGTCGTAGAACCGGGGCGCGACCCGGCCCTCGAGCAGCTCGTAGAGGGCGTTCGCCTCCAGGTCGTCACGCCGCTCCTCGTCCGTGCCGACCCCGTCGGCCGTGGGGATGGCCCAGCCGAAGTCCGGCTCGAACCACTCGTCCCACCACCCGTCGAGCACGGAGAGGTTGAGGCAGCCGTTCAACGCGGCCTTCATCCCGCTGGTGCCGCAGGCCTCCAGCGGCCGCAGCGGGTTGTTGAGCCAGACGTCGCAGCCCGGGTAGAGCTTCTGCGCCATGGCCATGCCGTAGTCGGGCAGGAAGACGATCCGGTGGCGCACCCGCGGGTCGTCCGAGAAGCGCACCAGCTCCTGCACGAGCCGCTTGCCGCCGTCGTCCGCCGGGTGGGCCTTGCCCGCGACGACGATCTGCACCGGCCGCTCCGGGTCCAGCAGCAGCCTGCGCAACCGGTCCGGGTCCCGCAGCATCAGCGTGAGCCTTTTGTACGAGGGCACCCGGCGGGCGAAGCCGATGGTGAGCACGTCCGGGTCGAGGACGCAGTCCACCCAGCCCAGTTCCGCGTCGGCCGCCCCGCGCTGGCGCCAGGAGGCCCGCAGCCGGTCCCGGACCTCCTGGACCAGCTGCTCGCGCAGCACCCGGCGCAGGTCCCACACGTCCTGGTCCGGGATGTCGGCGACCGCGTCCCAGCGCGGGGACCCGCCGACGGACAGCGCGTCCTCCGTCCGCCCGGCACCGATCTGACGGGCGCCCAGCCGGACGACCTCGGGTGCCACCCAGGTCGGGGCGTGCACCCCGTTGGTGACGGAGGTGATCGGCACCTCGGAGGGGTCGAAGCCGGGCCAGAGCCCGGCGAACATCTCCCGGCTGACGGCGCCGTGCAGGGTGGACACGCCGTTGGCGCGCTGCGCCAGGCGCAGTCCCATCACGGCCATGTTGAACACGCCGGGGTCGCCCCCGGGGTAGTTCTCCGCGCCCAGCTCCAGGATCCGCTCGACGGGGACGCCCGCCAGTTCCGCGCCCTCGCCGAAGTGCCGGGCGACCAGGGACCGCTCGAAGCGGTCGATGCCGGCCGGGACGGGGGTGTGCGTGGTGAACACGGTCCCGGCGCGCACCGCCTCGACGGCGGCGTCGAAGCCGAGGCCGCGCTCCCGCTCCAGTTCCCTTATGCGCTCCAGCCCCAGGAAGCCGGCGTGCCCTTCGTTGGTGTGGAACACCTCGGGGTCGGGGTGCCCGGTGATCGCGCAGTAGGCGCGCACGGCGCGGACCCCGCCGATGCCGAGCAGCATCTCCTGGAGCAGCCGGTGGTCGCTGCCGCCGCCGTAGAGCCGGTCGGTCACCTCGCGGGCCTGGGCGTCGTTGTCCTCGACGTCGGAGTCCAGGAGCAGCAGCGGTACGCGGCCGACGCGGGCCTGCCAGATGTGCGCGTGCAGGGTGCGCCCGCCCGGGAGGGTCAGGCCGACGCGGGCGGGGGTGCCGTCGTCCTGGCGGAGCAGGGCGAGCGGCAGCTCGTTGGGGTCGAGGACGGGGTACTGCTCCTGCTGCCAGCCGTCGCGCGAGAGGGACTGGCGGAAGTAGCCGTGCCGGTAGAGCAGCCCCACGCCGATGAGCGGGACGCCGAGGTCGCTGGCGGCCTTCAGGTGGTCCCCGGCGAGGATGCCGAGGCCGCCGGAGTACTGGGGCAGGGCGGCGGTGATGCCGAACTCGGGCGAGAAGTAGGCGATGGCGGCGGGGAGTTCCGCGCCGTTCTCCCGGCTCTGGTACCACCTCCCGCCGTTCACGTAGTCATCGAGGTCGGCGGCGGCGACGGCGAGCCGCCGCAGGAAGCGGCGGTCGGCGGCGAGCTCCGCGAGCCGGGCGGCGGACACGGTGCCGAGCAGCCGGACGGGGTCGCCCCCGGCGGCCTGCCAGCCCTCGGGGTCGACGGATTGGAAGAGCTCACGGGTCTCGGCATGCCAGGACCAGCGCAGATTGTGCGCGAGGTCGGTGAGCGGCAGCAGGGTCTCGGGAAGTACGGGGCGCACGGTGAATCGACGGATAGCCTTCACACGTTCCACCTTCGCAGGGGATTGCGGATCGGGGCGGCCGCACCACGCTGTGCATCCGCGCATCACCCCCGGAAGGCTAGCGCCGGCCCCGTCCCGGGGGCCATGCCGCCTCGGCCGCCGGGGGCCGCCGCCGGGCCGCCTCCGGGCCGCTGCGCCGGGCGACACGCCGTCAGGATCCGTACCGGACTGTCCCACTCCGTGGGATGCCCGGTGTCCGTTTCGGACGGATCCGCCAGCCTCCGCCGTAGGGGACCGGCCAACTTCGGTGGGTTGCGGCACCCGTGCGGCCGTACCGAGGCGTTCGCGATCTGCCCGTTTTCTATATATTCATCCCTGTGAGCTGTGAGGCGCGGCAAGGGTCGGGTTACGAGTGGGGCGCGTGAGGGATGTAGCTCCTTCAGGTGGTCCTGCCCGGCTTGACGCCGCCCGCAGGAATGTCGAGCCGGTACCCGGTGCCGGCCGTGGCCCTACGTACGAGTAGTTAACCAAGGGCACGGATTGCGCGCGGGGAGAGTGGGAAGGGCTCACCGGGTACACGAGGTACACGCACGGCGCACCGCACCCGACCCCTCCCGCCACCCGAGTGAACGCGGACAGGAGCGGCCATGCCCGCAGCCCAGCCGTCCACCGAGCGGCTAGAAACAGAGCGAACAGAGCGTGCACTACCAGTCGCGACGCCGACTGGCCCGTTGACACCGAGCCCTGCGAACTGCCCCCAGGTGATCCCATCATGATCGGTCGCATTCCCGTGCTGGACGTCCGCCCCGCCGTCGACTGCGGCGCCAGACCCGCCAAGGCGGTCGTGGACGAAGTCTTCGAGATCTCCGCAACCGTGTTCCGCGAGGGGCACGACGCGGTCAACGCCCACCTCGTGCTCCGCGATCCGAGCGGGCGGCTGCGACCCCCCGTGCCGATGCGCGAACTCGCCCCCGGCACCGACCGGTGGGGCGCGCGGGTCTCCGCCGAGGTCGAGGGGAGGTGGACGTACACCGTCGAGGCGTGGAGCGACCCGGTGGCCACGTGGCGGGCCCATGCCGCGATCAAGATTCCCGCCGGGATCGACACCGACCTCACCCTCCTCGAAGGCGCCGAGATCTACGCGCGGGCCGCCGCCAAGATCCCCAAGCGGGACGGCCGCGGGGTGCTGCTGGCCGCCGCCGAGGCCATGCGGGACGAGGACCGGGAGGTGTCCGTACGGTACGCGGCCGCGCTCGACCCGTCCGTGGACGCCGTGCTCGCGAAGAAGCCGCTGCGCGAGCTCGTCACCGCCGCCAAGCCGCTGCCGCTGCTGGTGGAGCGCAAGCGCGCCCTGTTCGGCTCCTGGTACGAGATGTTCCCCCGGTCGGAGGGCGCGGTCCTGGTACCGGGCGAGGCACCGGTGAGCGGAACGTTCCGCACCGCCGCCGAGCGGCTGCCGGCCATCGCCGGGATGGGCTTCGACGTGGTGTACCTGCCGCCCATCCACCCCATCGGCTCGACCTACCGCAAGGGCCCGAACAACACTCTGTCCGCCGGGAGTTGGGATCCGGGCGTGCCGTGGGCCATCGGCTCCACCGAAGGCGGCCACGACGCGGTCCACCCCGACCTCGGGACCATCGAGGACTTCGACGCCTTCGTCGGCCGGGCCCGCGAGCTGGGGCTGGAGATCGCCCTGGACTTCGCCCTCCAGTGCTCCCCCGACCACCCGTGGGTGGAGAAGAACCCGCAGTGGTTCCGCCACCGCGCCGACGGGACGATCGCGTACGCCGAGAACCCGCCGAAGAAGTACCAGGACATCTACCCGATCCACTTCGACGCCGACATGGCCGGAATCGTCGAGGAGACCTGCCGGATCCTGCGCCACTGGATGGACCACGGCGTCCGGATCTTCCGGGTGGACAACCCGCACACCAAGCCCGTGGTCTTCTGGCAGAAGGTGATCGCGGACATCAACAAGTCCGACCCGGACGTGATCTTCCTGGCCGAGGCGTTCACCCGCCCGGCGATGATGCGGGCCCTGGCCGCCGTCGGTTTCCAGCAGTCCTACACGTACTTCACCTGGCGCAACACCAAGGCCGAGCTCACCGAGTACCTCACCGAGCTCGCCGGGACCCGATCGGCCTCCGTCATGCGGCCGAACTTCTTCGTCAACACCCCTGACATCCTCCACGCGTACCTACAGAAGGGCGGCCGTCCCGCCTTCGAGGTGCGGGCGGTGCTCGCGGCCACCCTCTCCCCCGCCTGGGGCGTCTACGCCGGGTACGAGCTCTGCGAGAACACCCCGGTGCGGGAGGGCAGCGAGGAGTACCTGGACTCCGAGAAGTACGAGTTCCGGCCGCGCGACTGGGCGGCGGCGGAGCGCGAGGGCCGCACCATCGCCCCGCTGATCACCACGCTGAACCGGGTGCGCCGGCGCAATCCGGCCCTCCAGCAGCTGCGTGACATCCACTTCCACTCGACCGACAACGAACAGGTGATCGCCTATTCGAAGCACGCCGGCGCCAATTCCGTACTGGTGGTCGTCAACCTCGATCCGCACCACACCCAGGAGGCGACGGTCTCGTTGGACATGCCGGTACTCGGCCTCGACTGGCACGGGTCCCTCGCGGTGCGCGACGAGCTCACCGGCGATACCTATCACTGGGGCAGGGCGAACTACGTGCGTCTGGAACCGGGCCGCACGCCCGCGCACGTGCTCACCGCTCTGCGACCGTCCCCGCCCACCGGAGGGTCACCCACCACATGATCATCAACGATCCCGTCCACGACACGTTCGAGGACACCCCCGCCAAGGACCGCGACCCCGACTGGTTCAAGCGGGCCGTCTTCTACGAGGTCCTGGTCCGCTCCTTCCACGACAGCAACGGCGACGGCGTGGGAGACCTCAGGGGGCTCACCTCCAAGCTGGACTACCTGCAGTGGCTGGGGGTCGACTGCCTCTGGCTGCCGCCGTTCTTCGCCTCGCCGCTGCGCGACGGCGGCTACGACGTCTCCGACTACACCTCGGTCCTCCCCGAATTCGGCGATCTCGCCGACTTCGTCGAATTCGTGGACGCCGCGCACCAGCGCGGCATGCGGGTGATCATCGACTTCGTCATGAACCACACCAGCGACCAGCACGAGTGGTTCCAGCAGTCCCGCAAGGATCCGGACGGTCCGTACGGCGACTACTACATGTGGGCGGACAACGACAAGCAGTACCAGGACGCCCGCATCATCTTCATCGACACCGAGACCTCGAACTGGACGTACGACCCGCTACGCAAGCAGTACTACTGGCACCGCTTCTTCTCGCACCAGCCGGACCTGAACTTCGAGAACCCGGCCGTCGTCGAGGAGGTGCTCTCCGCCCTGCGCTTCTGGCTGGACCTCGGCATCGACGGCTTCCGGCTGGACGCCGTGCCCTACCTGTTCGCCGAGGAGGGCACCAACTGCGAGAACCTGCCGCGCACCCACAAGCTCCTGAAGCGGGTCCGCGAGGAGATCGACGCGCACTACCCGGACACCGTGCTGCTCGCCGAGGCCAACCAGTGGCCCGAGGACGTCGTCGACTACTTCGGGGACTTCGCGAAGGGCGGGGACGAGTGCCACATGGCGTTCCACTTCCCCGTCATGCCGCGCATCTTCATGGCCGTGCGAAGAGAGTCCCGCTACCCGGTCTCCGAGATCCTGGCCAAGACCCCGGCGATCCCGGACGGCTGCCAGTGGGGCATCTTCCTGCGCAACCACGACGAACTGACCCTCGAGATGGTCACCGACGAAGAGCGCGACTACATGTACGCCGAGTACGCCAAGGACCCGCGGATGCGGGCCAACATCGGCATCCGGCGCCGCCTCGCCCCGCTCCTGGACAACGACCGCAACCAGATGGAGCTGTTCACGGCCCTTCTGCTGTCCCTGCCGGGCTCGCCGGTGCTCTACTACGGCGACGAGATCGGCATGGGCGACAACATCTGGCTGGGCGACCGCGACGGCGTCCGCACGCCGATGCAGTGGACGCCCGACCGCAACGCCGGTTTCTCCTCCTGCGATCCGGGCAGGCTGAACCTGCCGGTCATCATGGACCCGGTCTACGGGTACCAGGTCACCAATGTCGAGGCCGCGATGGCATCGCCCTCCTCACTGCTGCACTGGACCCGCCGGCTGATCGAGATCCGCAAGGCGAACCCGGCCTTCGGGCTCGGGTCGTACACCGAACTGCCGTCGTCCAACCCGGCGGTGCTCGCGTTCCTGCGCGAGTTCGGGGACGACCTGGTGCTGTGCGTGCACAACTTCTCGCGCTGCGCGCAGCCCACCGAGCTGGACCTGCGGTCGTTCAACGGGCGGATCCCGGTGGAGCTCACGGGTGACGTGCGCTTCCCCCCGATCGGCGAATGGCCGTACCTGCTGACCCTGGCGGGCCACGGCTTCTACTGGTTCCGGCTGCGCGCCGAGCAACGCGGCGAGCAGCGCGCCGAGCAACGCGCCAGGCAACGCGCCGAATAGGGCACGCCCCGGCACGACGGGTACGGGGCGGGCAGCACGCGAACGGGTCAATCGCCCGCCCCTGTACGGACCATCCTGACCCGACACCCGCACATACCGGAGAAGCAACTGCCGCACATCCGGGACACTGCGCATTCTGTGACGGCCCGGGGAAAGGACGCGACGCCATGTCGGAGGCTGCATCCGCCCGGAGTCGGCTCACGGCCGACCGGGCCGCCCTGATCACGGGGATCGGCCCACTGGAACCGCTGCTGCGGACCTGGCTGCCCGCGCAGCGCTGGTTCGCCGGCAAGGGCCGGCCGATCGGCACGCTCAGCGCCGTCTCGGCGGCCGAACTGCTGCCACCGGGGTCCGTCCCCGGCCTGCTGCACCTGCTCCTCGACGTCGACGGGGACTGCTACCAACTGCTGCTGGGCATCCGCCCGTCCCTGCCCTCCGCGCTGGCGCACACCCTGGTCGGCCACCCGCAGGAGGGCCCGTACGCGGGCCGGGCGGTGTACGAGGCGCTGGGCGATCCCCGGCTCGCGGCGATGCTGCTGGAACGATTGCGCTCCCCCGGCATGCTCGGACCGCTGCGCTTCGAGCGGGACCCGGACGCGCCCGTCCCCGCCGGGCTCGCCCCCAGGCCGCTGTCCGGCGAGCAGACCAACTCCTCGCTGATCTACGGGGATTCCTACATCCTCAAGGTGTTCCGGCGGGTCGGTCCGGGGGTCAACCCGGACCTGGAGCTGCCCCGGGCGCTGGCCGCCGCGGGCTGCGGCCGCGTCCCGGCGCCCGTCGCCTGGTACGAGGCCGAGCTGCCCGGCGGGAGCGGCGAGCCGCTGACCCTGGGCGTGCTGCAGCCGTACCTGCGCGGCTCCGACGACGGCTGGCAGCTCGCGCTGCGCCGGCTCGGGGCGGGGCAGGACTTCACCGCCGAGGCGCACGCGCTGGGCCGGGCCACCGCCGAGGTGCACAGCGCGCTGGCCTCGGCCCTGCCCACCGTCGCGCTCGGCCCGGAGCAGACCGCCCGGCTCGCCGCCGGGATGACGGCCCGGCTGGCCGCCACCGCCCGGGAGGTGGCCGCGCTGCGGCCCTACGAGGCGGGGCTGCGGGGGGCCTTCGACGCACTGGCCGCCTCCCGCGGCGCCGGGGTCGCGGCCCAGCGGATCCACGGCGACCTGCACCTGGGCCAGACCCTGCGCACCCTCGACGGCTCCTGGTCGTTGATCGACTTCGAGGGTGAGCCGGCCCGGCCGCTGGCCGACCGGCGCCGCCCCGAACCGGCCGTGCGCGACATCGCCGGGATGCTGCGCTCCTTCGACTACGCCGCGCGCTCGCACCGGCCCTTCGCCCCCGCCTGGTCGGACGACTGCCGGGCCGCCTTCTGCGAGGGCTACGCCCGTACGACGGGCCGCGACCCCCGCGAGGACCCGGTGCTGCTGCGGGCGTACGAGACCGACAAGGCGGTGTACGAGGCCCGCTACGAGTTCCGCCACCGCCCCGACTGGCTGCACGTCCCGATGGCCGCGATCCGGCGGCTCTCCGAACCGCAGCGGCCCGCCCACCGGGTCCCGCCGACCCCGTCCGCCCCCGGCTCCATCTCCCCGCACCCCCAACCCCGCCAGACGCCCCCGAGGAGGCCGCTCGCGTGAGCGCCGCACGACAGCCGACACCGACCGTCCGCGACGAGACCGCACCCACCCAGGCGTCCGCCGGGAAACCGCGCACCCCGCGGGCCCGCACCGCCGCCCCTTCGCAGGGGGTCCGGCCGGCGCCACCGCTGGCCGGGGAGGAACGGGCCCGGCTGCTGGAGGGCCGCCACCACGACCCCCACGGGGTGCTGGGCGCCCACACCGTCCGGGGCGGAGTGTCCTTCCGCGTACTGCGCCCCTTCGCCCAGTCGGTCACCGTGGTCGCCAAGGGGCTGCGGGCCGAACTCCACTCCGAGGGGGACGGGCTGTTCTCCGGGCTGCTGCCGCTGACCGCGGTGCCGGACTACCGGCTCCTGGTCGCCTACGACGGCGACGAGCTCGAACTCCACGACCCGTACCGGTTCCTGCCCGCGCTCGGCGAGCTCGACCTGCACCTGATCGGCGAGGGCCGCCACGAGCAGCTGTGGAAGGCGCTCGGGGCCGAGCCGATGGAGCACCAGGGCGTGGCCGGCACCCGGTTCACGGTGTGGGCGCCCGACGCCCAGGGGGTCCGCGTCAGCGGGGACTTCTCCTACTGGGACTCCGTCGCCCACCCGATGCGCTCGCTGGGCTCCAGCGGCGTGTGGGAGCTCTTCCTGCCGGGCGTGGGCGCCGGGGCGCTGTACAAGTACGACATCACCCGTCCCGACGGCAGCCACACCCTGCGCGCGGACCCGATGGCCCGCTCCGCGGAGGTGCCCCCGGCGACCGCCTCGCGGGTGGCCTCCTCCTCCTACACGTGGGGGGACGAGGAGTGGATGGCGCGCCGGGGGGCCCGGCCCCCGCACCAGGCGCCCTTCTCCGTCTACGAACTGCACCTGGCGTCCTGGCGGCCCGGGCTCTCCTACCGGCAGCTCGCCGAGCAGTTGCCCGGGTACGTCAAGGAGCTCGGCTTCACGCACGTGGAGCTGATGCCCGTCGCCGAGCACCCCTTCGGCGGCTCCTGGGGCTACCAGGTCACCGGCTACTACGCGCCGACCTCGCGCTTGGGCGGTCCGGACGACTTCCGCTTCCTGGTGGACGCGCTGCACCGGGCCGGGATCGGGGTGATCGTCGACTGGGTGCCCGCGCACTTCCCGCGCGACGACTGGGCGCTGGCCGAGTTCGACGGGCGTCCGCTGTACGAGCACCCGGACCCCCGGCGGGCGGCGCACCCCGACTGGGGCACGCTGGAGTTCGACTACGGCCGCAAGGAGGTCCGCAACTTCCTCGTCGCCAACGCCGTCTACTGGTGCGAGGAGTTCCACGTGGACGGGCTGCGCGTGGACGCGGTCGCCTCGATGCTCTACCTCGACTACTCGCGCGAGGAGGGGCAGTGGGCGCCGAACGAGCACGGCGGCCGGGAGAACTGGGACGCGGTGTCGCTGCTCCAGGAGATGAACGCGACCGTGTACCGGCGCTGCCCGGGCGTGGTGACGATCGCCGAGGAGTCCACGGCGTGGGAGGGCGTGACGCGGCCGACGGACCAGGGCGGCCTGGGCTTCGGCCTGAAGTGGAACATGGGGTGGATGCACGACACGCTGCGCTACGCGTCGAAGGAGCCGGTGCACCGCAAGTACCACCACCACGACATGACCTTCGGGATGATCTACGCCTTCAGCGAGAACTACGTCCTGCCGATCTCGCACGACGAGGTCGTGCACGGCAAGGGCTCGCTGGTGTCGAAGATGCCCGGGGACTGGTGGCAGCAGCGGGCCTCGCACCGCGCCTACCTGGGCTTCATGTGGGCCCATCCCGGCAAGCAGCTGCTGTTCATGGGGCAGGAGTTCGCCCAGGGGGCGGAGTGGTCGGAGGCGCACGGGCCGGACTGGTGGCTGCTGGACGACTCCTACGCGGCGGCCGGTGACCACCGGGGCGTGCGCAGCCTGGTGCGGGACCTGAACCACACCTACGCGCA
This sequence comes from Streptomyces sp. NPDC045967, assembly GCF_056430495.1. Lineage (NCBI taxonomy): Bacteria > Bacillati > Actinomycetota > Actinomycetes > Kitasatosporales > Streptomycetaceae > Streptomyces > Streptomyces sp. NPDC045967. The sequence goes on along the minus strand of NZ_JBWKLE010000003.1, from coordinate 375,448 downwards.
GGCGCCCGCCCTGTGGGAGCGGGACACCGTTCCCGAGGGGTTCGCCTGGGTGGAGGCGGACGCGGCCGACGACAACGTCTTCGCGTTCCTGCGCTACGCCCAGGACGGCTCGCAGCTGCTGTGCGTGTCGAACTTCTCCCCGGTGGTGCGGCACGGGTACCGGATCGGGGTGCCGGAGGAGGTCCCGCTGTGGCGGGAGGTCCTCAACACCGACCGGGAGGAGTACGGCGGCAGCGGTGTGCGGCACCTGGAGCCGCTGCGGCCCGAGCCGGTCCCCGCGCAGGGCCGCCCGGCGAGCCTCCGCCTGACGCTGCCGCCGCTGGCCACGATCTGGTTCCGGCCGTAGCGGCCGCCGGGGAGGTGCCGCTCCGGCTCCTGGGGCAGCACTTCCCCGGCGCGGGTGCCGGCGCCGGCCCGCTCCGCCGGGTCGCCGAAGGGGGCAGGAAGGGACCTCGTAGGGACCTCGTTCCTGGACGCCGGCGTCAAGGCCGTGTGTGGGACCTGTGAGGGGCCTTGCCTCGACCGGCTTTGGCTGGAACCGTACGGTGAAAGCGATCTTCGACTGCACCGATTACCGGACGGTCGCCGGATATACCGGCAAAATGCCATAACTCCCTAGGACGTTCCTACGAGTTATGGGCTTGTTTGATTGGTCTGTAGGCGCCGACACCCAGCCACTTCTACGGTGTGCCGTGTGCACTCCAGCCCCCCTTTCAATGCCCCCGCCGCGCGTCGTCTCCGCGCGGCCCTGGGCATGGCTCCCGGTCATGTCGCCTATGGCCTGCGCGCCCAGTACGGACTGATCGTCGCCCCCGAGACCGTGATGGCCTGGGAACGTGGCGAGATTTCGCCCTCCTCCACTGAGCTGACGGCCCTCGCCGGCGTCCTGTGGTGCTCGCCCGGCGAGCTGCTCGCCGAGCCCGTGACCCTGCGGGAGCACCGGATCTCGCGCGGGCTGTCCGTGGAGGAGCTGTCCCGGCGGCTCGGCATCGAGGCGGGCGCCTACCAGAAGATGGAGGACACCGGCCGCTGGAAGGGCAACGAGCGCCAGTCCGCGGCCCTCGCGACGGTGCTCGGGCTGTCGCTGGCCCAGTTCGTGACGGCCACCGGCAAGCAGGAGGAACTGGCGGAGCTGCTGCGCAGCGCGGTGACCACCCGGTGGCAGGCGTACGTAAAGCCGCTGGGCAAGCTGCTGCCGATCCCCAAGGGCCACCTCGAGCGGGTCCTGGAGGTGCTGCACGGGGACTACCAGTCCCGGATGAGGGCGACGCTCAGCTGGGGCAGCGGCGGCGAGGCCCGGAGCGGGGACGCGGGGCGGGAGTTCCTCGCCGGGATCGTGGACCGGTTCTGGAGCCTCGCCGGCGGCGCCGCCTGATCCCGGCCCCGTAGGGGCGGACCGGCTAGAAGACGGACTCGGCCTCGTACATGCGTTCCTCGGGGACGGTCTTCAGCGCGGTGACCGCCGAGGCCAGCGGGGCCATCACGATGTCGGTGCCGCGCAGGGCCGTCATGTTGCCGTAGTCGCCGCGGTGGACGGCCTCGACGGCGTGCCAGCCGAAGCGGGTCGCGAGCACCCGGTCGTAGGCGGTCGGGGTGCCGCCGCGCTGGACGTGGCCGAGGATGACCGGGCGGGCCTCCTTGCCCAGGCGCCGCTCCAGCTCGACCGCCAGGCGGTTGCCGATGCCGGCGAAGCGCTCGTGGCCGTACTGGTCGATCGCGCCCTTCTCGTACGGCATGGAGCCCTCGGCGGGGTGCGCGCCCTCGGCGATGCAGACGACGGCGAACTTCTTCCCGCGCGCGAACCGCTCCTCCACCATCTTCACCAGGGCGTCCACCTCGAAGGGGCGCTCGGGCAGGCAGATCCCGTGGGCGCCGCCGGCCATGCCGGACTCCAGCGCGATCCACCCCGCGTGGCGGCCCATCACCTCGACGACCATGACGCGCTGGTGCGATTCGGCGGTGGTCTTCAGACGGTCGATGGCCTCGGTCGCGACCATGACGGCGGTGTCGAAGCCGAAGGTGCGGTCGGTGGAGGAGATGTCGTTGTCGATGGTCTTCGGCACGCCGACGACCGGCATCCCGGCGTCCGACAGCATCCGCGCGGCGGTCAGGGTGCCCTCGCCGCCGATGGGGATGAGGGCGTCGATGCCGTAGCGCCTCGCCAGCTCCTGCGCGTTCTCGGCGGCCTCGTGCAGCCGGGCGCGCTCCATGCGGGCCGAGCCGAGGATCGTGCCGCCGCGGGCCAGGATGCCGCTGACGGCATTGATGTCCAGCGGGCGGACGTTGCCGTCGAGCAGGCCCTTGAACCCGTCCTCGAAGCCGATGACCTCGTCTCCGTGCCCGACCAGGGCGCGGTGTACGACCGACCGGATGACAGCGTTGAGGCCGGGACAGTCGCCGCCCGCGGTGAGAACTCCGATACGCATCGTGCTGTGTCTCCTGCCGTACATGGGAAGAAGGGCGTCATGAGGAAGCTTGTCCGATTGTTCCACGGGCCCGGGGTGCCGCGCGTCCTGTGCGGCTCCCGACACCGGGCCCTTCGACCCTCCCGGCCAGGGCTTTTTCCGGCGGGCGTCTTATCCACCGGCAGAGGTATTGTCAAGAGGTCAAGGCACACTAAATGGACAATCACAGCATGGACGGAGAGCACGCGTGACGCGCAGCGTGTACGTGACCGGCATCGAGCGGGGGGACGGCCGGCAGGTCGTCGAACTGGGGATCATGGAGCTCCTGACCCGGCAGACGGGCCGGGTCGGCGTCTACCGGCCGCTGCTCCACGACGCCCCCGACCGGCTCTTCGACCTGTTGAAGGCCCGTTACCGGATCGAGCAGGACGCCTCCACGGCCTACGGCATGGAATATCAGGAGGCCTCGGCGATCCTCGCCGAGAAGGGCACCGACGAGCTGGTCTCGCGGCTGGTCGACCGCTACCACCGGGTGGCGCGCGAGTACGAGGTCATGCTGGTCCTCGGCACCGACTACGCCGACACCAACCTGCCGGACGAACTCGCGCTCAACGCCCGCCTCGCCAACGAGCTGGGCGCCGTCGTCGTCCCCGTCGTGGGCGGCGTCAAGCACCCCGCCGAGGCCGTGCGCGCCGAGGCCCGCAACGCCTACCGCGCGTACGAGAGCCTGGGCTGCCACGTCGTGGCGATGGTCGTCAACCGGGTGGCCCCCGAGGACCGCGACTCCATAGCCGAGCGGCTGGCCGCCCGGCTCCCCGTGCCCTGCTACGTCCTGCCGGACGACAAGTCGCTCTCCGCCCCCACCGTCGCCCAGATCACCCGGGCCCTCGGTGGCGAGGTGCTGCTCGGCGACGAGGCCGGGCTGGCCCGCGACGCCGTGGACTTCGTCTTCGGCGGCGCCATGCTGCCGAACTTCCTGAACGCCCTGACCCCCGGCTGCCTGGTCGTGACCCCCGGGGACCGCTCGGACCTGGTCATCGGCGCCCTGGCCGCGCACACCTCGGGGACCCCGCCGATCGCCGGCGTGCTGCTCACCCTGAACGAGCGCCCGGGCCCCGACATCCTCACGCTGGCCTCGAAGCTCGCACCGGGTACGCCCGTGGTGTCGGTGGCCGGCAACAGCTTCCCCACGGCCGCCGAACTCTTCTCGCTCCAGAGCCGGTTGAACTCCGCGACCCCGCGCAAGCTGGAGACCGCGCTCGGTCTGTTCGAGCGGCACGTGGACACCGGTGAGCTGCGCGACCTGCTGTCGGTGGCCCGCTCCGAGCGCGTGACCCCGATGATGTTCGAGCACGAGCTGCTGGAGCGGGCCCGCTCCGAGCGGCGCCGCGTCGTGCTGCCCGAGGGAACCGAGGAGCGCGTGCTGCGCGCGGCCGACGTGGTGCTGCGCCGGGGGGTGTGCGACCTCACCCTGCTGGGCGAGGAGCCGGCCATCCTGAAGAAGGCCGCGGACCTCGGCATCGACATCTCGGGCGCGCAGCTGATCGATCCGGCGACCTCCCCCCTGCGCGAGCGCTTCGCCGAGTACTACGCGTCGGTCCGCGCCCACAAGGGGATGACCGTCGAGCTGGCCAACGACGTGGTCACCGACGTGAACTACTTCGGCACGCTGATGGTGCAGGAGGGGCTGGCCGACGGCATGGTCTCCGGCTCGGTGCACTCCACGGCGGCGACCATCCGCCCGGCCTTCGAGATCATCAAGACCAAGCCGGAGGCCTCCATCGTCTCCTCCGTCTTCTTCATGTGCCTGGCCGACCGGGTGCTGGTGTACGGCGACTGCGCCGTCAACCCGGACCCCGACGCCGAGCAGCTCGCGGACATCGCCGTCCAGTCGGCCGCCACCGCCGCCGCCTTCGGGGTGGAGCCGCGGATCGCGATGCTCTCGTACTCGACCGGCACCTCGGGCAGCGGCGCGGACGTGGACAAGGTCCGCAAGGCCACCGAGATCGTCCGCGCCCAGCGCCCCGACCTGGCCGTGGAGGGGCCGATCCAGTACGACGCGGCCGTGGAGCCCTCGGTCGCGGCGACCAAGCTGCCGGAGTCCCAGGTGGCCGGCCGTGCGAGCGTGCTGATCTTCCCCGATCTGAACACCGGCAACAACACCTACAAGGCCGTACAGCGCTCGGCGGGCGCCGTCGCGGTCGGGCCGGTGCTCCAGGGCCTGCGCAAGCCGGTCAACGACCTCTCGCGCGGCGCGCTGGTGCAGGACATCGTCACCACCGTGGCCATCACCGCGATCCAGGCCCAGGCGCAGGCGCGGCCACTGCCCGACGCCGCCCGGTAGGCGCGCGCCGACCGCCCGTTACCGCCCGGAAGACCTCCCCACCGCACCCGAAGGAAAGACCCGCACCGTGACCGCATCACGCGTCCTCGTCCTCAACTCCGGCTCCTCGTCGGTCAAGTACCAGCTCCTCGACATGGCGGACCGCTCCCGCCTGGCCGTCGGCCTGGTGGAGCGCATCGGCGAGGAGACCTCCCGGCTCGTCCACGAACCGCTCACCGGGCCGGGCGCCGCGGGCGGCAGGCGCGAGCGGCTCGGTCCGATCGCCGACCACGAGGCGGCGCTGGGGGCGGTGGCGGCGGAGCTCGCCGCCGACGGGATGGGCCTGGACTCCCCCGAACTGGCCGCCGTGGGGCACCGGGTGGTGCACGGCGGGACGCGGTTCACGCAGCCGACCGTGATCGACGACGAGGTGCTGGCGGAGATCCGCAGCCTGATCCCCCTCGCGCCGCTGCACAACCCGGCGAACGTGACGGGCATCGAGGTGGCGCGCGGGCTGCGGGCGGACATCCCGCAGGTCGCGGTCTTCGACACGGCGTTCCACTCGACGATGCCGGAGTACGTGGCGCGGTACGCGATCGACGCCGCGACGGCGGAGAAGTACTCCATCCGGCGGTACGGGTTCCACGGCACCTCCCACGCCTACGTCTCCCGGGCGACGGCGGCGCTGCTCGGCCGGCCGGTGGAGGACGTGAACGTGATCGTGCTGCACCTGGGCAACGGGGCCTCGGCCTCCGCCGTCCGCGGCGGCGTGTGCGTGGAGACGTCCATGGGCCTGACCCCGCTCGAGGGTCTGGTCATGGGCACCCGCTCGGGCGACCTGGATCCGGCGGTCGTCTTCCACCTGGCGCGGGTGGGCGGCCTCTCAGTGGATGAGATCGATTCGCTCCTGAACAAGAAGAGCGGTCTGCTGGGCATGTGCGGCGACAACGACATGCGCGAGGTGCTGCGGCGGGCCGGGGAGGGCGACGACGCGGCGGGCGTCGCGTTCGCCGCGTACGTGCACCGTCTGAAGAAGTACATCGGCGCCTACTCGGCGGTGCTCGGCCGGGTGGACGCGGTGGCCTTCACGGCCGGGGTGGGCGAGAACGCCCACCAGGTCCGGGAAGCTGCCGTGGACGGCCTCGCCGAGCTGGGCCTGGCGCTGGACCCGGAGGCCAACGCGACGCGTTCGCCGCACCCGCGGCTGGTCTCCGCGGACTACGCGCGGGTGGCCGTCGCCGTGGTTCCGACGGATGAGGAACTGGAGATCGCCACCCAGGCGTACGCACTGGTTACCGAGTAGTCACTTGGACTTTCCACCAGCCGGAATATTCCGCTGCGAAACAAACCGATAGGATCCGCTCCATGCGCCGTTCCAAAATCGTCTGCACGCTGGGCCCCGCCGTCGACTCGTATGAGCAGCTGAAAGCGCTCATCGAGGCAGGCATGAACGTGGCCCGATTCAACTTCAGCCACGGATCCCAGGCAGAACACCAGGAGCGGTACGACCGCGTCCGGAAGGTCTCCGAGGACACCGGGCGCGCCGTCGGCGTCCTCGCCGACCTCCAGGGCCCGAAGATCCGTCTGGAGACCTTCGCCGAGGGTCCCGTCGAGCTGGTGCGCGGTGACGAGTTCACCATCACCACCGAGGACGTCCCGGGCGACAAGTCCATCTGCGGCACCACCTACAAGGGCCTGCCGGGAGACGTCGCCAAGGGCGACCAGATCCTGATCAACGACGGCAACGTCGAGCTCCGGGTGACCGGGGTCGAGGGCCGCCGGGTCAGGACCATCGTCATCGAGGGCGGTGTCATCTCGGACCACAAGGGCATCAACCTGCCGGGCGCCGCGGTCAACGTCCCCGCCCTGTCGGAGAAGGACGTCGACGACCTCCGCTTCGCCCTGCGGATGGGCTGCGACATGGTCGCCCTGTCCTTCGTCCGCGACGCCGACGACGTCAAGGACGTCCACAAGGTCATGGACGAGGAGGGCCGCCGGGTCCCCGTCATCGCCAAGGTGGAGAAGCCCCAGGCCGTCGAGAACATGGAGGCCGTGGTCGCGGCTTTCGACGCGGTCATGGTGGCCCGCGGCGACCTGGCCGTCGAGTACCCGCTCGAGAAGGTCCCGATGGTCCAGAAGCGGCTCATCGAGATGTGCCGCCGCAACGCCAAGCCGGTGATCGTCGCGACCCAGATGATGGAGTCGATGATCACCAACTCCCGCCCGACGCGCGCGGAGGCGTCCGACGTCGCCAACGCCATCCTCGACGGCGCGGACGCGGTCATGCTCTCGGCCGAGTCCTCGGTCGGCGCCTACCCGATCGAGACCGTCAAGACGATGTCGAAGATCGTCATGGCGGCCGAGCAGGAGCTCCTGTCCAAGGGCCTCCAGCCGCTGGTCCCGGGCAAGAAGCCCCGTACGCAGGGCGGCTCCGTCGCCCGCGCGGCCTGCGAGATCGCGGACTTCCTCGACGGCAAGGCGCTGATCGCCTTCACCCAGTCCGGTGACACGGCCCGCCGCCTGTCGCGCTACCGCGTGAGCCAGCCGATCCTGGCCTTCACCACGGACGTCAACACCCGCAACCAGCTCACGCTGAGCTGGGGCGTCGAGTCCTACATCGTCCCGCACGTGGACACCACCGACGCGATGGTCGACCTGGTCGACGGCGAGCTGCTCAAGCTGGGCCGCCACAACGAGGGCGACACCATGATCATCACGGCCGGCTCGCCCCCCGGCGTCCCGGGCACCACCAACATGGTCCGCGTGCACCACCTGGGCGGGGCCACCCGCGACTGACGCGTACCGACTCTGCCGCACAGAGGCCGAGGGCGGGGGGGGGGGGGAGGGGGGGGGGGGGGGGGGGGGGAGGGGGGGTGGGGGGGGGGGGGGGGGGGGTCCCTGTAGGGCCTCGGTCTCAAGCCCGAGGCGGTCGTATGAGCAGGACGCTTCACGTCCGCCGGGCTGTGC